>JAAYUQ010000159.1 GCA_012517575.1 Bacteroidales bacterium | reverse complement strand
TATATGTATTGTTAACACCTGTTCGGTTACCGACACAGCCGATCACAAATGCCGACAAGCTATTAAACGCCTCAAGCGTCAGCATCCCAATGCTATTATGGTAGTGACGGGTTGCTATGCTCAGCTTAATCCGGAAGAAATTGCTGGCATTGATGGAGTGAATTTGGTGCTGGGTGCAGGTGAAAAATTTGATGTACTGGAATTTATTGAACGATGGGATGCCGAAAATTCAGTTGAAATACATAAAACCCCTATCCAAAAGGTGAAGAAATTTCATCCTTCCTGCTCGGGTACTGACCGTACGCGGTATTTTTTGAAAGTTCAGGATGGGTGCGATTATTACTGTACCTATTGCACTATTCCTTTTGCGCGTGGCAGGAGCAGAAATGCTTCCATTGAAGAAACGGTGAAGTCGGCAGAAAATGCCATTGTTGAAGGAGCAAAGGAAATTGTGCTTTCCGGCGTCAATATTGGCGATTTCGGAAAATCTACAGGAGAGAATTTCTTTGATTTGGTAAAAGTGCTTGATGCCCTTCCGGGAAAAGTTCGTTTCAGAATTTCGTCCATTGAGCCCGATTTGTTGACTGATGACTTGATTGAATATATTGCTTTCAGTCATCATTTTATGCCTCATTTTCATATCCCTTTGCAGGCCGGCAGCAATGAAGCGCTCCACTTGATGAAAAGACGATATTCTACCGAACTTTTTGCCCACAAGGTTGAAGTTATTAAAAAATATATGCCCGATGCCTTTATCGGGGTTGACGTAATTGTAGGAACACGCGGTGAAACAGAAGAACTTTTTGAAAAAAGCAAAAACTTTATCTCTTCGCTGGATATTTCTCAGTTGCATGTATTTACTTATTCCGAAAGAGAAGGAACAAAAATGATTCAGATGGAGCAAAATGTTCCATTGTCAGAAAGAAAAAGACGCAGCGATGAACTTCATCTCCTCTCTGAACAAAAAACCCGCTTATTTTACGAAAGTCAAATGGGTAAATATGCCGAAGTCTTATGGGAAGGCCGTCATAATGGTTCGAGCATGGTCGGTTTTACGGCCAATTATATTCGGGTGGAAAGTCCTTACGAAAAAAAGAAAGTGAATACCATTGAGAAAATCAAGCTTGGTGGCTGGAACGATCAACGTACCGCCCTATTAGCGTTGGCGTATGAAAAATAATTTTTTTCACGCCAATTTCGTTTGGTCTATTCCAAAAAAGTCTTTGTCGCGAATTTCAGAAACTGAATAAAAAAGCTACCTTTGTTTCAATATTGAGTTTGATGTTTTTTGATAATTTTTTTCATTCATTACTAAATGAAATAACTAATCCTCAAAAAAATATGATTTACTTCTTTCAATCTTCCGAAAAAAAAATCCTTGTCGTTCAGTCTGGTCAATTGTTGGAAACCGACATATCTAAGTTAAGATGGCTTTTTTCCGGAGCTGAATTGCTTGATACTCTTTGGGTGGACGGAGATTTTATAGGGCCACGTCGGGAAATGATAACTCCATGGAGTACTAATGCCGTTGAAATAACTCAAAATATGGGAATCAACGGCATTGTTCGTATAGAAGAATTCAGGGAAATTCCTGCTAATACTAAACCTGAGGAAGACGATTATGATCCGATGCTCGAAAGGATTTACAATGGGTTGAATCAGCAAATTTTTAACATTGATAAAGTTCCCGAACCAATCCTCTACATCGATGATATTGCTGCCTACAATGAAAAAGAAGGTTTGGCTCTGAGTAAGGAAGAAATTGATTATTTGAATGAAGTAAGTCGGAAAATTGGCAGAAAACTAACTGACAGTGAAGTTTTTGGATTTTCTCAGGTAAATTCTGAACACTGTCGCCACAAAATTTTCAACGGAAAATTCATTATTGATGGAGAAGAAAAAGAATTGTCACTTTTTCAGCTCATAAAGAAAACTTCAGAAGAAAATCCCAATAAATTGGTTTCGGCATACAAGGATAATGTAGCTTTTATCGAAGGTCCTGACATCGAGCAATTTGCTCCTGTCAAGGCAGACGAACCGGATTTTTTTGAATTGAAGAAAATTACCTCTGTTCTTTCGGTTAAAGCTGAAACACATAATTTTCCCACTACCGTTGAACCATTTAATGGAGCTGCTACCGGTACAGGCGGAGAAATTCGAGACCGACTGGCAGGCGGAAAAGGAAGTTTACCATTGGCAGGTACGGCGGTATATATGACAAGTTACCCCAGATGCCACGAAGAAAACGAAAAAGAACGTCCGTGGGAAAAAGCTGTAAAACCCAGAAAATGGTTGTATCAGACACCGGAACAAATTTTAATCAAAGCATCAAATGGAGCTTCAGATTTTGGGAACAAATTTGGTCAGCCGCTTATTTGTGGTTCCCTGCTCACTTTTGAACACGAAGAAAATAGAAAAAAATACGGGTACGACAAAGTAATCATGCTCGCCGGAGGTGTTGGTTTTGCCAATTCGCGAGATGCATTGAAAGAAACGGCTGTTCCCGGAGAAAAAGTTGTTTTGATGGGTGGAGATAATTACCGCATCGGTATGGGTGGAGGAGCTGTTTCATCTGTTGAAACCGGACAATATGATAATACCATAGAATTGAATGCGGTACAGCGCGCCAATCCCGAAATGCAAAAAAGAGTTGCCAATGTTATTCGTGCATTGGTAGAAGCTCCTGAAAATCCAGTCGTTTCAATTCACGATCATGGAGCCGGTGGTCATCTCAACTGCTTTTCCGAATTGGTAGAAAACACCGGAGGAAAAATCAATATTTCATCTCTTCCAATAGGAGACCCAACACTAAGTGCTAAAGAAATAATCGGTAACGAAAGTCAGGAGCGAATGGGTTTGTTGATGAAAGAAAAAGACATTGAGGAAACAAAAAAAATCGCCCAACGCGAACGAGCTCCTTTTTATGTGGCCGGAGAAACAACTGACGATATGCGTCTGGTGTTTGAACAAGCCGATGGACAAAAACCGCTGGATTTGAAGCTGAAATATCTTTTCGGGAAACCACCGAGAACCATCATTACCGACAAAACATGCAAAAATGAATTTCAATCGGTAGAATTTGATGAAGAAAAATTACAGGAATATCTGGAACTTGTTTTACAGCTGGAATCGGTTGCCTGTAAGGATTGGCTTACCAACAAGGTAGATCGTTCCATTACAGGGAAAGTTGCCCGTCAACAATGCGTTGGAGAAATTCAACTTCCTTTGAGCGATGTAGGAGTAGTAGCATTGGATTATCGGGGAATTTCAGGGATGGCTACTTCCATAGGTCATGCCCCTTTGGCAGCTTTAATTGATCCGGCAGCAGGTTCGGTGTTATCAATTGCAGAATCGTTGACCAATATCGTTTGGGCAAATTTGGTTGATGGCTTGGACGGCGTTTCCTTGAGTGCAAACTGGATGTGGCCAGGAAAAAATCAGGGAGAAGATGCACGACTTTACAAGGCTGTGGAAGCTTGCAGCGACTTTGCCTGTTCATTGGGCATCAATATTCCTACAGGTAAAGATAGCCTTTCCATGACTCAGAATTACGAAAACGAAAAGGTTTTCGCTCCTGGAACAGTAATTATTTCGGCAGCAGGCGAAGTTGCAGATATTAAAAAGACTGTTTCGCTTGTGTTGGTAAACGATACCGATTCGGCCATATATTATGTGGATTTTTCTTTCGACAGCTTTAAATTAGGTGGATCAGCTTTAGCGCAGGTTTTAAACAGAATTGGCAACGAAACGCCTACTGTAAAAGATGCAGAGTATTTTAAGACAGCTTTTGAAAGCATACAACAACTGATCGAGAAAAAATTGATTTTGGCCGGACACGATATTTCTGCCGGAGGAATGATAGTTGCATTACTGGAAATGTGTTTCCCCAATACAAGCGGAGGTTTGAAAATTCAATTGGACACTTTGGCCGAAAAATCACTTATCACCACACTTTTCTCGGAAAATCCAGGAGTGCTGATACAGATAAAAAATGCCAAAGCAAAAGTGGTAGAAAAAATCTTTACCGACAACGGCATCGGTTTTGCACGTATTGCTTTTCCCATAAAGGAAAATCGTATAGAAATCTACAAGAAAAAATCTTCCTATTCTTTTTCCGTTTCTCAATTGCGTGATGTTTGGTATCGGACTTCCTACCTTCTCGATCGCAAACAAAGCGGGAATCACTGTGCGTTGCAACGGTATAAGAATTTCAAGAATCAGCCTTTAACTTTTTCATTCCACAATACTTTCAGCGGAAAACTTTCGCAGTTGGGCTTGTCCATGCAACATGCAAAAACCGGCACAAAAGCTGCCATTATTAGGGAAAAGGGAACAAATGGCGATCGTGAAATGGCATTTGCCCTTTATTTGGCGGGATTTGATGTAAAAGATGTACACATGACTGATTTGGTTTCCGGACGTGAAACACTGGAAGATATCAATATGATTGTTTTTTGCGGCGGGTTTTCCAATTCTGATGTGTTGGGTTCGGCAAAAGGTTGGGCTGGTGGATTTTTGTATAACGAAAAAGCCAAATTAGCCTTGGACAATTTTTATCGAAGAGACGATACGTTGAGTCTCGGTATTTGCAACGGTTGCCAGCTGATGATACATTTGGGACTGATAACTCCCGATCATGAACAAAAGCCACAAATGTTGCACAACGATTCACATAAATTTGAATCTGGTTTTGTAAGTGTGGAAATTCCCGAAAATCATTCTGTCATGCTGAAAACATTGACTGGAAGTAAGCTGGGAGTTTGGGTCGCTCACGGAGAGGGTAAATTCTCTTTACCGAAACCAAAAAATGAATATCATATTGCAGCGCAATATGTTTATCCCGAATATCCGGCAAATCCGAATGGATCAGATTATAACGTGGCTGCACTTTGTTCTTCGGATGGACGACATTTAGCCATGATGCCGCATCCAGAACGGGCCATATTTCCTTGGCAATGGGCTTATTACCCTGACGAAAGACGAAACAGAGACGAAGTTACGCCCTGGCTTGAAGCTCTTGTTAATGCAAGAAAATGGATTGAAAAAAAGAAATAAATTTCCTTAAAATTGAATGGTTATATTCAAGGCTGCTATATGCATTCAGAGAATACAACTGCTTGATTAATAATACTTTGCTTTGAAATTTATAAAGGCAAATTACAAAAATTTGTGGGGAATATGCTCAAATCAACTTCCTTTCAAAAAAAGGAATAAAGCATGTTCACACTTGGATTTTTTTTAAAAAGAATCAGTTAATCAGTTAAATTAATCATTATGAAAACATTTTATTCTATTTGCAGTTTGTTTTTGCTGATTTTGTTTGTAGCTTGCCCTTTTGTTGGAGCGCAGGATAAAGAGATTTCCACCCCAAAATCGCCTTTTGTCATAGACCTCTGGCAAAATGGATTACCTAATTCCAATGGAATGGAATTGCAGGGCTACGATGATGCCGCTTCGAACTTCAAACCCGCCATCACTGTTTATCTTCCCAAGGCTTCTCAACCAACCAAAGCTGTAATTGTTTGTCCCGGTGGCGGATACCAACATTTGGCCATGAATCACGAAGGTTATGATTGGGCTCCTTTTTTCAATAATCTGAACATTGCAGTAATTGTTTTAAAATACCGCATGCCTAACGGAAATCTGGAAGTTCCAATATCGGATGCTTACGAAGCCATTCGACTGACCAAAACAAACGCCAAAACTTGGAATATTAATCCTGAGTGTATCGGAATCATGGGGTCGTCTGCTGGCGGACATTTGGCTTCTACCGTAGCAACTCATGCTACAGCAGATTTACGTCCCGCTTTTCAGGTTTTGTTTTACCCTGTTATTACCATGAATAAGAAGGAAACTCATGCCGGTTCACGCGAACATCTGTTGGGTAATAATCCGACAACGGAAATGGAAAAAACTTATAGTAATGAATTGCAGGTAAATGCCTCCACGCCCCGGGCTTTTATTGTTCTGTCGGATGACGACGATGTAGTGAAACCAGTCAATTCGGTGAAATATTATTTGGCATTGCAACAACAAGGCATTCCCGCAAGCATGCACATTTATCCCAATGGCGGTCATGGTTGGGGAATCAAAGAATCTTTCAAATACCACTTGGAAATGTTGACAGAATTGAAATCGTGGTTGGAGACATTTTAATAATCTGTCAATTTCCGATTTAATTTTTTCAAACATGCCACACAATACAATTTCAAACTAACTTCACCTTTTTTATCCGATTCATTTCACAAAATTTGGGTATTTGTAGAGACGTAGCATGCTACGTCAATACCATGATAAAATTTCAATTCGATTGGTAAATTACCGTAAAATTTTTAAATTATTTCACGTTTTGATTCCAATTCATTGCAACCAAATTTGGGTATTTGTAGAGACGTAGCATGCTACGTCTCTACTTAATGAATTGAATAACAAATAATTAATTGAAAAATCAATTTCTTAATTTTTCCAACCTTATCTTGCTAAAAACCTTAATAACCCGAATAAATCCCTAAAATCGAAACCTTATTACTTTATTTTTCCGTGAAGAGGATTAACGGCTTCATTCAGCATTATTAAAAATCAGATATTGTTTCATTTTTTAACATGCCCAACTTCTTATCAAAAAAAATTTTTGAATGAAATATTGGTTTTTTTTCTGTAAAATCGAATAATTGAAATATATTTGCATGAGTATCTAAATTTGACAAAATTAGTTAAAATTTCATTGCAGGAAAGTATGGGTATTGAAGTAAGAATAAGTGCATGACGATTTAATTTTTAATGTTGGCGATTTTTTAATCAACAAATAATACGGGCACACTATAAAACTATTGCTATGAACAGATATTTAAAGCACGATCCATGGTGCATTATCGAAGAAGAGTTTCATCCGGAAAAACAATTGGCATCAGAGAGTATTTTCAGCTTAAGCAATGGACACATCGGGCAACGGGCAAATTTTGAAGAATATTATTCGGGCGAGACCATGCTAGGCTCTTACGTGGCCGGAATTTATTATCCCGAAAAAGCAGAAAGAGGAAGTTGGAAAAACGGTTATTCCGAATTTAACGACAAAATTGTAAATGCGCCCAACTGGACAGTGATCAGTGTTCGTCTAAACGATGAAAGGCTGGATATTGGCGAATGGGATATTGCCAACTTCAAACGTGTGTTGAATATGCGTGAAGGTTATCTGGAAAGAACTTTTGAAGCAACATCATTCAAGGGACACCGTATTCAGGTTTCGGTGAAAAGATTTTTGAGTATGGCAGAAAATGAAATCGGCGTTATCAGTTATACAGTAAAATCGTTGAATTATGATGGTCGAATTTCGTTTCTTCCATTAATTGATGGAGATGTGCGAAACTATTATACCAATTATAACGAACCGTTCTGGAATGTTCTTCAAACGCGAACAGAACAGGATGTTTCTCATTTGTGGGCACAAACCCGTAAGCTGGATTTTCATGTGTGCTGTGCGCTCACTTATGCATTCTACAAAAACAAAGATTTGCTGAATGTCAATCCCATTAAAATTGAAAAAGAAAAAGTTGCGGGTTTCAGTGTTGGCACAGATATTAAAAAAGGAGAAACCGTAACGTTGAGAAAATATGTGTCGGTGATTAGCTCACTAAATCATCCGCGCGAAGAGCTTACAGAACGTGCTTGTTCCCTTGCTCGACAAGCAAAAAACAAAGGTTGGGATCAACTGTTTGAAGAACACAAATCGGTATGGGAAGAAAAATGGCGACAATCCGATGTAATTATCGACAATGATGTTGCTGCGCAGCAAGCCATTCGATTTAATATCTTTCAACTCAATCAAACCTACAGTGGAAATGATCCTCGTCTGAATATCAGTCCAAAAGGTTTTACGGGTGAAAAATTTTCAGGTGCCACGCGTTGGGATACCGAAGCTGTGTGTGTTCCTTTTTATCTTTCCACTTCGCCGCAAAATGTGGCACGAAATCTTTTACTTTATCGTTTTCGACATTTACCTAAAGCCATCCAGAATGCTGAAAAACTTGGTTTTACAAATGGAGCAGCCCTTTTTCCAGCAGCAACTTTCAACGGCAGCGAAATTCTCAACGAATGGGAACTGTCTTTTGAAGAAGTTTATCGAAACGGTATTATTGCTTACGCTATTTATAATTATGTGCGTTATACCAACGATATAGATTATCTGATAAATTACGGATTAAAAGTGCTGATTGCCATATCCCGTTTTTGGAGTCAGCGCGTAAATATGTCAGGACAGAAAAAGAAATATGTCATTTTGGGCGTAACCGGACCAAACATGTACGAAAATAATGTTAACAACAACTGGTTTACGAATTTCATTGCCGTATGGTGCTTAAATTATACGATGGAATGTATTGAGACTATCCGAAAAACAAACTTCCGCGCTTTTGAAGATATGGCGCAAAGCATCGGTTTCTCCAATGAAGAGACTTTTTTGTGGAAAGATATTGTTGAAAACATGTATTTCCCCGAGGAAAAGGATTTGGATATTTTCTTGCAACAGGATGGCTTTATGGATAAAACCCTGACCAAAGCCAATGAAATTCCGGAAAATCAGCGTCCCATCAATCAACATTGGACATGGGATCGCATACTTCGTTCCTCGCTTATCAAACAAGCCGACGTAGTGCTGGGACTCTATCTTTTTGAAAATTTTTTCGAAGCGGAAACAATAAGGAAAAATTTCGATTTTTATGAACCACTCACTGTTCATGAATCTTCGTTGTCGCCTTGTATCCATTCAATTGTAGCCTGTAAAATCGGAAAAATTGAAAAAGGCTATGAACTGTATCTCCGCACAGCCCGTCTCGATTTAGACGATTACAACAATGAAGTTGCTGAAGGTCTGCATATTACAAGTATGGCCGGCACATGGCTTTCCATTGTTCAGGGTTTTGGTGGAATGCGCGTGAAAGAAGGTTGCCTGCATTTTTATCCGCAAATTCCAAAACAGTGGCAATCATTTGCTTTCAATGTGATTTTCAGAGGAATACATCTGAATGTTCGCATTGAAAAATCGAAAGTTATTATTCAACATATCAAAGGAGAAACTATTAACCTGATGATTTACGACAAATCTTTTATGCTTTTGCCCGAAAGTATGGTTGAAACTCCTCTTGAACAATAAACATTCAAGTCATTTTTTTATTAAACCCAATCCACTCGCCGACATGAAAAAATATCTTTTCCTGCTTTCGTTTCTATTGGTTTGTTTCTCATCAAAATCAGCCGATAAAAAATGGGTTGACCACATTGAACCGACTTTTTGGTGGACAGACATGAAACAGACGCAACTACAGCTTATGTTTCATGGACAGGATATTGCAAAGTGCGATTTTACGATTCAGGACAAGGAAATAACAATCATCCGGAAAGAATTGACGGATAACCCAAATTATGTCTTTCTTTATATCGATCTGCAAAAGGCTGATGCGCCGAGAAAATTTCAAATCGTCCTGAAAAAAGGAAAAAAAGTTCAACAATACTGGTATGAACTAAAAGAGCGAAGAGCAAATTCCTCATTGCGGGAAAGCTTCACTTCGGCCGATGCCGTTTATCTGTTGATGCCCGACAGATTTTGCAATGGTAATACAGTAAACGATTCCGTAAAAGGATATTTTCAGGGTGCACATCGTGAACTACCGAATGCACGGCATGGTGGCGACATTGAAGGAATTATTTCCAAAATTCCTTATCTGGCCGATTTGGGAATTACTGCCTTGTGGACTACGCCGTTGTTTGAAGATAATGATACGCAATACTCCTATCATCATTACGCTTGCACCAATTATTACAAAGTCGATCCACGTTTGGGAAACAATACCGATTATTTGCGACTAGCCGACACTTGTCATGCTTACGGTTTAAAACTACTGATCGATGTGGTTCCCAATCATTGTGGCTGGAAACACTGGTGGCTGAATGACATTCCCGATAAAAACTGGTTCAATACATGGAAAAATTATACCTCTTCCAATTACCGGATCACTGCATGGACTGATCCTCACGCTTCGGAAGCCGACCGCGAAAAATTGATAAAAGGTTGGTTTGCGCCCAACATGCCCGATTTAAATCTTAATTTTCCTCTTCTTTTCGATTATTTGCGACAAGCTTACATTTTCTGGATAGAATATGCCGGAATTGACGGAATGCGTGTGGATACTTATCCGTACAACGATATAAAGGCTGCGTCCCGATTTATTCAATCCATTCTTGATGAATATCCCAAAATGAACGTGGTAGGCGAATGTTGGGTAAAAACACCTGCGGAAACGGCTTATTATCAGACAGGAAACAGAAATAATACGGGCGGCTTTGATTCTCATTTGTCCAGCGTGATGGATTTTTGTCTGAAAGATGTGTTTTCTATGGCTTTTAATGAAAAAGAAGGATGGGAAAATGGGATGATACGTTTTTACAGTCATTTTGCACAGGATTTTGTTTATCCCAATTCAGACTTGATTATGACTTTTTTGGACAATCACGATATTGACCGTTACCAAACCGCCGTAAAAAACGATATTGCTAAATATAAAATGGCATTGGCCATGTTGCTGACTGTGCGCGGCTATCCGCAAATTTATTATGGTACGGAAATTATGATGCCCGGCATTCCGGGTAGTTACGAAGGTCATCGGTTCGATTTCCCGGGCGGTTGGCCTGACGATCAACGCAGTGCTTTTATTGCAAATGACAGAACAACAGCAGAAAACGAGATTTTCAACTATTTGCGTCATTTGTTGCATTACCGAAAAAAAAATACGGTTCTTCAAACTGGAAAAATGAAACAGTTTATTCCCGAAAATGGAATTTATGTCTTTTTTCGTTACAACGCTGATAAAACAGTTATGATTGTTGCTAACAATAATGAACAGCCGACAGAATTGAATTTGCAAAGATTTAATGAAATGTTGGAGCGACACGACCAAGCTAAAGAAATTTTCAACGGAAATTTGTACAACTTGAAAAACATTCTTTCCTTACCGGCAAAAAGCGTAATGATTTACGAACTTCTATAAACCTAATTTTAAGCTATGAAAAACAAATTTCTATTTCTCTTTTTGTGCACGGGCCTGCTTGTTTCGTGCCAGCCGTCTTTACATTATTCTCCCGACGATGAAAACAACCTCAACTTAAATTCACTTGTAACATTGGAAATTGGAGCAGATACCATTTATTTACAGGATTTTATACTGAATCCCGCTGAAATTGATTCCGTTACTTCTTCTTCCTCTTGGTTAAAATACAAATTATCCAACAATAAAAAGTTATTGTTTGTCGACGTTGTACCGGAAATGGAAAATTTTGTTGATATTAAAATTTGGTCGAACGGGACACCTTTTTCCGTACCCTGCCGAAAAACCGACAAAACAGATTTTGTCTTCACCTATCGACCACAGGGAAAAACATATCGCAAAGTTCAAATTGCCGGACAAATGAACGATTGGGTTCCCAATTTTACACCCGATTTGCAACTCAACGACAGCGGCTTTTATCAAACAACATTGCATTTAAGTCCGGGAACTTATCTATATCAAATGGTGCTGGATGGGGAATGGAATTATGATGTCAACAATCCGCTTAAAATAGATAATGGAAGAGGAAAATTCAATTCCATACTCAAAGTAGAAGGTCAGCAGTCGCTTTTCCCCATGCTTTATACCGATGCATATTCCGATTCAAAAATTACCCTTTTGTTGGCAAACAAGGTCAACAATATCTTTATTTACTGGCAGAATTACCGTTTGCCCGACATGTTTGTAAAAAAACAGGAAAACCGAATTGTTTTCGATATTCCCGCCGAAGCACATTCACTTGAACGTTCGTTTATTCGCATTTGGGCATCCAATGATTTTGGCGTCAGCAACGATGTTCTTATTCCGCTTCACAAGGGAAAAGTGTTGACTGAAGCAAAAGAAATTACCCGTTCGGATAAGGAATCACAAATTATCTATTTCTTGATGGTCGATCGCTTTAAAAATGGAAACAAAAACAATGATCATCCCCTCCGCCGGCCTGATGTGCATCCGAAAGTCGATTTCTGGGGCGGCGATTTAGCCGGTATCCGACAAAAAATTGATGACCGGTATTTTACCGATTTGGGAGTAAATACATTGTGGATTTCTCCGGTAAATCAAAATCCCACTACTCCTTATGGATTTTATGCTCCTGTCTCTACCAAATTTTCAGGATATCATGGTTATTGGCCTGTTTCTTCTTCCAAAGTCGATTTTCGATTTGGTACGAATAACGAACTGAAAAATCTTGTAGCCCACGCACATTCCAACAATATCAATATCTTACTGGATTATGTTGCCCATCATGTACACGAAGAACATCCGCTTTACAAGGAACATCCGGAGTTTTTCACGTCGTTGTATCTTCCCGACGGAACATTGAATACGGAAAGATGGGATGACCAGCGATTGACGACTTGGTTTGATACATTTATGCCGACTTTGAACACCACCGATCCGGAAGTCATTGATTTAATGGCCGATTCAGCCTTGTTTTGGTTGAAAGAATTTCAACTCGACGGATTTCGGCACGATGCCTGCAAGCATATTTCCAACGACTTTTGGCGAGAACTTACCTTAAAAATAAAACGCCAAAATCATGGAAAAAATTTGTATCAAATTGGAGAAACATACGGCAGCCCACAACTTATTGGCAGTTTCTTGGGCACCGGTATGTTGGATGGTCAATTCGATTTTAATGTTTTTGATGAAGCTTCCATAGCATTTGCTGGTATTGGAGGTAACTCGTTAAATAGAGTGAACGATGTGCTGCAAAACAGTTTTAAAGTTTATGGACATCACAACTTAATGGGCTACATTTCCGGAAATCATGATCGTCCGCGATTTATGGCTTATGCTTCGGGTGACTTGAAATTCGGAGAGGACTCCAAACTTGCCGGATGGAAAAGGGAAATAGGAATTTCCGACTCAACTGCTTACGACAAAATGTTTTTGTTTCATACTTTTAACCTAACCATTCCAGGTATCCCCGTTATTTATTACGGCGACGAAATAGGCATGACAGGCGCAAATGACCCTGATTGCAGGAGAATGATGCATTTTGACCACTGGAACCATCGAGAACAAAATTTATGGAAAAAAGTTTCTACTTTGACTCATTTGAGACTTCAACATCCGGTACTGATTTATGGCGATTTTGTTTCGCTTCAAGCTAATGACGACAGTTGGGTATATGCCCGAAAATATTTCGATAAAGTTGCAATAATATTTATCAATAATGCGCCCAAATCCCAACATTTTGAAATTAATCTTCCGGATATACTGAAAAACACAATTTATCAGCCTGTTTTTCAGTATCCTTTCTCAGAAGAAAACAGTACCATCAACATAGATTTACCGGCTTATAGCGCCGAAATATTACTTAATTAATAAAACATGATACAAATTCCAAGTTCAGAATTGAAGCAAGCCATGAACAAAGCCGACAAAGAATTTCTTCGGTCAATTGCCGAAACCTATCTGACGGCTATTGGCGGTAATTTGAATACTTCCAACATGCAATTACTCAACGGCTGGCAACATGTTTTGCTTTCGTGGTACTTTTTTTCGACCGAAATGGATGAGGGCGGATTTGTTCAACTGATACAAAACGGTTACGGAGGTTATATTTTTGACAATCCTTTTGCCAAAGCATTACGATTAATGGGTGCTCGCGATTTGTCCAAACTGCTTTACAAGGCAAAAAAAATTTACGACGAAAACAAAACCATATTGGAAAGAGATACTTCCGAAGAGGAATTTAATGCAATGTATGTAGATTTTGAGCAATTTGACGAACTGGAGGAAGAATATTTCGACATGGAAGAAGAACAACTGGAAATAATTTCAGCGTATGTAAAAGAACATCTTTCCGATTTTGTTGATATTGGAAATTGAAAAATGCTCATTTTGCTGATTTTTCTCCTGCAGGGTATGGTACAACTTATCCCAATGACGGTTTATTTTTTGTAATTACACATCTTTATCAAAATAGGATTGTAGATAATCAATTGTAGAAGCCTTGATTATTGGTAAGCTCAAGACGTTATCTTCTGCCATATCAAACCAAACATAAGCAAAGATATCGATTTTTCGTTTGCATCACCAAAAGGGTAATGCAAACGAAAAATTATAAATATCTCATTATATGATTTTTATAAAAAACATTTTAAATTGTGTTGAAGTCAGGAGAAAGCAAGTATAATTTTTTTATTCCTTTCGACCCAGATTCAGCATTAGAAAAAACATAGTTAAAACTAATTGTAAGTCAGTCTATAAAGTTCAGAATTTAGCCTAATTGTTTATAATGAATAAGTTAACGTGAGTTCGATAGATGAAAATGAATATTATACAAACAATTATAAATAAGGTAATAAGGTTGATGAAGAGTAAGTATGAACATGTTACGAAGGTTAGTTGTTTCAAATAAAGTCTTTATATTCAGAAAACGAACTCCGTTATTTTAATAAAACCTTAGTAACGTTAATCAACAACAAGAATAAACCTTATTATCTTATTAATTATCAACTTTCTATATAATTAAAACAGGTAAATCGTTACGCCGAACTCACGTTAATGTACATAGTTCTTTGAGTTGCAGAAATGATATTTAATATGTTTGAATGCATAATCTGGGTTCAAAGTGAACATATTTTTATAATTTTATACTGTAGGTAAAATGAGTTTCATCTGTCCAAATCAAATATTCCGGCAGAGGTTTGGGTCCACAACTTGCCGATCCTACGCCGAGCGTTTTCGTTGAAAGCGTGAAAACTGTTGAATTGCTTTTCGGAAGATCTATTTTATATTCTACGGGAAACATTTCTTCATCCGTATAAGGTATCGCCGATATTTGCATCAAATGGTCGTCGGCATTGAATTGAATGGATGGAAGGTTGCCGCCCGACAATTCAGCCCAGCGAACATCTTCGTGATTTCCGTATTCCATCGGCTTTTCGTACTCATATTGATTATGTACGGCCAAATCATACAGTCCAACAAAAGCACCCGTTTTTCGGTCGGAATAATTCTCCTGAGGACCACGTCCAAAATAGGTTACACGATCCAATTGTTTATCCAAACGATATCGAATTCCGATGCGGCCGAGATTGATTCTCGGACCGGCAAAAGTAACATCGTTTTCCACTTTCACCGAACCGTCGCCTTTTATCAGATAAGTAGCCGTGTGATAAGCTTCGAAGCCTTCTTTACCTTCGGCTTTAATTTTCGAAACAACCTTTACGGAAGATTTATCCACTTTCGTAACTTTGAAATCTACAGGGCTGTATGTTAAACTATTCAACCCATACTTCGACCAATTGTCGTATGTCCACATGTCGTCGTTGCGGTGTGCTGCCCGCCACAAAACAAGTTTTGGCGATTCGCCCTCAACCAGCAAATTCTTTTCGGCTTTATTTAGTTGAGTCATAAATCCTGTTTTTTGGTCGAAGACTAATGAAAATCCGTTGCCTGAAATTTTTACCAAATTGCCGTCTTTTTTAATTTTGACGGGAACTGCAGATTTCGAACCGTTCATAGCCGGTGTGTTAATTGGCAACTTAAATTGTTCTGCAGCGACTTCAAATCCACGATTAGCCCACAATGTGTTTCCCTTTTGAGTATAAGACACATTCAAAAAATATTCTGCTCCCGCTTTAGGATTTTCCACTTTGACCGGCAAGTTCACAATCGATTCATTGAATGCTTCGATATGTGGCACATCAAATTTGCCTTCGGCAATTTTCACGCCGTTTTCCGTCACATTCCATTCACCGGCAAATCCATCGAGCGAAATAAATTGATATTTGTTTTTGATGCGTATAGTCCCTTTCGACGGATCTATCAATTCGGTTTTAATCCATTGATAGGCTTTTTTCATTTCGGGATAATGAGGCTTCACTTTCGTACCGCTGATAGAGCGATCGTAGGAAACCACACCCTTGTGAATAAAATAATGATCGTTGGGAAATTCCCCGAAACCACCGCCATAAGCCAGAATCGGATGATTGGGATCGCGTTTGTTCCACAAGGCCTGATCCTGATATTCCCAAATCGCACCACCAACGATGTTCGGATTATTGTCGAACATTTCGGAATATTCGGTCAGTGATCCCATCGAATTAAACATTGCATGGGCGTATTCGCATATATAAAAAGGTTTGGTCAATTCTTTGTTCTGAGCAATGGCTGCAAACTGTTCGGGCGTTCCATACATTTTGCCGTCGAAATCCGAAGGATTGTTTTTGCCAATACCGAATCGCTCGTAATGTAAAAAACGTGTGAGGTCGATCTTCTTAACCGTATTCATGGCTTCCACGAAATTTGTACCAACCCCTCCGCATTCGTTGCCCAGCGACCAAATAATGACCGAAGGATGATTCTTGAAATTTTCCACATT
>JAAYUQ010000158.1 GCA_012517575.1 Bacteroidales bacterium | reverse complement strand
TCCGTCAATACAAGGGGGAGCGCAGTCGTCTGTAAGTTCCATTGTGCTTTTTAAGGACAAATGCTTTTGAAGACGGGTAGAGAGTTCATGTTTTGGATTTAATAGTTTATAGTTGGTATTACTGTTTGAAAAAAACAAGAGCCATGATCGATTTGGATTTGAAATTGTATCAAAGTTTTCTAAAGTTATTCTGTGGAGATCATTGGAGACAATCCCTTCCACTTCACAGTTAAGATCAACTTCATTAGAAAATCCACCAAGTGTCTTTTTATAGAAACTATGATACATTTTACTATTTTCGACATAGAAAAAACTCAGCCCAATAATATTACCATCCGTTACTTTATTAGTTTCTCCTATAAGATTGTTAGTGTATAGAACAATAGAATACGGCAGTTTGCTAAATTTTGTGATTTCTTTTAGGCTTGAAACAATTTCACTAAAACTTTTTTCTTCAATTGTCTTATACGTAAGACTTATTTTTTTGTAGTTCCAGTATTTAATTTCAGTGGAAAATCCAGTTTCACCAATCTTTACAATTAATTTTTCGTTGATTGGTTTGTTTTTTTCACACTCTGAACAAACTGTTTGTACATCTTTGTTGCAAGAACAAAAAATAATTGCAATTAGAATTGCATAACAAATTAGATTTTTCATGATAAAACGTTTTAATTCTCTTACTCATTTGGCTTTTCAGAATCCGCCCCGTTTTTTAGAGTTGTATCTGGTTTCAACATTTTTATTTCTGTCACAATGGGTGGTCAGCCCGTTGGCTTTCGCAGACCGTCTTTGTTTTTTAAACTTGCCCATAACGTTTGGCGTATATGACTTGTGGCGGTTTTCGAGGCGCATAACTATCAGCTAAGCAGAAACTTAGATAGAAGCACAAAGCTTGATTTAACCAATTCACCCGTGAGATGGTCTAATGAGACTGGACAATATTTTTATCAAAGTTAATTTATTATGTTGAAAAGAGGGGGTGTGGGGGAGACTCATAACTTGATTTTTTGTTAATAAATTATGCAGCATTCTGATATACAACCATTGGCGGGTTGTTCCCTATGGAAGAATGATCCCGCTTTTCATTGTAATAGTGAATAAATTGTGAACAGGTGTGGTGTAATTCACTACCTGTCTCCGGGTGCTCAAGGTAAATTTTTTCGTATTTAATGGTTCTGAAGAAACGTTCGATATAAACATTATCAATGGCCCTGCCTTTGCCATCCATTGATATCCTGACTGTTTCAAGGCTTTTGACATATCCAATATATTCATCCGATGTAAACTGACTTCCCTGATCGGAATTTATAATCTCCGGCCTTCCATATTTGTTTATCGTCATTTTCAAGGTATTAACAACCCATTCAGCTTCCATCGTATTCGATAAACTCCACCCCAGGATGCATCTGCTGTAAATGTCCATTATAGCCAGCAAGTACATGTATCCTTTAAGCATCGGAATATAGGTAATATCAAGCGCCCATACCTGGTTGGGCCTTTGTATTTCCAGATTACGTAGCAAATAGGGGTATTTATACCTGGCAGAATCAATGATGGTGGTTCGAGGACAGCAATAGACCGTCTTTAATCGCATGATCTGCATCAGAGTACGTACATGGCACCGACCAGCCTGATGACCTTTTTTACGCAGCTCATTGGTCATCCTGCGGGTCCCCCGTGTGGGATCCTCAAGGTACAGCCTGTCAAGCTCCTCCATGAGCTTCAAGTCTTTTGTACTGGCTTTTGATGGCGTGTAATAGAGCGTACTTCTGGCAATCCCCAAAAGCTCACATTGGTAGCATATGCTCATTTGCCCTTCTTCACGATCAACCATCTCTCTGCGTATATCCAGGGGTATCATAGAACCTTTTTTTTTAACCAATTAATGTCTACCGACAGTTGACCGATTTGATGTACTAACTCCTCATTCTCTTTCTTAAGCTTCTTTATCTCTGATGACTCATCCTTCTCGCTATCGAAAACCTTCCCCGCATTGGCCAAAAAATCCCTTTTCCAATGTGTAATCAGATTAGGATGCACTTGGTAAATCTGAGCAAGCTCAGATATGGTCTTGTTCTCTTTTATCGCCTCTATGGCAATCTTCGCTTTAAATTCAGCCGTAAATGTTCTTCTTGACTTTTTCATATGACAGAAATTTTAAAATTAGTAAATTTCTGTCCAGTTTTTTTAGACCATCTCATGTGCGACTTGTCAATGTGCTTGACTGCGAAGGGTGTGGTTTTATTAATGTTATATTTCAGTGATTTTACTTCTAATTTTTATTTGATTCTCTCTTCATAAATCGAATGCACCGGAGCGATAATTCTTTCAATCAAACGCATGTTTTCAGTAATGATTTCAGCCGTGCCGGTCATTTCCTGGTAAAATGGAAGTAGTTTTTTGT
>JAAYUQ010000157.1 GCA_012517575.1 Bacteroidales bacterium | reverse complement strand
TTTGGCCTTTTCGTTTTTCCCTTTTTCGAGTAAAACTCTCCCTGCCTGATACAATGGTGTGGCATCATCAACTTCCTTCAATACGGAAGAAGGACATTCCATAGCAATTTTGAACAATTCTTCTTTTTTATCCATATCGTTCAGTGAGTACACCAAATTAGAAAATACCACCGGATTGGAAGCATCGAGTTGAAAGGATTCCTGATAATATTTCAGCGCTTTTTCCATGTCGCCCAGCCACGACCATGCAGCACCAATACTGTTGAGTGCCGAAGGAAACTCAGGCGAAAGTTTTAAGGCATCTTCAAAGTAATCAATGGCTTTCTTGTATTCTTTTCTGTCAAAATATTCCATCCCTGTCTGATAATATCTCATGGCTTTGGGTGAAATATTCAGTTCCTTGGCAGGGGCAGCTTCTTGCGTAATTTCTGATTGTTCGGGATCGAAAGTAAATTCTTCCTCCTTGTTATCGGCAGGTTGTTCAAAAGGAACAGACATGACTACCAACCATATACCATTTCCATAGCTGATATCGGTAATTTCATATCCTTCGTTGAGTTTTGATTTAACATCTTCTTCGGGAAACTGTTTATTAGAAACATAAAACTGATTCTCAAAGGGTGCATCTTTGGTCATTACCAAACCCCATTTTCCATTGGCAGGACTGAGTGAAGTAATAAAATATCCTTTTGCCCAATAATCGTTAATGGTTTTGGCTGGAAAATCGCTGTAGAGTCCAAAAATTTGCGAACCATATTCCTTCATTTTTCCGAATACCGCCGCCCATCTGTCATTTCCATACACAAGCCTTATAATGGATTCTCCAGATTTTATGGCTTCCTTTATTTCATCGGCAGGAAAATTTCCATTGGTAATCCATCGCTGCTCTTCTGCCCCTGTACTGCCTGACATGACCACATACCAAACCCCTTCTCCATAACCAATCCAACTGATATCCAATCCATCATTCCATCCGGCAGAAATGGCATCTTTTGGAAAATCCGATCGGGTGCTCCACCGCTGTCCCGAATAAGAACTTTCGGGATCGGTAACCAAAAGCCATTTACCTTCGCCATAAGCCAGACAATGCACCAATTCTTCATTATCCCATGCTTTTGATATGGGATTTTCAGGAAAATTTTTTGAAAATTGATATTTTTTCCCAGCCATAATGAGAGTTATCTAAATTAAATTTTAAAATTCTTTATGATACAGGAAACTTTGACACAAAAAATTCTATTTTCAAGATTCACAAATATATAGCCTTTAATAAAATTCTAATTCCTGTTTACTTATTTTCATGAAAAAACCTGCCGGCAAAAGTCAATACCAGCAGGTTCAAATTCTTTTGAAAAAGTTCAACCTCTTTCTGCAATAGCATCGTTCAATGCATTGACAACTCTGTCAATAAAGGCTTCATCAGTACTGGAAAGAGCTTCCTGATTTCCAGATGAACTTGCCAACGATACTACATAGTTGTTTTTCTGCGTCATCCACCAGGCTACTGCTCCGGCCAACAACAGAACAGCTAACCACCACTTAAATGCAAAACAAATGAGACCTATAACACCTAAAACAATCGGCCCTGGACGTTTTGGCTTTACAACATATTTGGCAACAGAAGTAACGTTTGCCATAGAATGCATTTTACCATAAGTTAAAAAACGGGCATTGGTAACTTTTACGTCACCTTCCTCAAAATAAATCTTTTCTTCTGCCATACTTGTGATTTTTTAATAATAAATATTAGGTGATTTTTTTAATTCAGTAAAATGAACTAAAACTTTGTAAAAATATACTATTATTTAATATCATGGAACAAGATTGTAATAAATTTAATAATAGTTTAAATAAATTATATTTAATTATAAATTATGTTATTTGAAAAATCTTAAGTATTCAATTTTATTTAAAAAAACAGACAAAAAAGCCAACTCTTTTTTAATGTTGTTTGCTTTTATCCTCAAAGATTTCACTCTCTCACAGAAAACAAATAAACCAAAAATTAATAGGTAACTATATTTGAGGGTTGAAAATTTTTACAAAGTAAATATCTTTTTTCAAAATTTAGCGGGAAACAACTTCTTGAAAATTTTTTTGCAAGTATATTGGGAAAAACCAATTAAGCAATTGAAAATCAAGTATTTTTATAGAATATTCCATCAACACAAAGGAGAGTCATTGTAAAGGCATTAATGGACAAGATTTTCTTCAAAACAATTGTATCATTTTGAACGGGCAGGCATGAATTTTTTTGTAAGCCACTTCCGTACAGGAATATCATAAAATCTGACGCAAACGTACGCTACCGTAATGGCACCAAGTAATACACCAACGGAAACAAGAATCAGTGTCCACGATACATTTGCACCATTTCCCGGCAACAATTCCCGGTGATGGTCTATCCACGCCATATAAAGGTATATGAAAGGATAGTGCGTGATGTAGAGCGGATAGGAAATATCTCCCAAAAAACGGTTTATTTTCGTTCCTACTTTCCCGGTAACATTTCCGCTTGCACCCATGTAAACGATGAGCGGGAAAACAAAAATAATGGTGAGCGAATCATAAAGCCCGTTTTTCCATATTTCGCTGCCACCTATTCGGGGAATCGAAAGCATAAGAATCAAAAGCAGGCTGCTCCATAAAAAAGCATTTTTGATTCTTCCCGGTTTAGCAATCCGGGAAAGTAAAAGTCCGGCAAAAAAAGGATACAGTAGTCGGGTGAATCCGATTCGTAACTGCTGAGGGTCAATTGACCAGCCACCAATTACATCTCCCTGAGGACTTGTAACAGCAAGATGAATGAGGGCTGCGCCTGCTATGAAAACAAAAATGGCAAGCACCTTATTTGAAAATTTGCGGATGAATAGGGCGTACAATATGTTGGCAATATATTCGAAAAACAGTGACCAAGCAGGTCCGTTCAACGGGTGCATTTCCTGCCAACCTCGGATATCCAATGAAGGACCGACCGGTATCAACGTAAAACCTATCAGCATTACCAAAATCAATTTCCAAATAGGAGTTTGTGCTATGGCAGGGAAAAAGGAACAATCTTGAAAATAAAAAGTTAATGCTCCAATAATCATGCCGATAATAATCATGGGATGAAGACGAATTAAACGGCGTTTGAAAAATCCGCCCAGCGTCAATTTTCCCCAACGGTCGTCGTAAGCATATCCAATGACAAATCCCGAAAGCACAAAGAAGAAATCGACGGCCAAATATCCATGATTGATGATTTGCTTTGAATGATCGCCATTCGTAAAAGTTTCGAAGATATGAAACATGACCACCACAATTGCCGCCACGCCACGCAACCCATCCAATATGGCATAATGACTTTTTGAATCCGCAAAAGTTGTTCCCTGATTGATAGATGTGTTCATTTTTGAATGCTTTCTACTGTTCTTGGATAATGATTTTAGCGTGTTAAAATCAATTTTTGCTTTTTCTCTTGACAAGAAAATCCTGCTTTTGATTCTCTGTTATGAAATTGTATTTCCGACACTAAAAATTTTTAGGAGCAAAAGTACTGCATTGAAGAAATAATGATTTGTCGAATTTTATAAATTCATTGTTGTATATTTGCAAAATATTCAAAATTTCACTTTAATATGAACGAAAAAATGAAATATTGTCCGACTGATATCGAGAAAGGAAAATCATTCTTTTTTGACCACGTTCACATTGTGTGGAATGAACAAATAACCCTGCATCAAAGTCCCACTTGGGAACTGTCCTATGTTGTCGTGGGAAGTGGAACGCGAATTGTGGGCGATAAAACCGAATTTTTCAAAGCGGGCGAAGTGGTTCTTTTGCCACCCCACATGCCGCATGGTTGGTATTTTGATGAATTCGACCACGACAAAGAGGGAAAAATAGAAAATATCACGGTTCAATTTTCAGTTGATTTTTTAGAAAAAACGGCAGTCTCTTTTCCGGAAATATCCAAATACATTGAAGAAATGAATCGGATAAAACAGGCGGTTAAATTTGAAGGAAACACGCAAAGAAGTCTGCAAAAAATCATGGCCGACATGATTTCTGAAGATGAATGGGAAAGATTATTGTCGCTTTTACGAATTGTGGTACTGATCGGTTCTTCCAACGAAACAAGCATTGTCGGAACACTCGAGAAAAAAAGTAAAAGTTCCATCAAAATGCAAAATGCTGCAAGGTATCTGGTTAATAATTTTCAACGAAAAATAACGCTGGATGAGGTAGCCCAATACGTAGGGATGAATCGATCTTCCTTTTGTTCATTGTATAAAAAAATGAAAGGAAAGTCATTTTTCTCCGACCTGAATGAATACCGCATTAACAGTTCATGCGTGATGTTGAAAGAAACGTCCATATCCATTGCCGATATTTGTTTTGCTGTAGGTTTTGACGACGTTCCTCATTTCAATCGGACTTTCAAAAAAATCAAAGGTATGTCTCCAAAAGAATTTCGGGAAAAAGTCACCGCTTCCTCTTGATACGAGCAATGAAAAATTATTCTGCCAAATAATTCCAGATTCAGCATTAGAAATATTTTAGAAAAAATTCAAGCCTGTTTATTTACAATGAATAAGTTACCTGACACATCGGTTTTCAGAAACAATATTTGATATTTTTGAATACGAAATCTGGAATAAAAAAAGGAAAAAAATCGTGTGAACTCTACTAAAAAATAGCCAACGTAACCCAAAAACGAAAAACGAGCGACGTTGGCGGATTTTTGCGAAGTGATTACGACCTGATTGATTAATGCGTGTTTTGTGAATTTGCTTTCCTATTTGCCACAAATTTATATATTTCAGTGCAAATCAATGGTAGCAAACCCGAAACAATAACGACTATCCAAGCTTGTAAATCAATCAACTGCAATTTAAAAGCTTGACGAACGGGAGTAATCAACACCACCAAAAGCTGAAGTGCTAAACCACCAAAAATAGCTCCTAAAAGGTATTTGTTTGAAAAAATTCCCACAGAAAAAATTGATTTTTTTTCATTTCTATAGTTGAAAGAGTAAAAAAGTTGACACGAAATAATGGTAATAAATGCCAGTGTGCGTGCATATTGAACTACTTCGTCGGGAGCGGAGCGATCAAAGGGACTGAAACCCTTTTCCCAATAACCAAAAACAAAAGAAAGCAGTGTAACCAAACCAATCAGCAAACCTCCAACCAACGATCTGACACCTGCACCATGAGAGAAGAAACTTTCTTTCGGATCACGAGGTTTTTCTTTCATCACATCAGGGTCGGAAGGATCCATACCTAAAGCTAAAGCAGGAAGTGAATCGGTAAGAAGGTTGATCCACAGAAGCTGTGTAGCCAGAAAAGGCGAAGCCATTCCTGAAATCAAAGCAATAAACATCGTTAAAACTTCTCCGAGATTACAGGTAAGAAGGAAAAGAACCGATTTCTTTATATTGGCATAAATATTTCGACCCTGTTCAATAGCCGACACAATAGTAGAAAAATTATCATCAACCAATATCATGTCCGAAGAATCTTTGGCAACATCGGTGCCTGAAATCCCCATTGCAACACCTATATCGGCAGCATTTAAAGATGGCGCATCATTCACTCCATCACCGGTCATAGAAACAATATTCCCATTTGCTTTATAAGCGCGAACAATTCTGACTTTGTGTTCGGGAGAAACCCTGGCAAAAACTCTCAAATTCATGATCAGGTTGTTCAGCTGCTCATCTGTCATTTCATCAAGTTCCTGCCCTGTCAGTACTTGACTCTCACTGTCTGCAATGTGGAGTTCTTTGGCAATGGCAAAGGCTGTTTTCTTGTGATCGCCAGTGATCATGACAGTAGTAATGCCGGCTTCTTTGGCTTTTCTTATTGCATCTCTCACTTCAGGACGAGGTGGATCCATCATACCGACAACACCTATCAGAATCAGATCTTTTTCCATTTCCGAAGACTCAATTATTTCATTTACAGGTTTAAAAGCAGCCCCGAGCGTTCTTAGCGCCATTTCGGACATGAAATCTACCGCTTGATTGATTGAATTTCGGTATTCTTCAGTCAAAGGAACAATTTTCCCATCTACCAACACTCTCGTAGAAATTTTCAATAAATTGTCGATAGCACCTTTGGTATAAACGGTTAATGTCCCATTCTCTTCAATGAGTGTGGACATTAGTTTTCGTTCCGAATCAAAAGCATACTCGGCAACGCGATGGCTTTCAGCAGCCAATTTTTTTCTATCCAATCCCACATCATCGCCCAGCATGAGTAAAGCTATTTCTGTCGGATCACCAGTCCCTTTTTCTCCATCCCAAGAAGCATCGGAACATAAAATCATGGCTTTGGCAAGAAATTGAGTTGATTTACCAACATTATTCGGTTGTTTTCTCAAAATATCTTTTTCTTCATCAAACGTAAAAGTTTTCAGAACTGTCATTTTATTCTGAGTCAGGGTACCGGTTTTGTCCGTACAAATTACGTTCACCGAGCCAAGTGTTTCCACAGCCGGCAACCGACGAATAATGGCATTGCGTTTTGACATGGCCGTTACCCCTATCGAAAGAACTACTGCTACAATGGCGGCCAATCCTTCAGGAATAGAAGCTACAGCCAAAGAAACAGAGATGAGAAACATTTCAATCCAATCGCGACCTTGCAAAATACCAATCAGAAAGATAAAGATGCAGATGCCGATAGCCAGCTTACCTAAAGCTTTACCCAATTGATTCAGTCTGATTTCGAGCGGCGTTTTTTCTTGTTGTTCATTGTTGATGATTCCGGCAATTTTACCGACTTCTGTATTCATTCCCGTAGCAACCACAACCCCAACACCTCGACCATAAGTTACCAAACTGCTCATGAAAGCCAGATTTTTTCTGTCGCCGATAGGAATGGAAGCATCAAGAATAAATGAAGCATCTTTTTCGGAAGGTACTGACTCACCGGTAAGCGCAGATTCTTCAACCTGAAGGTTGGCTGTTTCAATCAAACGTAAATCGGCCGGAATAAATCTTCCTGCATCCAAAATTACAATATCTCCGGGCACCAACTCTTCAGAATCTACTTCTATTATTTGTCCATTGCGTCGAACAAGCGCTTTGTGATGAGTCATTTTTTGAAGAGCTTCTATGGCATTTCCTGCTCTAACTTCCTGAATTACACCTAAAACAGCATTAAGAATAATTACCGCCAGAATAATCACGGCATCAATGTATTCCCCCATAAAAAGCGTAATCACAACAGCTGCAAACAATACATAAATCAACCAATCTTTTAACTGTGCAACAAACAATTCCAAAACACTTTTTTTCTTTTGTGCCTGCAAACGGTTTTGTCCATATTTTTGTTGTCGGTTTTTAACCTCTTCCTCGTTCAATCCTATTTCAGGATTCACGCCAAACATTTGAAGAATTTCATCGTACGCTTTAGAATGCCAATTTTCTGCTATCATATATTTTATTTTGATTAGTAAAAAATTAAATTAAAAGTCTGCTTTAAAAAATCTAAAATACTAAAAATTTGTTTTGTAAGATCCTGACTTTCAAGTTGATTTTTTAATTATTTTTGATAAATAAGACTTATTCAAGTGGACTCAATTAATATTTCAATCCGGTGTTGGATATTTTTAGCTTGCCACAAACTTTATCTCCATCTTTTAACAATGTTCCCATAAAAATCAATGCGTCTGTCGCGAAAGAAAGGCCAAATTCGACGAACTTTTTCATTTCTTGACAAATCAATGTCCACCAACAAATTTTCTTCTTCCTGATGAGAAGCTTGAGCCAACATTTCACCTTGCGCACCTGCCACAAAACTGTTTCCCCAAAACCGAATGCCACTTGTTAATCCGGAAGGATCATCTTCATGCCCCACACGGTTACAAGAAATAACCGGCAATCCGTTGGCAATGGCATGACTTCGCTGAATGGTGACCCAAGCATCAAGTTGGCGATGTTTTTCTTCTTCCGAATCAGTTGTTTCCCAACCAATAGCTGTCGGATAAATCAGAAGTTCTGCTCCTGCCAATGCCATCAATCGAGCTGCTTCAGGAAACCATTGATCCCAACAAACCATGACACCCAATTTGCCCAAAGAAGTTTGAATGGGCACAAAACCCAAATCGCCGGGCGTAAAATAAAATTTTTCGTAATAAGCCGGATCATCCGGTATGTGCATTTTGCGATAAATTCCCACTATAGCGCCGTTCTTTTCGAGCACCACTGCTGTATTGTGATACAATCCGGCTGCACGCTTTTCGAATAACGACAAAACCAAAACTACACCCAATTCTTTGGCAAGTTTTCCGAAATAGTCGGTTGAATGCCCGGGAATTGTTTCAGCGAGGTCAAAACAATCGGGATTTTCGGTCTGACAAAAATAAAGACTGTTGTGCAATTCCTGCAATACAACCAATTGCGCACCTGCAGCGGCACATTTTCGTATATTTTTCTGCAATTTGTCAAGATTTTCAGATATATCTTTTCCATTCGATTGCTGAATCAATGCAACTTTCATTTTTATAATTTTTTTGTGAGTTACTTAGGTTTGGACTTCATGTTAAATTACCGAAAACAAACAATTTGTTTAATAAAAGCAATAACGATTTTTTATGAAATTATTTTTAATAGACGTTGCATGCAACGTCTCCACTAAAAACTTTTGATTTTTCAACAAAATACTCAACAAAACTTACTATCTATATTTCCACCGGATAAAACTGCATTGTGACGCAATGCAGAGATCCATGTTGTTTGATCAATGTTCTGCAATCGATGCCAATAATTTTTCGGTCAGGAAAAGCTTTTTGTAATTGTTGTTTGGCAATTTCATCCTTTGGAGATTGATAAGTCGGGATCAAAACAGCTCCATTGATAATCAGAAAATTGGCATAAGTTGCTGGAAGTCGTTCGTTGTTTTCATAAATCGGATCAGCCATTGGCAAAGGAATCAGTTGATAAGGCTCATTTTGCAGTGTACTGAAATTTTTCAGTTCCATTTCCATTTTTTTCAACTCTTCAAAATGTTCATCCTCTTCTTCTTCACATTTTACATAAGCAATGGTGTGTTCGTTGCAAAAACGTGCCAGTGTGTCCACATGCCCATCTGTATCATCGCCTGCCAAATATCCATGATGCAGCCAAAGTACCCGTTCCAGGCCAAAATAATTTTTCAGACGATTTTCTATAACTTTTTTCGTGGTATTGTTTCGATTTTCTGAAAGAAGGCAACTTGAAGTGGTAAGAACCGTTCCTGCACCATCAGAATCAATGCTGCCGCCTTCCAGCACAAAATGAAGACAATTTTTATAGCGATAATTTTTGAAAACTCCAGTCCGGAAAAGTCTTTTCGTCATCAAATTATCGTGGCAAGCAGGATATTTGAGACCCCAACCGTTGAAAGCAAAATCGTAAATCACCGGCCGATCATTTTCAAAAACCGTAATACCGGCGTGATCGCGTGCCCACACGTCATTGGAAGGCAACTCGACCAAGCGAATTTTGGAAAAATCCTCGCCGGCAAGCATTTGCTTCACTTCCTCAGCTTGAGCACAAACAATAAGTAATTCTTCGTATTGAAGAATCGCATGAGCAATTTTGACAAAACAGCGATTTGCATCTTCCAACATAGGTTGAAAATCTGTTCCACTATGCGGCCACGTTAACTGCACAAATTGTTGCTTTTCCCACTCGGCAGGTAAAATCTTTTTCATAAAATTATCACCAAAACATTTTGCACAAATATACTGGATAATTCTGAATTGAACCAGCAGAGAAAAACAAAATTGTGTTTGAAATCAGCTGACAATCAAAAGTAGAACCGTTGCATATAGCAACTGAAATTTTTTAAATTTTTATTTAATTTCGCATTTGCTGGTTGAATCTACAGCTACTTCACTATCGCATAACGATAAAGTGAATGCGGAAGCGAAACCTGCTAAATGCACGACAGCCAGCCTGTGGGCATAGGCGTGTTAGAGGCGGGCTGTAGCTTTGTCTCTATTTAGTTTCAGAATGAAGTTTAAAATCACCACGCCATCTATCAAATACTAATAAGTCGATTTTACTTTTTTCTATTAAAGATTCTAAAGATGGCATGTAGTATTTTGAGAAATTCAAACCCCTAATAATTTTGTCTAGCAAATTTTTGAATGATAAATATATTTCTTCTGAATCATCTTCGATAAAAGTCAAGAAGCGATATTCTGATTCTCCTTCCCAGTCTTTGTTTTTTGTGAAAAATTGTTCTTTTAAGAAATGAGCATCAGATTGGCGTTTTTTCCATACATCATGACGAGAAAATGAATCTGGTTTATTTGAACCTGGTTTTTTCCCTATCAGAGGTGAAAATGAAGGTGGAACGCAGAAATAATTGTTATATTCTACATTATCATCTTTAATTTGATACATTTCAATTACCTTAGAGTTTTCAGCTATAAATTTTTCATAATCTATAACAATGCAAATTCCAGTATGATTTGCCCCATATTGAGCCCACATTCGTTGTAAGTTGTAACCGTTTACAATATCATTTCCGTTTTTTTGTCTGTTGAAAATGAAATAATTTTAGTTTCTTTACTAATCATCAAAGCATCAATCATTTCACTAATTTCGCCTCTCTTTAATTGTTCATCTGAATAATTGTGGGAGTTAATAATATGTTTTAAATTCTCTTTTGGGTCATTCATTTCCCCTAAAGAATTCATTTTCAATTTGCAAAATGGCAAAATATATTGTATCGCCTTTTCTGTTGTTGTGAAGTGATATAGTTTTCTTGGCTTCATGAATGAAATGATTTTAATAGGTTTTCGAAAATTACCAATTATTTTTTACTATGCTGCCTAACCTTGCTAAGTGCACATCACCCAGCCAATGACCCATAGGCGTGCGTTAGGCAATGTTTTTCCCTATTTGAGTTGTTTCATAATCTGGTCAATATTCAAATAATTACTTTCGAATCTATCCTTGTCTGTTTGGACAAGCATTAATAAACTCAGAAGTTTAACAAGTGCGAAACTTTAGTTTACTATTATTTATTATACGGTAAAATACTTTCAAGACAGAAACAAGTTAAAGAGTGAAAGGTGTTCCATTTTTTGCAAACTTCTGGTAATGGACATCTACTACATAACTCATTAATGTTGCTCTTCGTGATTTCTAGAGTCCCGTTTTCTTGATGAATTCTTAATAATTCTTTAAGATACTTGCCAGCGACAATTCTATGAAGAGAATCTTTATTTTTCAATCCTAACCATTCAAAAATCCCTTTATCACCTCTTGAAGAATTACATGATTTGCATGAGAGGACAAGATTATCGGCTGAGTCATTACCACCTCTATTTTTTGGTATTAAATGGTCAGTTGAAAGATTTTCAGTTGATCCGCAAAAAACACATTCTTTTTTTAACTCTTGCTCGCGTTCCCATTCTCTGATTGTGTCGGAGATCTTAATTTCTCCTTTCTGAAGCTTGAAGAATCTGTTTGTTATGAAAGGTCTTTCAAGATTTTCATAAGCAGATCTTGAAATGAGTTTTGCATACTCGTACAAAATCTCATCTTTTATTGTTCGTACATAATTAGGAGGCATTGTATTATTATATTTTATTTATGGAATTTACGAGTTTAATTGCCCATAATGGTGTATGGTATGGTATCGTGCGGGATTGCAAAGCGATTTCTTATCAGTTTACAACGACTTTTTTACAAGCCACAAAGCTTCGCAAACCTCTGTAATCCACAGGCACTATTCCATGTGTTGGCGGTAATGTTTTTTCTTAATCTGCTGCCCATCTATATTCAAAGTCTTCTTGTCCAATTATTAATGCATTATATAGCTTGTTTTTAATTTCTTGTCCGCCTGGTATCATTGGGAGCATGTTAAAATAATTCCTGATTGCAAAATTAATACCTGCTAAACAAGTCTTTGCTTTAATCCAGTTTTGAGGTGAGAATACTTTGTTTTGAGGCTGAGGTTCGTTTGCCGCAGCTTCAAGCGCCATATTAAGGCTAATTCCACTTATTTTCACAATCTCGTTAATCATATTTGTTTGAGATGCTTTTTCCCAACATTTATACGGATTTGGCACTCTGTCAGCAAGATTGTTTGCTATCGCAAAGCACATTGAAACAGCATATAAATGATGATAAGGTGCATATGCTTTCATAGCAAGCAATGTTTCATTTAATCCAAGTGGATTTTCTTTTGCCCAAGATTTATTTATTTCTTGCATCCATAAGTTTAATGCTTGTGCATTTTCAGGTTTATATTCTCTTTTAAACAATTGCTCAAAATATTTATCAAATATTTTAGTTTCACTATATGAAATGTTTGGACGCTGAGAGTGCCATGCAATTAGATATTTACCTAAATCCGATAAATCTAAAACATATCTTTTGTCTTTATCTGCTGGTGCAATTTCGCCACGTTTTGTTGAAAAGTATCCAGACGTATATTTCTGTTCAAATGATTTCTTGAGATTTAAAACACGTTTATCATTACTCCTTAAATCTCTTGGTTTTACAGCACTTTGAGAATTTGTATTTATACTTATTCTGTCTGCACGGTCTCTTTGAGGAATTTCATAGAATCTAAAAAGAACATAAGTATCGTCCAGTTCTTTTACTCTTTCACTGCAACTCAAAATAGTTGTCAATGATTGACAACCATTGACAACACTTAGTCCGTGAAGTTTTAATTGACTATCGTTAAATTCTAATTTATTACAAATCGCAGTAATTCCATTATGGAAAAAGAAAAAATCCCGATGCTTATCGCTATAAATTGTCTGCCGAATTCCCTTATTAACTGTATTATTTAATCCCAAACTTTGTCGAACATTTTTTTGAAAAAGTGTTCCATCCTTTATTCCCGGTATTTTAATGCATTCTTTGAGTGGAAGAGCAGCTAATAAAACCTGTGTTCCTGCAATAGTTACTGGCATAACGTGACTTGTAGCTAAATCCATTGTATGATTAATTAATGGATTTTCTCTCTCTAATGCAATATCATATCTTCGCTTTATCTCATCTTGGTCAATGACCGTGATAGAACAAACAATATCGTCTTTTTCCGATAATTCTGCTAATTGTTTTTGAAAAGTTGCTAAATCAAGTTTGGCTGAATTCGTAAGGTCAGAAGTGGTAATTAATTCAAAAGCAATTTCATAATCATCTTCAAGAGCCCTTGCAACTTCAGACAGTTTTCGTTTTAGTTTTCCATTTGCAACTTCTTGTAGTCTAACTAAATCACGTAATTGAATCCAAGATGACAAAACTTCCCGTAATGGTCCAGCATCAATACTTCCATTACCAATAAATTTGCCTTGTAAAATGAAAACGGTTGATTTATCGTCATCTATTACGATTGCATCAATTTGTTTATCATCTGCTCCATCGGTAATATCATCTTTGGTCTCATTTCTATCGCGAAGATGAATGTTACTTAGATACCATGCGACAAATCGTTGTCCATCGTTTGGAAAGTTTTGTTGGTAGAAATCTTGCTTGATTTCATCTTTAATTTTTTCAATCATATTCATAATGTTTTCTTATTTGTAGAGTGTCTTTTTAACATTACCGCCAACGTCTTATTTACGGCATAAATGTACAACTTCCAAGAATAAAAAACAATAACTTACAAATATTTTTTAATGTTTGTTTAATAGGTATGAAAAAATTACTATTGTTGGCTCAAAAATTTATCTGAATGACTTTTCAATTTACGCAGTTAATGAAATACTACTGGAAAAACTCAAAGAAGATTTTTTTGTTTCATTTTTCGATTATTCTTTCAAAAAAGAATTTATAGCGTTGCCGCTTGATAAAGGACTTTTTAAGGATTGACTTTTTATTGATGACTAAATAGTTTATACAAATCTTGAAAAATAAGTTGAATTCTAACCATTTAGTAAATCAGTCGAAAATTTCCAAATCCCTACTCAAAATTTTTCTTCTTCCCTTTTTCGTTTCCTTAAAAAAATGTACTTTTGCAGGCTAATATTTTTAACTTATTAATTTTCAGTAAAAAAAGAAAAATGGGGAAAGTATTGATTATCGGTGCCGGAGGAGTGGGAACCGTCGTTACGCACAAAGTGGCACAGAATCCGGAAGTTTTTACCGACATTATGCTGGCAAGCCGCACCAAATCGAAATGCGATGCGATAGCAACAGATGTAAAAAATCGTTATGGGGTAGAAATTAAAACGGCTTCGGTTGATGCTGAAATTGTTGATGAGTTGGTAAAACTGCTCAAAGAATTTCGACCGGAACTTGTTATCAATGTAGCACTTCCCTACCAGGATTTGACCATTATGGATGCTTGTCTGGAAGCCGGAGTGAATTATCTTGACACGGCCAATTACGAACCGAAAGACGAAGCACATTTTGAATATAGCTGGCAGTGGGCATACAAAAATCGCTTCGAAAAAGCCGGACTGACTGCTATTTTGGGCTGTGGATTCGATCCGGGCGTTACGAGCGTTTTCACGGCTTATGCGGCCAAACATCATTTCGACGAAATTCAGTATCTCGATATTGTGGATTGCAATGCAGGCGATCACGGAAAACCTTTTGCCACCAATTTTAATCCCGAAATCAATATTCGCGAAGTAACCCAGCGCGGAAAATATTGGGAAAACGGACAGTGGGTAGAAACAGAACCGCACGAAATCCATAAGCCGTTGACTTATCCCGAAATTGGACCGAAAGAATCGTATCTGATTTATCACGAAGAATTGGAATCGCTGGTAAAAAATTTCCCGACCATCAAACGGGCACGCTTCTGGATGACTTTCGGACAGGAATATTTGACACATTTACGCGTCATTCAAAATATTGGCATGGCCCGTATTGACGAAGTGGAATTCAACGGACAAAAAATTGTGCCGATTCAGTTTTTAAAAGCCGTTTTACCCAATCCCGGCGATTTAGGCGAGAACTACAAAGGCTGGACTTCTATTGGATGCCGCATTCGTGGTATAAAAGACGGCAAAGAAAAAACTTACTACATATTCAACAATTGCAGCCACGAAGCAGCTTACAAAGAAACCGGCACGCAGGGCGTAAGTTATACCACCGGCGTCCCTGCCATGATTGGTGCCATGATGTTTTTGCAGGGAAAATGGAAAAAACCGGGCGTTTTCAATGTAGAAGAGTTTGATCCGGATCCTTTCATGGAACAACTCAACAAACAGGGTTTGCCCTGGCAGGAATTGATAGATGTTGATTTGGAACTGTAAGTTTTTAGAAGGCAAAATAGAAATGATTATTTTTATCGAAAAAAAGAGCGCCCTAAGCGCTCTTTTTTGTTAGTTCAACAACAATTCTGCATACTGATTTTCATTGATTTTTTCTGCTCTGTAAGCAGCAGCGAACCGTAAAATCTTTTCAATCGTTTTCTTTTGAGGACACATTTCTTTTGTCTTTTTCTGCTGACCGGGACTCACCTCATCAGCACTGTTGTCGGAAGTAGAAATTTTTTGCATAGGCATGATTATTATTAGATACAATTTTCATTTCTCAAATAATAAACGATGACACTTGGCAAAAAAGTGTACGGACACCCGAAAAAACAATAATTTTTTCCTCGCTTATATGAATTTATTTGATTTCAAGAGAAATATTTTTTTCTTCAGCGATTTTTCGCAGGTTGATGAGTGCATAACGCATCCTGCCCAAAGCCGTATTAATGCTGACATTGGTTTTTTCGGCTATTTCCTTGAAACTCAAATTTTCAAAAAAACGCATTTTAACCACAGCCTGCTGGGAAGGTGGAAGTTTATCAACCAAATGAACCACATCAGTAAAAACCTGTTCATTGGACAGTACATCTTCCATACTTTTTTCTGAAAAACGCGTGCAGTTCATGATATCGAAGTTAATTCCTTCTACCGAAAAGGTGTTTTCGTTTTTTTCACGCCGAAAATAGTCGATAATTAAATTATGGGCTATCCGATTGATCCATGCCAGAAATTTTCCCGATTCAACATAACGATCCTGCTGAATGGTAGAAATGGCCTTAATAAAAGTATCCTGAAAAATATCTTCGGTAAGTTCCCTGTTGCGTACAATCAAAAAAATGTAGGTATAAACTTTCGACTGATAACGGTTCAACAAAACCTCAAAAGCCTGATTATTACCCTCTCTGTACAATTTTACCAATTCATCATCGGTAAATTGATTGAAGTCTTTCATTATTGCTAATTTATTGGTTAAGGGTAAGAATCGGCAATAGGCAATGAAGATTTAGAGGTTGTTTTTAAATTGATTTTACTACGCAAAAATAATCATTGTATCGATATAAAAAAATTTTTTACAAAATAATTTTTCAAAAATCGTTGAAAATTTTTGAGTATTTCAATTTTTTTCTCTTATTCTACCCACAACACCAAACCTTTCAGATATTCACCTTCCGGATGATAAATATTTATGGGATGATCGATTCCCTGAGAAAGTTGATGCAGAATACGCACATTTCGTTTGCTTTCGGCCGCAGCGCTGAAAACAGCCTGTCGAAACTGTTCGCGCGTAATAGCTTGCGAACAGGAAAAAGTAAAAATTATTCCTCCGGGTCGGATCATTTCAAAAGCTTTTCTATTAAGCCTTCTATATCCTTTCAAAGCATTGGAAACGGCATCTCTGTGTTTGGCAAAAGCCGGAGGATCAAGAACAATCAAATCGTAAAAAGGCTCTCGTTTTTCGTAGCGTTGCAAGTATTTGAATGCATCTTCGGCAAAAGATTGATGACGTTGATCAGAAAAATTGAGCGCAACATTTTTATCGGTCAGCTCAATGGCTTTTGCAGAGCTATCCACCGAATGAACCAGTTTGGCATTTCCCCGCAAAGCATAAACAGAAAAACCGCCCGTGTAGCAAAACATATTCAAAACAGTTCGACCGGAAGCATATCTTTCGAGTAAAACGCGATTTTCACGCTGATCGAGAAAGAAGCCCGTTTTTTGTCCATGCTGCCAATCAATATAAAATTTCAAACCGTTTTCCAAAGCTACAAATTGTTCGGAAAAACCACCAACCAAGTAGCCGTCAGCGGGTGCATTTTCATTCCGAAAAGGCAGAGTAGCTTCCGATTTGTAATAAAGATGGTGAATTTCGGGAACAGATTCCACCACACATTTTGCCAGTATATTCCTGATTTTGTGCATTCCCGCCGAATGAGCCTGCATAACAGCCGTATTGCCGTACACATCCACAATCAATCCGGGCAAACCATCTCCTTCCCCATGAACAAGTCTATAGCAGTTGTTTCGGTTTTCGATGATCAATCCCAAAGCTTTGCGCATTCGATAAGCTTCCGTAATGCGATTTTTCCAGAAGTTTTCGTCGATAGGCTCTTCCTGAAACGAAAGCAGACGAACCATAATGCTGCCCTGCTGAAAATGGCCTATTCCCAAAAAATTCCCCTGGCTATCGAGCACTTTTACCAATTCGCCTTCTGAAGGCTGACCATCAATTTTTTGAATAGCGCCGGAAAATACCCACGGATGAAATCGGCGGACACTTTCTTCTTTTTTTGGTTTCAGAAAAACAGCATGCATGTAGTAAATTGAATTTTAAATGATTTATGAATTGTCCTTTGGTGAATTCATCTTATGAAGGAATTTCCAAATGAGCATCGGAGGTAAGATTTTTATCTGCATTTTCGGAATTTTCCGGTTGTTTATGAGGCGAGTTTTCCAGCACCAGTTTTTCAATTTGTTTGGGTGTCAGTTGTGGTTCGTTCATCAGCTGCAGATAAATTTGCAAACTTGCCCAAGCGTCGGTTGCCGCATAGCGAAGCTGCTTTTCCGTCAATTGTGGTTTTTCCCAATCACTAAGCCGTTGAGCTTTCGAAATTTTTTTCCCAAAAATGATGGCATAAATTTTTTGCAAACTCAACTCCATAATGCCATAGCTTTTTGCAATATGCTGAATATCGACAAAATTTGCCGGATGAAAATTTTTTCGTTTGTTCAGTAAACGAAAATCGTCGTGCAAAGACAAACCGACTTTTTTGACATTTTCATCATTTAAAAAATCCTGCAATTTCTGAGGAAAATCGATTAAATTCAGACGAAAAAGAAAACATCGTTCCAATTCGGACAACTGGAGCAAAGAAACTTTATTGGAAGTACCGCTTTTGAAAGAAGGTTTTGTTTCGGTATCGATACCAACGACAAGGTTTTTTCGAAGTTCGTCGATAGCGGGCGCCACCATTTCAGGTTTATCCACGAGAACAATTTCTCCCGGAAAACTGACTACGGGCAATTGATTGATTTCCTCTTTCGAAATTTTCGGTGGATACATAAAAATTTTTATTTCAGAAAAGAACTTAAATCGTCATCCTCAGCATTATGCTGAAAATCGAGAAATGAATCGCGCGTCAGTTTGTCTTCATGATGATGAGTTTCTTCCCAATCAACATCATCTTGTAGATTGTATTTCAAAGCATGTAAAGCACGCATGGCATTGAGCAATTTTTGTCCCCAGTGTTCGCCAAAAGCAGTGAGACACTGAGCCAAAGCATCATTCATGATGTCCACATCAGCGGTCTGATAATTGGCAGCAAAATCCTTGATTTCCTGATAAATGTCACTCAGGTTTTCGGAAATAAAAGCCGCAACGGGCGTATCGCTAATGGCCATGTCGGGATGAAACACCTCAAGATACACATCATCGTTCCCCAAAAGTTGTTCGATTTGTTCACGGACAAATTGATAATCTTCTTCCGTTACAAAACGCTCTGGAAAATTTTCATATACAAGTTCGGGAATATCGAGCACAGAAGCCTTCAAATAAAGCAAAGGTAAAAGTTTCAGCGATTTTTCCACAAACTCATCCTTCCCTATTTCCGAAGTATGCTCCAGAAAAAGACAAGTTTCGGCAACTACTGTAGCAAATTCAATAACATTTCCGCTATAAACAATATGATCAGGCAATTCGTCAACACTCATAATACTTAAAATAAAACTTGCTTTTTGATACAAGAAAATTTTTAAAACACAAAATTAAGAAAATTATTTTACATAAGCCGGTGAAAACTTTTTTGGCCTGATTTCAGAAAAAGATATTCAACTTTTGAAAGATTTGATAAACAATTTTTATCTTCACCTTGTTCTAATGAAAAAAGAAAATTATAAGAATTCGACTTATTTACCGCCAACACATCAAAAAATCAGCATTATGGAAGACAAAATTGTAACGTTAAAAAATTATGACAGTATGGTGGAAGCCATGTTCGATCAGGAAGTTTTACGTGCCAACCATATCGAATGCTTTATCAACAACGAACAAGTGGTGGAGCTTTATCCGATGTTTGCCGATATTGATGAAGGACTGAAGATTGTTGTTTTTGAAAAAGATTTGGAAAAAGCGCAAAAAGTACTGGAAGAATACTATCGCTCGGCCGAAAAATCTGTTTAACGAAACTTCTCTTCACTTTTTCCGATGACGAAATTCCTTATCTCGTTTGTCGTTTTTTTCGCTTCAATCAATTCAGAGAACTTTTTACCTGTCTGAGGATCAATAAGATCGGGAGCTATTTCCAGCAGGGGCATGAATACAAAATCGCGCTCCACAATGGCAGGATGAGGAATCTTAAGAGAAGGTTGGTCGATGACGAGATGGTCATAAAGCAGAATGTCAATGTCGATAATACGGTCGGCGTAATGTTGCTCGCAACTTTTTGAAATTCTCCCCAAAGTTTTCTCAATTTCCTGCGTTTTTTCCAATATTTCGTATGGTGAAAAACGAGTTTCCATCAGCGCAACCGCATTTAAAAAATCATTTTCGGAAAAGAATCCATAAGGCTTGGAAATATAAAATGAAGACAGGGACAGTAAATTCCCCATCTCCATTTTTAACATCATGACGGCATCTTGCAAAATTTTTTCTTTCTCTCCAAGATTGCTCCCCAAACCCAAAAATATCAAACTCATTTTTTAAAAAATTTCTTCTGTTCCTTTTCTTCAACTTTGCTGTTGCGAAAGTTTCTTTGGAACTTTTTCCTTTTTTTCCGTCAGTTTATCTCTGTTGAAGAATAAGGTGATAAGAGCACCTATCCAAACAAGAATTTTGACACCCAATTCATGAGGGAAAAACAGGCAAAGTATCCCACTCAGTGCTATCAGAATCGAAGGTCCCCAAATACCGTATTCTTTTTTGATAAAACCAAATAACACAATTACATCAACTGCCAGGGCAATAAGTAATTCGATACCGATAAAATAGGCATACATACCCAGTAAAGTTGAAGCAGCTCTTCCTCCTTTAAAATGGTAATAAAGCGGATAGCCATGTCCGATGACGGCGCCAATTCCTATACATCCCAGAGCGGTAGTATCGGTAATATGAAAAAATTGATAAGCTATCCACATGGGAACAAGCGCCTTCACTGCATCCAGCAGTCCGGTCAGAACGCCCCAAAATTTGCCAACATTTCTGAAAACATTGTAAGCGCCGGGATTTCCATTGCCTAATTCACGAATATTTTGATTCGAAACCAGCTTGGTGATAAGCTCGGCAAATAATACGGAACCAATTAAATATCCCGCAACCAGACAAACCAAATATAAAACATACTGATTCATAATATGTAAGCTTTACAGAAGAATAGATACTCCATAAGCACCTGGTCCACAATAAACTGCATCTACCAATCCACCTTCACCTTCAACAACATCGTCAACCGGCAGCGTTTTAATTTTTTCCAGTAGAGCAGCATAAGCATCCTGATTTTTATCTCCGTAACCACTCAATGTAATAGCCCGCTTGATACGGTTAACCGATTTTTCCTGCATTTTGGCCCGGATTTGTTCTATAATCAAATCGTTCACTTGCCGAAAAGTCCTGCCTTTCCCCATAGCCAAAATCAATCCATCCTTTTCATTTCCCATCATGCCGACAACTGGTATAATGTGCAGAACACTGCCCATCAACGACTGTGCTTTTCCGATGCGTCCGCCTTTATACAAATAATTGAGATCGGGAAAAACAAACCAGCTGAAAGTATTCTCCACTATTTGCTGACAGGCTGCTGCCAATTCTTCCACACTTAAATCGGGATGGGTTTTTATCAAGTCGATAATTCCGAGTAATACGCTGCCGACACCATTGATAGACTGACGGGTATCAACATTTATGACCGGCACAATATTTTCGAACTGTTTGCGAACATTTTCTGCTACACGAAATGAAGCTGCAGAAAGCCCACTGCTCATCACCACATGAATAAACACATCGTAATTGGCATGATTTCTCTCAATGATTTCCGCAATTTCGTTATGAATCAGAGTAGAAGATTTTGCCACAACTTTTTCCTTTTCATATTTCGAAATCAGCCATTTTGCATTATGTTCCTCACTTTGTCGATATTCCACACCATCCACAAAAACTGGGAATTTTACAATTTCCAACGCATCATAGTCAATTTGTTTGCGTGAAAGGCCGAGATTGTCTCCGACAATGATAAAAATTTTCTTGCTCATAGTTTCAAATTTTATTCAAAGGTTATATAATAAGAATATTTGTATTGTCCACCAAAATACTCTTCAAAATCCCGATCGGGAAATTTATTCCTCAAACGTTCAATAAAAGAATTTTCCTTCTTCATATCTGCGCCTTTGTACAGGGTAATTAAACTCCCTTCCGTTGAAAGTTGCCGAACAGTATCGAAAAGAAGTTCATCGAGATTTTTGTTGGCAAGAATAATTTTCTTTTTATACACCGTAAAATAATCGTTTTTATTCACCGGAGCACCATTTTCTGTTGTAACATTTCGTGAAGAGCGTGCAATGCCACAAAAAGGAATATTGTGAATACTGTTCATGGCTTCATCAAAAATGGTGTTGATGTCGTAATCTTTTGAGATATTCATCAACATACTGACCAACGAAATCGGATTATCCGATTCAACAATGTAAACATTCGACTTGCAAAGCGACGCGGCATATTTCAATGCCATCAGAATATCGCTGTCGTCTGAAGCTGCAATAATATTTTTTGCCTTCAAATTGTTCAATCCTTTCACCAGCTGATTGACGGAAGGTTTGTTTTTGCCATAACAGAGTATGTCATCAGCGCCCAAGTTTTTCAGGATATCAGCAAAACCTTTCCCTGAAACAATACAGAATACGCTTTTGTCTCTTTCGTAATCCAACACATCTTCGCTAAGGAAGTTTCGATGCTGCTTTTTCATATCGTCCACTTTGGTAAAAAGCAAAGAACCAAATTTGGAAACATCATCAAACAAATCATTGGGTTTATTGGTGTGAATATGTACTTTGTATTTATTGTTGCTGTTGATAATAATCAGACTGTCGCCGTAATGAGCAATTTTTTCCTTCAGTTGATCTTTAGAAGTAATTACATCACTTTCGAGCACAAATTCGGTACAGTATTTATTTTTTATTTCAGGATTCCATGAATCATCAATTTCCTGAAGCTCATCGATTAATTTTTCCCTGTTCACGGTTTTTCCGTTGTTGTGATTCAAATGAATATTCCCTAATAAATTTCTGGCGCTTTGTAGCGTTTCAACAAGTCGGCTATTCTGGATACGGGAAAAATCTATATTCAAAATCAGTGGAGCAAATGGACTTTTTCGTAATTCCGACAATCTCTTTCTTAGTAGTTTTCGCGTTGTGCGTCCAATTCTAAGCAAGCTGGATAAAGAAATGCCGTTTACCGCCAGTTGACTGAGTTCCTTATCGATTCCTTCCAACAAAATAATAAAACCTGCGCCACCCGAATCCACCACTCCGGCTTTTTTCAGTACGGGGAGCATTTCAGGCGTTTGATCCAACACTTCTTTCAAATAAGGAATGGTCTGCTGAATGATTACAAGCGGATTTTCTTCTTTTTCCATGAGTTGAGCATATTTTTCTTTTAAAGCCCTCATGATGGTAAGCATGGTACCTTCTCGAGGATTCTCCGTGCCTTCGTAAGCATTGCGGTAACCATTTTCTATGGCTTTATATATGTTTTCTTAGGAGAAATCGTTGTTGGCGGTAATTTGAGAAAATCCTTGTGCAAAAAGCGATAAAATGACACCGGAACAACCGCGACTGTTGAGCAGCATTTGCTCGGCAAAATCTCTCAAATATTCTCCTGAATTTTTTTCTGTTTTACCATTATCTTTCATGTGCGCAATAGCACCCTGAATGGTAAGTACCATATTCAGTCCCGTATCTCCGTCGGGAACCGGGAAAACATTCAAACTGTTGATATATTCCTTATGCTTGTTCAGATAGCGATGAATATTTTCAATAACTTCATTGATGGTTTCCACATTAAAACTTACTTCTGTGGTTTCCATTACACTGGTGTCTGTTGTATTCATATGATTATTTTAAAGTTATTATATCCAGATCTTAAAATCCCTTTGGTTAAAATTTGACTTCCAAAAGTATAAATTATTCTTTAAAAAACATTCCAAAAATGAAGAACTTGAATAGAAAACGATTTATATATTTGATTTTCAATGTTATATAAATATAGCCTTCTTAAAAATTCTTTCTGTGTTTTTTTTTGAAGTTTCTCTTAGCAAAAAGAATACTAACCGCATTTTTCTCAACTAAAACAAGTCAACAATTTCAGTTTTACTGCACTTTTGTCAGTTTTTCAATTATAAAGTCTGAATATTCAGAAAATTAGAAACCAAAAAGTGATTTTTGAAAATAATTTACAAAAATCAACCATTGTTACTTGTGGAGTCACATTTTTTGTTATTTTTGCAACAGAACAGTTGTAAGTGTTATAAAATTATATGAACCTTGGCATGAACAGAAGAATCATTTCTCCTTCAATTTTATCCGCCGACTTTAGTAACCTGAAGGCAGTTTGTGAACTGATCAATCAAAGTGAAGCCGAATGGATACATTTGGACGTGATGGATGGGGTTTTCGTTAACAATATATCTTTTGGTTTCCCTGTATTGGAAGCGGTTAAAAAGAATTGCCAAAAAATGATGGATGTTCACATTATGATTGTTCATCCCGAAAATTACGTAACACGTTTTGCAAAAGCAGGTGCCGGCATGTTGACTTTTCATTTCGAGGCTGCCGAAAATCCACAAAAAGTAATTGACCAAATTCATGAGGAAGGGATGAAAGCGGGCATCACCATTAATCCAGATGTGCCTGTCAAAGCACTTGAACCTTATCTCAATCAGGTGGATATGGTTTTGTTAATGAGTGTTTTTGCCGGTTATGGTGGACAACCGTTTATTGAAGAGACTTACGAACGCATGGATGAGCTGAAGAAAATGATGGAACTCCAAAAGTCAACCTGCTTGCTGGAAGTTGACGGTGGCGTGAATTTGGAAAATGCGCCCAAACTTTTCGCTCATGGTGCCAATGTGCTGGTGGCAGGAAGTTCAATATTCAAAGCTGAAAATCCTTTAGAAACCATCCATCAGCTGAAAAATTGTTGAAAAATCTTTTTCTTCATTTACGGCAGCATGATTTTTGAAATTGAAAAAAATCTTCTGATTTAAGGGTTTCAAATAAAACATTTTTCAGGTATATTTTGCATGAACTTTTTACAGCGAACTCCCTTCCTGAGGTTACTGCTTGCCTATATCTGCGGCATAGTGGTGTACCATTATGTGGAATTATTTCCGGTAACTGTTTGGTGCCTCCTTTCTCTCTCAATCGTATTACTGTTGATTCCTTTTTTCATTCGCGAAGTACGGATGCAATTTAATTTTAGATGGTTGTTCGGTACCGGCGTTTTTCTTCTTCTTTTTATTACGGGATATGTATTTAGTTCGATTCGCGAAAAAGAAACCACTTTTTATCCGCTGAACCAAAAAGGAATTTATGTGGTTGAATTGACTTCCGCTCCTGTTGAAAAGGCAAAATCGGTTTTTTATACAGCAGAAATAAAACAAATTCTACGTAACCAACATTGGGAATCGGCACATGGCAAAGCGTATCTTTATTTTCAAAAAGACAGTGTGTCAGGCAATTTGGTTTTTGGCGACCGCCTGATGCTCCAAACCGAATTTAAAAGTCCCGAAAAGTTGCTAAATCCAGATGGGTTTGATTATGCAACTTATCTTAAAAGACAGGGAGTAGGAGCAACTGCCTATATTGCTTCGCAACGCTGGCAAAAAATTGGTCACAATCAAGCTTTTTCGGTTCGTCGCATAGCAGATCAATGCAGAAATTACCTGCTGGGAATTTACAGAAAATTTGACATTCAAGGAAAAGAATTTGGAGTTTTGGCTGCTTTAACCTTGGGTTATACCGAAGATTTACAACCCAATTTAAGAAAAAGTTATAGCGCTTCGGGAGCTACGCACATTCTTTCGGTAAGTGGACTTCATGTGGGAACTGTTTACGCAGTCCTGCTTTTTATTTTTGGGTTTCTGAATCGCAATCAACGACAAAAAATTTCCAAGATTATTATTATCACCTTGTGTATGTGGGCTTATGCCTTTCTGACAGGTCTATCTCCTTCTGTAGTGCGGGCAACACTCATGTTCACGTTTGTTGCTTTAGCTAATTGCATGGAAAGAAAATCACAGATTTACAACACGATTTTTATGTCTGCCTTTTTCATGCTGCTGGTGAATCCGAATTTTCTTTTCGATATTGGCTTTCAACTCAGCTACTCGGCTGTTCTGAGCATTATTTTCTTCCAACCACCCCTGACAAAATTGATGCCGACCCAACACCGACTTTTAAAATGGGGACGTGATTTGCTCATAGTTTCAGTTGCAGCTCAAATTGGAACAGCTCCTTTCACGCTGTATTATTTTCAACAGTTTCCGAATTATTTTTTGTTGACCAATCTGCTGGTCATACCGCTTTCCACGCTTGTGATTTATTTGGCAATGGGTTTGTTGGCAGTTTCGTTTATTCCATATTTGTCGGCAGCTGTGGCTTTTTTGCTGAAAATAAGCGTTTGGCTACTCAATTTCTGTATTGTTCAAATTGAACATCTCCCCTACTCTCTTTCCTATATTTCGCCGGACATGAGGCAAACAATTTTGATTTTTGTAGCGATATTCTGTTTTTCAGCTTATTATTATAATAAGAAATATGTTCCTCTTGCTGTTGGATTTATTTCCCTGCTATTGGTCTGCATAATCGATTTGCAAGTAAAATACAACACTTTAAGGGATCAGAAATTAATTGTTTTTGCCGGACAAAAATCTACGCATGTTAACTTTATCGACCACGGGAAAAATTATGTCTTTTCTACAGACTCAGCAGAATTGGAACGTATTTCATCCAATTATTGGCGAAAACACAAACTGGACAAACCCATCTACATAAAAAACGGCAATCGTTTTAAAGATGGTTTTACTTCTTTCTACGGATTAAAAATACTGATTTTGACAGACGACAAATTGAAAAGAAAAGTTACAGAAACTCCATTGAATGTAGATCTGCTGATTATTGGTAATCATTTGAAACCTCGAATGGAACAAATTCTTTCTTGCGTTCATCCCAAAAAAATAATTGTCGACAAAAGCATTTCAAACTGGTATGCCAACGACATTCGGCAACAAAGCGAGAAAAAGGGAATTGAGTTTTATTCTGTAGCTGATCAAGGTGCCTATATCTTGGATATTACAGACAACAAAAAAAAATTTTAAATAACTTTCAACTAATTTTTTCTGTCAACCATCACCTATATTCCATTCTATATATTGGCACTTTTTAAAATCGAGAATGGGATTTTTCTTTGGCTATGTGTAAATTGAAAATTATCACGTAAATTTGTAATTTAAAATCAAAAATCGAAACAATGATCTCAAAAATAATAGCTGAAGACCTTATCAATAAAGTTTATTCCTCACTTCAGGATGCGGAAAAAATTGCCATAGTTGTACATGTAGGTCCCGATGGAGATGCAATGGGAGCAGCTCTTGGACTTTGGCACTATCTGATGACGATAGAAAAAGAGCCAACTGTTATTTCACCAACCCCTTACCCCAACTTTCTTTCCTGGATGCCGGGAGCAAACGAGGTGCTGATTTATGAAAACGACAAGGAAAAAGCCGATAACATTCTTGCTTCGGCAGAATTAATTTTCACGCTCGATTTCAACAGTTTGCATCGACTGGAAGAAATGGCCGAAGCAGTTTCAAATTCACCGGCCCCAAAAATTTTGGTGGACCATCATCTCCATCCCGAATCATTTGCAAAAATTACTATTTCCTATCCGGAAATTTCTTCTACCAGCGAGATGATTTTTCGCCTCATTTGCCGAATGGGCGACTTTGCCAATATTAATCTTGCCTGCGCCGAATGCATTTACACAGGTATGATGACCGACACCGGAAGTTTTACCTACAATTCCAACGATCCTGAAATTTATATTATTATCTCGGAACTGATTAAAATTGGAATCGATAAAGATGAAATTTATCGGAAAGTTTTCAATACATATTCTGAAAGCCGATTGCGGCTGATGGGATTTTGCCTGTACGAAAAAATGCAGACTTTTCCCGAATTTCGTACCGCCATCATTTCTCTCACTCAGGAAGACTTATCCCGATTTAACTATGTCAACGGAGATGCAGAAGGATTTGTAAATATTCCCCTTTCAGTGAAAGGAATCGATTTCTCAGTGTTTTTGCGTGAAGAAAAAAACAGAATTAAAATTTCGTTGCGTTCGCAAGGTAAATTTCCTGCCAATAAAGTGGCATCCGACCTTTTTGGCGGAGGGGGTCACCTGAATGCCGCCGGAGCCGAAAGTTATACTTCCATGCAAGAAACGATCAATACGCTATTGAATGCTTTGCCTGATTATCAGGTATTTTTTGAAGAATAAAAAATTTTTTATTTCTAAAATAATCAAATCTTCTCGACATAAAAATCAGAAAATGATTATTTTAGAACAAGTTAGTTTGAACAAATAAAAAACTTATGAAATACATCATTATATTGGGTGATGGGATGGCCGATGAATCTATTGAATCTTTGGGAAACAAAACTCCATTGCAGGTTGCCAACAAACCAAATATAGACAGAATTGCCGAGTTGGGAAGAAGTGGAATGCTGGATACCATTCCCGAAGGATTTTCTCCCGGCAGCGAAATCGCCAATTTAAGTGTTATGGGCTACGACGTTGCAAAGGTTTTTGAAGGTCGTGGATCGTTGGAAGCAGCCAGTATGGGTGTGCCCATTGAAAAGGGCGAAATGGCCATGCGTTGCAATTTGATATGTATCGAAAACGGGAAAATAAAAAATCACTCTGCCGGACATATCAGCAACGAAGAAGCTGCCGAATTAATTAAATTTCTAAACGAAAAGCTTGGCAATGAAATAGTTAGTTTTTATCATGGTGTATCTTATCGTCATTTGTTAAAAATGAAAGGAGGAAATAAAAACTTAAAATGCACTCCTCCACATGATGTGCCAGGTACACCGTTCAAAGAAGTAATGATACAGCCTGAAGTACCGGAAGCCGCAGCAACCGCACGCTTGTTAAACGAACTGACTTTACAATCGCAGGTCTTGCTCGAAAATCATCCTGTCAACCTGAAAAGAGCAGCCGAAGGAAAAGACAAGGCCAACAGCATTTGGTTGTGGTCGCCCGGTTACAAGCCTGAAATGAAAACATTGATGGAACTTTATGATCTGAAAAGTGGATCGGTTATCTCAGCAGTGGATTTAATCAAAGGTATTGGCGTGTACGCAGGATTAAAAGTAATCAATGTAGAAGGAGCTACGGGCTTGTACAATACAAATTATGAAGGAAAAGCTCAAGCTGCTATCAATGCCTTGCGCAACGATGAATTTGTGTATTTGCATATTGAAGCAAGCGACGAAGCCGGTCATGAAGGCGATGTTGAATTGAAAATCAAAACAATTGAATATCTTGATCAAAGAATTGTAAAGCCTATTTTTGAAGAAGTTTCTTTATGGAAAGAACCTGTAACCATTGCCATTCTTCCTGATCATCCAACTCCGTGCGCCATTCGTACGCATACAAAAAGTCCTGTTCCTTTCATTATCTATCGCCCCGGCGAAAAGCCCGACAAAGTTACAGTTTATGACGAATTTTCAGCTCAACAGGGAAGTTATGGACTCCTGAAAGGCCCTGAATTTATGAAAAATCTGATAAAATAGTTTTAATCAAACAACTATCGAAAATTTCTTATGAAATATTACAGCACCAACAAAACAATTTCCGGAGTCAGCCTGAAAGACGCCGTTGTTAAAGGTTTAGCCGAAGACAAAGGGCTTTTCATGCCGGAACAAATTAAGCAGTTACCACCTTCTTTCTTCGATACCATTATCAATATGTCCTTTCAGGAAATTGCATTGGCTGTGGCAGAAGCTTTTTTTGGAGAAGATGTGGAAAACGAAGCGCTGAAAAATATTGTGTACGATACGTTGTCCTTCGATGTCCCGTTGGTGCATGTTAAAGACAATATCTACAGTCTGGAACTTTTTCATGGGCCTACACTGGCATTTAAGGATGTTGGAGCCAGATTTATGTCCCGTTTGCTCAGATATTTTATCCAAAAAGAAGGCGAAAAGAACGTAAATGTACTGGTTGCAACTTCCGGCGATACAGGGAGCGCTGTTGCCAACGGTTTTTTAGGCGTAGAAGGTATTCACGTTTTTGTTCTTTACCCGAAAGGATTGGTCAGCCCGATTCAGGAATGCCAGTTTACCACCTTGGGACAAAACATCACGGCGTTGGAAATTGATGGCACATTCGACGACTGCCAACGTCTTGTCAAAACGGCTTTTGCCGATAAAGAACTGAATTCTTCTCTTAAACTAACTTCGGCAAACTCCATTAATGTTGCTCGATTTCTGCCTCAGGCTTTTTATTATTTTTATGCTTATGCACAATTAAGAGCTATTCATCCAAAACTCACGCAGGAAGAATTGGAAATGGTTATTTGCGTCCCCAGTGGAAATTTCGGCAACATTACTGCCGGCCTCTTTGCCAAAGAAATGGGATTACCGGTAAAACGATTTATTGCGGCCAACAACCGAAACGATATTTTTCTTCAATACCTGAAAACGGGTCAATATCAACCCCGTCCTTCCGTCCCAACTATTGCAAACGCAATGGATGTTGGCGACCCAAGCAATTTTGCCCGCATTCTCGATTTATATCACGGTTCGCACGAGAAAATCAGTTCATTGATTTCGGGTGTCAGCTATACCGACGAAGAAATTTCTGACACCATTCAGAAATGTTATCAGGAAACCGGTTATTTGCTCGACCCTCACGGAGCTTGCGGTTATCGGGCTTTGAGTCAAACTTTGACTAATAACGAAAACGGAATTTTTCTCGAAACAGCTCATCCGGCAAAATTTTTGGATACTGTAGAAAAAATTATTGGAGAAAAAATAGAAATTCCTGTCAAACTTCAAGAATTTATGAAAGGAGAAAAGCAAATCATTTCTTTAAAAAATGATTTCGAATCGTTCAAAAATTTTCTTTTATCGGCTGCGTTGGAAAATAAGGATTAATTGTGTATCCTAAATCATTAATATCAAACCATTCACATACATCCAAACGACGTAACGGCAAAATTTTCCGGCAAGCATAAAAACCGCGGTTGTCCACCAGCGGGCACGTAAAAAACCGGCTGCAATGGCTATGGCATCGCCTATAAAAGGCAGGAACGAAAAAAACACAAACCATTCACCATATTTATGAAATTTTTCCAGAAACTGATCGATTTTCTCTTTTTTGACATGGAAATATTTCTCTATCCATTCCATCTTTCCCAGTTTTCCCACATAATAGGATGTCATTCCTCCAAGCCAATTACCTGCTGTAGCCACAAAAACACAAGTCCACGCATTTAAGCCGCCGAAAACCATAGTGGAAAATACTACTTCCGAACTGAACGGAACTACAGTTGCCGCAAGAAATGAAGCCAAAAAAAGTCCCAAATAGCCCAGTTCTGTAAACTCCAGCATGTGTGGTTAGGAGATTACTTTAAACAATACAAAGGCCACGTTTAGCACCAAAAAAACAATAAACAAAATACCGAAAAAGTTATTTTCTCGGGTAGAAAAGGGATGAGACAGAAGCAAGGCATAGAAAAACACCATAAAGGGAAGGAAACAGTAAAAAAGTGAAGCATGAAAAATGGAAATTCCCAATAAAAACAGCAGTTGAATGACGAGTATATTCAATTTTGACCGGATGCTAATGCTATCTTGCTGAAAATTCGTATAGATATAAACAACTGAAATCAGCAATATTGCGGCAAGTGAAACAAAATAAATCAGATCTATCGATTGAAAAGAAGAAAAATCAAATTTATTTTCAACAAAAAAACGGCTGAGAATCAACTTGTTGAAGTCAGTGTTTTCTTGAAGAACAAAATAACCACCTGCGAAAAGTAACCACGGAGCCACTATTCCCAAAATGGAAGCAAGAAAAGTCCTCAGCGAGAAAGCACGCATTTGTAAAAAATTAAGCCATACGATCGGCATTATCCACAGTAGAGACGGCAAAATAAGACTGGCAACAGCTATCAGAAAACTACCCATGAAAGCCTGTTCAACAGCAGCAGGCTGACGATACATATCGAAAAAATAATAAAAAGACAGAATAAAAATGCTCAATGCAAAATGTAGCTCCCAAATAAAATGTAACGGATACCAGCCGGCTATTAAAAACAGAAAAATCAAAAAAGGCAGGAACGACCTTTTTCTAAGAATATTGAAACGAAGATTCAGATTTTGAATCAGCATCGCATTCAATAGGGTAAGAAGCAGACTTACAAAATTGTTGATACCCGAATTAAAAGAAAAAACAGAAAGAATAAAGGGAAAATCATCACGATACAACGATGGCTGCTTTCCTATCAAAAAAGGAAAATACCACCATCCCACACAGAACAGCACCAGTAGTACTGTTCCGGGAATGGTAGGAGTTACAAAGAATTTGATAGAAAATTTGCGCCTGTTCACCAAAAACTTTTTTAAAAATTTTTAAAATCAACTTTATTTTAATCCTCTTTTGATCAACAGAGCATCGGGTTGCGGTTCCTTACCGCGAAATGCTACATACAGTTTCATGGGGTCATCAGAATCGCCGCGCTCCAAAATATTTTTGCGGAACGACGCAGCTATTTCGGGATTAAATATATCGCCCGTTTCCTTAAATGCCTGAAAAGCATCCGCATCGAGTACTTCTGCCCATGTATAACTGTAGTAGCCGGCAGAATATCCTCCCGAAAAAACATGATTGAAATAAGTACTTCGATAACGCACCACTATTTGAGGAATCATGCCGATGCGCTTCATGGTGGCATTTTCAAAAGCAGTAACATCTATATCGGATGTATCCTTAATGGTATGATAATCCATATCGAGCAAAGCAGCCGAAAGCAACTCAGTCATGGCAAAACCCTGATTGAAAGTGCTGGACTGCTGAATTTTCTCTATTAGTTCATCGGGCATCACTTCTCCGGTTTTATAATGAAAAGCATATGTTTTTATTACTTCCGGTTCCCAACACCAGTTTTCCATGATTTGCGAAGGAAGTTCTACAAAATCACGAGCCACATTGGTACCCGAAAGTGAAGGATAAGTACATTGAGAAAGCAAACCGTGCAAAGCATGTCCAAATTCATGGAATAAAGTTTCCACGTCGTCCATGCTCAAAAGAGCAGGTTTGTCGGACGTAGGCTTGGTCAGATTGCCAACATTACAAATAACGGGTCGATGGTTGACATTATCCTTAATATATTGTTCCGAAATATTGTTCATCCATGCGCCTGCCTGCTTGCCGGAGCGGGGATAGTAATCGGTATAAAGAATACCTATCAGTGAATCATTGGCATCGGTTACTTCAAACACTTCAACATCGGGATGATAAATGGGTATGTTTTCGAGTTTTTTAAACTTTAATCCGTAAAGTTTCGAAGCCAAATCGAAAACTCCTTTTCTGACATTTTCAAGTTTAAAGTAAGGTTTTAATGCTTCTTCGTCCAAATCGTATTTGGCTTTTCGAAGTTTTTCGGCATAAAACCACCAATCCCATGGCTCCAATTTTTCTCCCTTACCTTCAGCATCCATTATTTTTTGGAGTTCGGCTGCTTCTTCACGTGCTTTCCGAATGGAAGGTTCCCAAACAGAAGCCAAAAAATCGTAAACTTTTTGAGGTGTTTTAGCCATTGTATCATCCAACTCATAATCGGCCCATGTGGGATAACCTAATAATTGAGCTTTTTGTACGCGGAGCTTCACAATTTTATTGATCACCGGTTTGTTGTCGTTTGCGTTGTTGTTGTCGGCGAGCTTGTTATAAGCAGTCAATAACTCTCGACGCAATTCACGATTTTCACTGTACTGAAGAACGGGAATGAAACTGGCTTTTTTTGTGGTGAAAAGCCATTGTCCTTCTCTACCTGCCTCTTTTGCTGCTTCAGCTGCTGACTGTTTCACATTCTCAGGCAACCCGGCCAATTCTTTTTCGTCGGTGACCCATTTTTGATAAGCATTTGTTTCAGCCAATACATTTTGTCCAAACTGTAATTCTGCCAAACTGAGCTGTTTGTTGATTTCTCTCAATTTCTCCTTTTGCTCATCGTTTAATGCTGCACCATTGCGAACAAAATTTTTGTAATACTTCTCCAATAATCTATTTTGCTCGGCAGTGAGTCCGAGTGTGGAACGTTTATCGTAAAGCGTTTTAATTCGTTGGAAAAGCGCCTTATTGAGATAAAGATTATCACTGTGTCCTGTCAGTAATGGCGTTATCTCATTGGCAATAGCTTCCATTTTATCGTTGGTATCGGTAGAATAGAGATTAAAAAATACCGAAGAAACTTTTTTCAGTAATTCTCCACTGAAATCCAATGCCTCAACCGTATTGGCAAAGGTTGGAGCTTCCTTGTTTTCGGCAATGGCGTCAATTTCCTTCTGATGAGTTTTTATTCCTTCACGAAAAGCAGGAAGATAATTCTCAGTCTTAATTTTATCAAATGGAGGAACACCAAAAGGCGTATCATAAGTCTGCAAAAATGGATTGTCCTTATTCGTTGAACAACCGGTCAACAATGTACCTATCATAATAACAGCAATAATTAATTTTTTCATAAATAACTGATTTTAAAAAATTTATCGGTAAAAATTTTCGGTTAAATTAAAAATTTCAGTCTGCTAATTTCTATGTTTTCTTGGATTAAAATGCTAAAACTGTTCATTTTCATTTTTAAAAAAATACGATGAAAATATGGATAAGAAGTCTTTAAAAACTCATTGCCACTACTTCTTCTCTGTCGCGATGCAACTGTTCAATCAATTGTTCCACCGTATCGAATTTGATTTCATCACGCAACCGACGAATAAAGTCAATGCTTAAAGTTTTTTCATAAATATCTTCATCGAAATCGATAATATGAACTTCAATTGTCAGCTTGTTGTCATCACCGAATGTAGGTCGATAACCAATATCCATCATGGCTTTGAATTTTTTTTCGTTACATCGAGCTCTGACGGCGTACACGCCAACTCCGGGAATCAGTTTTTCTTCATTTACCGGAATCAGGTTAGCGGTTGGAAATCCTATTTTATGCCCCACCTTAAATCCGTTGACAACTTTTCCTTCAAAAGAATATTCATAAGTCAACAACCGATTGGCTGTATCTATATCTCCTTCGAGAAGCATTCGACGAATAACGGAAGAACTAATATGCGGCATGTCTTTTGTAGCAAAACGCTGTGCTTCAATAATTTTTATTCCCAATTCTTCTCCATAACGGATATACTCCTGTAATCCATCTTCCCTATTGTGTCCGAAACGATGGTCATGTCCTACCAGCAGCGTTTGCACATTGAGCTGATCGCGAAGTACTTCTTTCAGAAAATCCCGAGCCGAGAGTAAGGACATTTCGCGCGTAAAATTTAACACTACACAAGCATCTACTCCCGTCGTTCCAATCTGAAAAATCCTTTCTTCCAATGTGGTAAGCAACTTCGGCTGAAAATCGGCATTTAAAACTTTACGCGGATGAAGATCAAAAGTAACAACTACACTCTTCAAATGTTCCTCCAAGGCTATTCTTTTCAACTCTTCCATTAAAAAACGATGACCGATATGGACGCCATCAAAAAAACCTACAGTTGCCACGCAAGGCTCAATTTTTATTCCGCTATTTCCTTTTATTACTTGCATGAAATTCCCTATATAAACAAGTGTAATGAAAATTTATTTTGAAAGAAAAAATTGTCATTTTTTCATCCCGCTTTTAATCATAAACAAAAACTTCCGGCTGAAGCAGGAAACTCAAATCTTCCTCTTGCTTCACCCAATAAGTTTGCAAACCGGTTTTTTGTGCCTGCTCAATATTCTTCAATCCATCATCAAGAAAAAGGCACTGCTGTGGAGCCAGCCCAATATCATCAATCACAGCGTTAAACACACGTATGTCGGGTTTGGTTAGCCCCAGCTCGTAAGACAAATAGCATTTGTCGAAAAAATCATCCATCGAGTAACCGTTAAAATGAAAATGCTGTGCTCTGCAGAAATTCATGTGAATAAGATTGGTGTTACTCAACAAATAAATTTTAAACCTTTTCCGAATGTCCAACAACAATTTTAATTTTTCTTCCGGTATATCCAGCAAAAAAGAACAAAAAGCTTGGTCTATCTGTTCATCGGTCAAAGTCTGATCAGTTAATTTTCTTACTTCGTTGCGAAATTGTTCCGGTGAAATTTTTCCCTGTTCCAATTCGAGAAAAAATCCGGACTGATTGAAGTCATCCAGATATTTTTCCAGTTCTCTTACCCCGAGAGCACGAAAACTGTCAATGCAACGTTGACGGCTCAAGTTGATCAACACCCCGCCAAAATCGAATATTAGAGCCGAAATATTTTTAAAATGAATCATTTAAACGAAAAATAACACAGAATTTTTCCAAACACACAAAAAATTATTATTTTTGCATTCGCTTTGCAAAGATAAGCAATTATTCGCAAACGTAGGGCCCATAGCTCAGTTGGTTAGTAGCACCTGACTCATAATCAGGGGGTCGCTGGTTCAAGCCCAGCTGGGCCCACCATTAGAAAAGCTTTCTTATTCATTAAGATAGCTTTTCTATTTTTTAAAAAGAGTTCCTTTCAAAATATCTGACCTTCTCTTTGGAACAAAACATCAGATATTTTTTCTATTCACAATCTCTATTCAAAAATTTTATCACCAAATAATCTCAATTTCCCAAAATTTTTTCTACAAAAATTTTTTCATGTATTTGAAAATCAACAACATAAAAATTTCTGTATCAAGAAAATCACTTTATGAAAAATTTTTTGTAAAAAATTAAAATTTTTATGCAAAATAGATAATTATTTTCTATAAATCTGATTATCTTTGGCAAATTTTATACCTCTTTCTTCTTCTTTTATTTTTATTAATTAATTCCCCTGTCATTAAATTTTAAAAACTATGAAAAGGCATTGCAACCAAAGAGGCTCTCTCTCTTTCCTAAGAATTTCCATGCTATTTTTACTGATTCCCCTATCAAGTTTTGTTTTTGGTTTGACTTATAACGTTACCGTTCCCACCGGCACGAAAGCCTGCTACATTGCCGGCGAAATGAATGGTTGGACACAGCAGGATATGAACAAAGTGGACGAAGCGCATTATTCTACTTCCATCCTTAATTTAAATACCGAAAATCTTAACAATAAAGGACTTTTATGTGGTTCAACCGTTGCTTTGAATTGGACTTCAAACGGAATTCAAAACATTAAAATAGAATATTCTCCCGACAATGGCACAAACTGGACAATCATAACGCCTTCTGTAGCGGCTTCGCTGAATACTTACAATTGGACCGTTCCCTCTTTCACTTCCACTACTTGCAAAATCAGAATTTCGGATGTGGCTAATTCGAGCACGAAATCCGAAAGCTCTTTATTCTCAATAGCTCCGGCAATTACATATGTAACTTTCTCTGTTGATGCGAGCATTTTGATCCGTGACGGTAAATTCAATTCAGCTACCGATAAATTGTATATCAGAGGATCGTTTAATGGATTTGAACTAACACATATGTTAAATGCCGGAAGCAACAATATTTATTCATTGACCATTGCGCTTCCTTCAAATACATATGTCGGTTATAAATATTTCTCAACGGCTGCCTCTGCCGATAATGGAGGATGGGAGATCGATTTTCCCGTAACTTCTGCAAAAAACAGGAGCATTTATGTTGGTGAAAATAACCTTACATTGGCAACTGTTTATTACAATGACGGAGATATGAATCTATCCAAATCAACAGCTCACTTCAATGTCATTTATTCGTCTCAGGACAATAATTTGATCGATCAATTCGTGGAAAGAATCGAGCTCTTTCATTCCATTGTTACTTCTTCGTTGGAAGTAAATCCTACTGAGAAAACAAATATTTTTCTATATAAAGATTTGGACCAATTACATTTAGCTCAAGGTTACCCTGAAAACGACGAAAATTCAACCGGATCGGCTTACGGAAAGAGTCTGTTTATCATGCTTTCACCTGCAAAAATGGGTTTGAACGAAGCGCTTGGCCTTTTTGCACACGAATATACTCATTGCATGAATGCATGGAAGACAAAAGTAACTTTACCCGCATGGTTGAACGAAGGAGTTGCCTGCTATTTTGGCCGTCAGATTTCTACAAAAGACTGGATTAAATCGATCACCGA
>JAAYUQ010000156.1 GCA_012517575.1 Bacteroidales bacterium | reverse complement strand
TGCTTCAAAGCTTCAGCACCATTAGGAGTTCCAACCGTCGAATTTTGAATCTTTGTTGCTGAAGGACTACTTTTAATAGAAGCAGCAACATTTGTTACCGGTTCGCCAACTATTTTTTGCAAAGGCTCACTTTTTTCTTCTGTAATGAGTTTCTTTTCTGGCTTAATAAGCTGACAAAGACGAATCAGCATAATCTCCACAAGCAATCGCTTGTTTTTACTGATGTTGTAATTCAAATCACAATCGTTGCAAATTTTCAATGCCTGAAAAATGAAATCGTCAGGACATTGTCGAGCCTGAACCTGATAATGTTTCCCAATATCGGCGCCAACTTCCAGTAACTGAATTGTTTGAGAATCTTTGCTAACCAATAAATCCCGAAAATGAGAACTTAATCCTGAAACAAAATGATGTGCATCAAAACCGTGATTGATTATCTCGTTGAAAATAAGAAGGGAAGCATTCACATCGCCTTTCATAAAAGCATCAACCAATTGAAAATAATAGTCATAGTCCAAAACATTCAGATTGGTAAGCACATCCTGATAGGTAATATTGTTCCCACACAAACTTACCAGTTGATCAAAAATAGACAGCGCATCACGCATTCCTCCATCACATTTTTGGGCAATCACATTCAGACCATTGACATCTACCGTAATTCCCTCTTCATGCGCAACGTATTGTAAATGGCCTACAATATCTGAAACGGAAATTCTATTAAAATCGTAAATTTGGCAACGCGAAAGAATGGTTGGAATAATTTTATGTTTTTCGGTGGTTGCCAAAATAAAAATGGCATGAGCAGGCGGCTCTTCCAACGTTTTCAAAAAAGCATTGAAAGCGCTGGAACTCAACATGTGTACTTCGTCGATAATATATACGCTGTATTTTCCTATTTGTGGTGGAATTCGAACCTGATCAATCAGTGAACGAATGCCTTCCACACTATTGTTGGAAGCGGCATCCAACTCATGAATGTTATAAGAACGCTGTTCGTTAAAAGCTTTACATGATTCGCACTCGTTGCAAGCTTCAAAATCTTCGGTAAGATGCTCGCAATTAATAGTTTTAGCAAAAATACGGGCACAAGTGGTTTTTCCTACTCCACGTGTACCACAAAAAAGATAAGCATGCGCCAAATGGTTACTTTTTATGGCATTTTTCAAAGTGTTGGTAAGAGCAGTCTGCCCAACTACCGATTTGAAAGTTGTAGGCCTATATTTGCGCGCCGAAACAACGTAATTTTTCATTTCAATTTTTTTACAGCAATAAAATACTGATTAAATGATAATTAAAAAAGAATTCTTCAGATTCATTCATTTAATTTCGTTCCTGATTCTTTTTCCTTTGTTATGCAAATATAGTCAAAATAATTACGCTTTTCCCCTCATAAATAATTTTTTTCTGTCAAATTCTATCCACAAAATTCACTATTTTTGTTGTTCGATATGGACAGAGGCAAGAAGCCCGATATCCTGCAAACAAAACCAATATTTTTATGTCTACAGCCGGCAAAAAATTGTTAAAAACACTTCGTCGAATTTTTTTGAACAAGTACACTATTGTTTTTCTGATTTTTGCCGGATACGTAATCTTTTTCGACAAACATAACCTGATTTCACGATGGAAAATCTATCAAAAAAATAAGGAACTCGAAAAGGAAATAAAGTATTATGAAGAAAAGATAAAATCCGACCGAACCAAACTTTTTGAGCTCAAATCCAGCAACGAAAATCTCGAGAAATTTGCCAGAGAACATTATTTCTATAAAAAAGACAATGAGGATGTATTTATTATCAAAAAAGATTCTAACGATACCGGGGAAAAATAATCAAATCGTTTGCTGAATAATTTCTATAATAAAATACCCCGATTCAAAACTGAACATTCATTAAACCCTTTTTCAGAATAAATCGATGAAAAATACAGACAACTTTTTCAAAACTGTCTATCAAAAATATCCCTTTTTATTTGTTTTGTTTCTCAGCTTGCTGTTGACTGTTCCGTGGACAATGATCAGTGATTTTTATACCAAAGGCGAACCACGTGAAGCCTCTGTGGCGCAGTGTATTCTTAATACGGGCAATTGGATTCTGCCAACCGATTATGCAGACGAAACAGCCTATAAACCACCTTTGATGCATTGGACGATCGCTTTGTTTTCACTTCCGGCCGGAAAAGTATCCGAAACCACTGCTCGCCTGCCTTCAGCGTTGGGACTGGTTGGTATTACTGTATTATTTTTTACATTTCTTTCTAAACGCACTTCAAAAAGAAGAGCTTTACTTGCCACACTCTTGATGCTTACCTGCTTTGAAATGCATCGTTCGGGCATTGAAGCTCGAGTTGACATGTTGCTTTCATTTTTTATGATTGCATCATTAATTTGTTTTTTTATTTGGGAAGAAAAAGGTTTAAAGAAATTTCCTTGGCATATTCCGTTGTTGCTGGCGGGGGCATCACTGATAAAAGGGCCGGTAGGCATTGTATTGCCTTGCCTGGTTTTTATTGTGTATCTTTTGCTGCTTCAAAAATATTCTTTTTGGAAAATTATCTGGAAAAGTATTATCGTAGCGCTTCCCGCACTTTTTATTCTTTTGAGTTGGTATTATTTGGCTTATCGGCAAGGAGGAGAAAAATTTCTAAATGTTGTTTATGCCGAAAATTTTGGTCGATTTTTGGGTCAGAAAAGCGAATCATTGGATATCTCCTATAATTTAGGTCACGAAGGTCCATTTTGGTATTACATTCCTGCAATTCTGACAGGTTTTTTACCGTGGTCGCTGGTAGCAATTTTCAGTTTGTTTGTTGTTTCGTACAAAAAATTCTTTAAAAAATTACAATTCGGAAAATTACAGGAATCAATCAAAAAATTAAAAAATGCAGACCGACTGATTTTATTCAGTACATTAACTTTAATTGTTGTCATTGGCTTTTACTCTATTCCGAGTTCGAAACGAAGTGTTTACATTATACCCGTATATCCGTTTGCTGCATATTTACTTGTTCTTCTTTACGAATGGGTAATGAAACGAAAACCGGCATTCATCAATTGGACAGCAAATATAATATTCGTTTTGACAGGATTTCTATTATTGTTAACGGCTATTTTTCGATTCTTCGACTTAAGCGCATTAACATCTCCTTTTATTAAGGACGAAACATTGAATCATGATATCGGACTATTCTCGCAAGCATTTCAGCATCCAGGGGTTGTTGGTGTATTGTTCTGGCTTTTTCTGGCCATTGCTTTTGTGTGGAGCATCAAATGGAAAAGAACAAAAAATATTCAGAACATTCTTTTTGCTTCAATAGGATTATTTATTGGGTTACAAGTTTTTCTGGAAGGATTTGCTTATCCTGTCTATAAAAACGGCTATTCGGTTCGCCCTTTTGCCGAAAAACTTCAAAACAAATATTCTTTAAAAGATAATATTTTTGTAATGAACAACCTGATGGAATATCCCAATCTTTATGGACTAAACTTTTATTTAGGCAATCAGTTTAAAAACTTTGAAAAAGAAAAGCCTGAAGAAGGATATTTTCTGATCGGAGAAAAAAACCTGGAAAAAATAAGAAAACTTTATGGAAAGAACTACCAATTCATTGTTTTGGAAAATTCAGAGAACAAATTTAACGATATCAAAGATGTGATGCTTTTTTGCCGGTTCAAACGAATATAAAGGCAGAACAAACCGATTATTAAATCAGATAATGACCCAGCGACCAATATACCACTGCAGCGATCAAGGCGCTGACGGGAATTGTTAATATCCAAGCAACCAGTAAATTACGAGTAACTCCCCAACGAACGGCAGACAGGCGTTTTACCGAACCTACACCAATAATGGCACCGGTAATAGTATGTGTAGTGCTGACGGGAATTTTCAAAATCTCTGTCAAATAAAGAGTCAAAGCGCCGGCAGTTTCAGCAACGACTCCTTCAAAAGGTGTCACTTTTGTAATTCGCGTGCCCATAGTTCTAATTATTCTCCATCCTCCGGACATTGTTCCCAAAGATATTGCCGTGAAACAGGCAAAAGCAACCCAATTTGGTAAATCATTGGCAGATTCAATTCCATATCCAATCTCAGGATGATGAATGTGCGTTGCAATTAAAGCTGCGGCAATAATACCCATAACTTTCTGAGAATCGTTTAATCCGTGTCCGATACTGAACAACCCGGAAGAAACCAGCTGAAAATGTTTGAACCAAGTATTTGCCTTATGCGGATTAACTTTTCGTATGCTCCAGGTAAGTACAATGGTCAAGAAAGTTGCCACAACCATACCTATAATTGGAGCCAGAAAAATAAAGGCTGCAATTTTCACAATAACACTGACCTTGATAACAGAAAAAGTTGCCCATCGTGCAATTGCCGCTCCGGCAAAACCTCCAATAAGGGTGTGTGAAGAAGAAGAAGGAATACCTAACCACCACGTTAACAGGTTCCAAATAATTGCCGCAACTATACCGGAAAAAATGATGGGAAGTGTAATGTATTCAGCAATAACAGTTTTAGAAACCGTATCGGCAATCCCAAATCCACCAATAATATATTTTGCAATAAAAAAAGCTATAAAATTGAACATTGCTGCCCAAAGCACCGCCTGAAAAGGTTTCAGAACTTTTGTGGAAACTATTGTAGCTATTGAATTAGCAGCATCATGAAAGCCATTGATGTAATCGAAAACTAATGCGAGAATAATTATCGTAATTAACAATCCCATGCTTCAAGTTGATTTTTGGATAAAAAGATCTTTTAATTTTTATTAAGCGTATTTTACAATAATTGTTTTGATTATTTTACCAACATATTCCGCATCATCCGTAGCTTTTTCGAGTTCACTCATAATTTCCTTTTGCTTGATTAATTCCACACCATTGTGCTGTTTTTCGAAAAGTTGTATCAAAAAATTATCGTACACATCATCAGCTTTGTTTTCGATAATGTGAAGCTCGGAACAATACTGCGAAACGCGTTTCCTGCTTTTCTTCAGCACATCCAATTCTTCTACAGCTTTTTCAATCAACTCTGCATCTTTTTTAATTAAGAGCACCAACTCTCGCGAACCTTGAGGAATTTCCTGTGGTTTGTAAAGAAAAATCCGTTTGGCTGCACTATTGATATCATCGGTAATATCGTCCAAAGTATTTGCCAGAAGATGAATGTCTTCCCTGTCGAAAGGAGTGATAAAAGTTGTATTGAGTTCATCAAAAACTTTGTTGGAAATTTCATCCCCTTTGTGTTCTTGTTCCTTTATTTTTTTGTAGTACTCTGCAGCATTTTCGGGACTGCCTTTCTCAACAAACTCCAACATTAAATCGGCAGCCGACTTAATTACCTCCACTATTTCTTTCAGAAGCGGGAAAAACTTTTTTTCCTTTGGAGTAAATTTACTGAAAATTGTATTGTCCATAACTTTATTTGTTTAGAAAATAATAAAAAATTTACTATTAAATCTTTGAAAATCAGTTCTTTAATTCATATCTGTATAGTCAAAGCATATTTATAAATTTTTGCACGAAATTACTAAAAAAATAAATTGCATCTACCAGCGAACAAAAAATTTAACAGAAATGTAACATGAAAAACAGCCAAATAATAAAAATCTAATGCAATCATCAAAAAACATTGTCAATTTTTTTTTTGAATTAGTTTATTCCTTCTTTTGAGAGATGAGTTTTTGGTTTTTTCATTACATTTGTAGAAAATGTTTTTTCTGTTTAACAGTTTAACGAATATCAATGTTTCAATCTATCGTCAATAAATTTTTTCAATCAAGGATTTCCATGCTTTTGTTACTGGTTAGCATTGATTTCCTTCCACTTGCTTCACAAAATGGCTATGAAATACAGAAAATTACGATTACAGGAAATCACACTTTTGGAACATCTGAATTATTGAAAAAAACCACCCTTTATACCTCAAACTGGATAAAGAAAAATGTATTCAAAAAAGAACCGTCTGTTTTTAACGAGAAACTGTTGGAAACGGATTTGGAAAGAATAACCCGCTTTTATCAAACCGAAGGATTCCTTTTTGCAAACGTTCGGCTGGATTCCTTGTCGATTAACCACAAAAAACAGAAAGTGGATTTGCATATTGAAATTGAAGAAAAAGTTCCCGTAGCTTTTGGCAATATTCAATTTGACATTCAACACATTGCTCCCTTGGAAAGAAAAGATTCGCTTTTAAAAATTTTACAACAACGCATAAAGCAAAAAAAAGGAAAACGGTTCAGAGATGAAGAAGTGTATGAAGATAAATCAAAAATTGAAAATATTTTTGTCAACAATGGTTATGTGTATGTTCAAATAGAACATCTGCTGAAACTGTCACTCGACTCAAATCTCACCAACATTACCTACAAAATTCAGCCCCATGACATTTGTTACTTTGGTAAAACTGAGATTGAAGGGAACAAATACGTGAAAGAAAAATTGATTCGGCAGCAACTTTCATACAAGGAAGGAGAAATTTTCAGTTCCCAAAAACTCGATAAAACGCGAAAAAATTTATTCGATTTGCAACTTTTCCGAATTGCTTCCCTGCAAGCACAAACCGATGCCTCGAACCGAACCAACCCTATTCCCGTCAGGTTGACAATAGAAGAAATTCCCCGCTGGAATACCGAAATAGGAATTGGATATGGGACAGAAGATCAATTCAGGGCTTTTCTCAATCTTTCTGCCCATTCATTGTGGGGCGACGCTTCACGTTTTAACTTTTATGCAAAACATTCTGCTTTGGATCCTTACTATTTAAGCCTCAGCTGGATACAGCCTCAGTTTTTAAGTAAAAATACTTCTCTACAAATCAATCCTTTTCTTCGTCGTCAGGCAGAACCTGGTTTTAATGTACGTGCGTATGGATTAAATTTGCCTCTTGGCTATTCTTTCTCAGAAAAAATGAATTTATCGTTGAGATATTATCTGGAAAATGTAAAACAATATTCCCAACCTGACAGTTCAGAACTATTTAATCCAGAAAGTGAAAATTTTCTTTACAGCAAATCGGGGTTATTGGCGACATTTCAATACAATCATTCTTTTCCACAAGCTTCTCCCGAACGAGGGGAATTGCTCAACATTGGCGCCAAGTTGAATGGATATTTTTTTGGCGGTGATTTTAATTATTCCAAAATATGGATAGATGGACGAAAATATGCCCAAGCAGGAAATTTTAATTTTGCAGTTCGATTGATGGCCGGCAGCATCCTATCTTCCGATAAGACAAACTATATTCCCGTTGAAGACCGTTTCTATTCCGGCGGAAGCAATTCCATACGAGGATGGAGTAGGTCGGCACTTGGCCCAAAACGCGAAGACGGAACTCCATTGGGAGGAAAAAGCATTTTGGAAAGCAGTGTGGAAATACGGCATCCATTATTCTGGCTGCTTGAAGGCGCAATTTTTATGGATGCAGGCAACGTTTGGACATCCTCTTTTCATTTTCCTCCCGACGACTTGGCCTATTCTGCCGGTGCAGGTCTGAGGGTAAAAACTCCTATAGGAGCAATTCGACTTGACGTAAGCGTTCCACTTTGGAACGAAAAAAAATCGGCTCAATTTTTCTTGAATGTCGGACAAGCATTTTAACCGCATGAAAAAAATTGTCAAACATATTTTACGTGGACTTAGCATTGTATTTGTTTCGCTACTGGGATTGATATTACTGATATTGATTGCTTTGCAAACGCCGTTTGCAAAATCGAAATTGGCCGATTTTGCCGAATTACAAGTTGAAAAAAATTTGAATGCCCATTTAGATATCGGTAAAGTAGAAGGGAATTTTATCAATGGATTAAATTTAAAACAGGTAACTTTTATAACTTCCACCGACACAATGGCTAAAATTCAGTCATTGAAAGTCAAATATCAACTATTGCCGCTTCTTTCGGGAAAAATTGTAGTGAACACAGCCGAAATAAATCGACCAGAATTTCGATTGGAACAATACAAAGACGGAAGCTGGAATTTTGAACATTTGGCAAAACCACGCAAAGAATCACCCAAAAAGGTTTCTCCTTTCAGCATGAAAGTTACAGTTGAGAATTTTCGATTAAATAATGCCCGACTTCAATTACTCTCGAAAAACAAAATGCTTCCGAAACGTATTTCAGATTTTTATGTTGGTGGTTCGGGGGAATATTCGGTCGGTCACTTTAAAATCAATTTGAAAAATTTTTGTTTTAACGCCAAACAACCTAATTTACAAATTAAGAATTTGCATTTTCGTTTGGAGCAGCAAAACGAAAATTTCCAACTTTCGGATTTTATTCTTCAAACCCCTAAAAATAAGCTGACTGCGCATGCAAAAATAGATATTTCATTTTCAGAGACATCAACCTTAACTTTTAAAACCGAACCTTTGTTTTTGGATGAATTTTCATCTTTTCTTCCTTCCGGCTACGATATAAAAATTCATCCCGAGATTCAGCTTTCAACCGTTCTGGAAGAACAAAATCTTCAATTGGCGCTTAAATTGTCAGATCGGGCAGAAACGCTACATATTAGCGTTTTTTCTCCCCAAATAGGCACGATTCTTCAGAAAAACAAACTGGCCGATAATGCTGCCTTTATAGTGAAAGCAGAATTCGACCAAATACAACTGAACAACTGGATAAAAATGAATGCACCATATTTCTGTATCAACGGACAAATGTTGATTAAAAGTAAAGGGCTTTCACTGGATACATTGGCTGCGTCAGTACAAGGAAATTTTAAAAACCTGAAAATCGATGAACAAATCGTTGATCAATTAACTTTCAATTTCGATTATAAATCGAAAAACCTGAAGGGTGAATTGCTTGGCAATGGAGAATCCGGCAGAATATTTTTAAAATCGGAAATAAAACACTTGAACGATAATAAACCTGAATATTATCTTTCTCTTGCCACCCAAAAACTTGATATTTCCTCCTATTTTCCTGCTGTAAATGGACTTTCAAAATTAAATATGAAAGTTTCTGTTCATGGTTCGGGATTTGAACCAAATAAAATGACAGCCATTGGCCAAATAAATATCGATTCAACTTCATTTTCGGGATTTAATATTCATTCATTACAAGCAAAACTTCAATTTTTTCGTCAAAATTTGTTGATCGAAAGTCTGACAGCCGAAACCGAATCTGCTCATCTTGCAGCCAATGGAATTTATAGTTTAAAAGGAAGTTCTGATGCCAATCTGAACCTTACACTGGACAATGCTTCGGAAATAAAAAAATTTACCGGAATTGAAGAGTTGGGAATACGAGGAAACCTTTCGGTTCATCTTACAGGTACACCTAAAAAGTTGCAAACTCAGCTCAGTACAACTCTTTTCGATTCACAATTTCAAACTTACAAAATCGGTGAAATCATGGTACGGATAAATGCCGATATTCTTGATGGCCACTCCATTTTTGCAAATGGCGAGGTAGATGCAAAAAATTTGCTTCTCAACGGAACCGAATTACAAAATATTCATTTGAACGGCCGAAGCGACAGAAAGAAAATGCAATTGGCGGTGAATGCAGCTGGTGAAGATTTAAAAACTTCTTTCAATTCACTGATTCAGTTTTCCATCCCAAGCGTAATTGAAATGTCTGATTTTCAGTTGAAGTATAAAAACAACCATTGGAAACAGGATACGTCTTCTGTTCGTTTGATTATTACCGACAATAATTACAATCTTCAGCATTTGAAGTTGATTTCCGATGACACCGACAGTGTACAGACTATTTTTGCCGAAGGAAAAATCAGCACAAAAGGAAACCAAGATTTTCACTTGTCGCTCTCCAACCTGAATCTTTCGAAAATTTACAATTTATTTTCTTCTCCGGATAAATCGATACAAGGAAAATTAAATTTTGACGCACGACTCAAAGGAAATGCTTTTTCACCTGAAGCTAATATTGCGATCAATACTGATAACATAGGTGTTCAAAATTTTATTATCGGCAATTTAAAAGGAAAAGTTCAATTTTCGGATCAGAAATTAAACACAAAAGTTAACGTGAATTTTGCTGACAGTGGACAACTTACGGTGAATGGTTGGTTACCCTTAATCGTTCGATTGGACAGCCTGCAGTTCGGATGGCCAACTTCCGATAATTCCTTCATGAATCTTGACCTTTCGGCCAAAAAAATACCATTATCATTGTTAAAATCCTTTCTTCCGACAGGAGAATTCAATGGTTTAATTCAAAGTAAACTCCATGCAGAAGGGAAATTACGAGAACCTGACCTCAACGGAACATTGGAAATAATAAATGGTCAAATCAAAATGCCACAATATGGAATTAATTATCCATTGGTAAAAGCAAATATTCTGCTTGACAACAACAATATTAAAATCGATACTTTCCTGATTAAAAGCCGAGAAGGACGAATGACTGTCGACGGAAATATAAATCCGTCGGCTCTCGTCAAAAAATCTTCAATTTCAAACTCATTGTCAGGCCTACAGATACGTTTTAAGGAATTTAATCCCATCGATCATAAAAATTATAACGTGACGGTATCCGGAGATGCCGCATTAAAAGGCACAACCGACAGTATCATTTTTTCGGGCGATTTAAATATTCCTCGTTCCGAAATAAATTTACCTTCTGTATTACAACTAATGGGAAAAACTTCAGCGCCTCAGCTTCCTGAACCCCTTTTAGTTGAAGAATTGAAAAAAATACAGGTAGAGGATTCCATAATAATAGCTTTAAGTCCTGCAAAATCTACCCAAAAAGCCGAAGAATCTGAACTTTCGAAAAAATTGCAAGGAAATTTACGTGTAAAAATTCCACGCAATACGTGGATTAAAAATCAAGATATGCGTGTCGAATTGTCAGGCGATGTTGAGTTGATGAAACACCGTGACTTTTTTGAACTTTTCGGCACAGTTGAAGTTTTGCGTGGACAATACAACCTAATGGGAAAATTGTTTATTATCGAATCGGGCACCATTGCATTTCAGGGTGGAGAAAAAATAAATCCTGTGTTGAATTTTCAGGCGGCCTACAATTTCAGAGATCCAAACAGAGAACAAAAGAAACTGGTGGCACATATTTCGGGAGAAATGCTTGCACCCGAAATAAAATTCACTATGGACGAACAAACAATTGCAGAAGGAGATGCGCTTTCGTACATTCTCTTCGGAGCCAGGATGGATGCTCTGACTACAGGCCAGCGGGAAAATATGAATCAGACTTTTGATGCTTTAGGCTTAACTGAAAGTTTAGCAGCTTCAGGTCTTTCCTCTCAGCTCACCAAAATTTTAAATAAAACTTTAAATGTCGATTATATTGAAGTCAAGAGTAAAGGGTCATTTGAAAGTGGTTCAGTTGAAATAGGTAAATATCTAACAAATAAATTATTTTTAAGTTATTCTCGTAATTTTGGAAATTACCAAAATGATGAAACCATTAGTGAATATGAGGTGAAAGCTGAATACGAAATCTTCAAATTTCTTTTTCTTCAGCTTACCAGTTCCCCCGTCAGAAATGGAATAGACATTGTATTTAAAAAAGTATCAAAATAATTTTTCCTTAAAATTACTGGGAAACTGTCGATTTTTTCATTCATTCAAAATGTACTCCAAGCTATTCTCCCACTAATTTTCTCAGTCGAACCAATTTTTCTACTTTTGTAATAAAATTGACTTTTAAAAAACTCGAAAATCAATTTCTTTCAATAGAATCGGCACAAATTACAATTTTTGATTTCGGCAAACAATGAATACAAAATCAATCGACAGAATCAATGTCCAACAATGGCTGGGACTCAAGCCATACAGCAAACAAACATCATCGGATGAATATTATGTTGAGCTGGCTAACAAGGTAAAAAATGTGTTAACAAAAAAACAACATTCAGCTTTCCTAAACGAATATTTAAATGAAGATGAAATAGATATTCTTTGCTGTTTTTTGGTTTCTTATTTGGAAGATATTGTTGCTGGGAGCAATATTTGGAATACCTTTACAAAAAAACATTTTAGTTTGTATAAAAAATATCTTCCTTTTTTCCCGTTGGGAAATTACGTTCTGAATAATGTGAATGTACAGGATGTTAATTTTCTGATCTGGTATTTTTTAAACACCATCCAACAAAACTTTTTTATCAGCCCGTTCAATGAAGAAATTTTTGACATGGCTTTTGAAGTAAAAAATATCTTGTCCGAAGAATATAAATATGCACCAGAAAATCCAATATTAAAATCATATTACCAACTAAACTGGGATGAAACAAATTATTTTACTGTTCGAGGTCTTATCGAATTGATATTATTTAAGACTTATTTATTTTATCCAGATACTTATATCAGGTTTAATAGA
>JAAYUQ010000010.1 GCA_012517575.1 Bacteroidales bacterium | reverse complement strand
TCCACTCCATGGAAGTCACAGCCGCCAATGTGAACGAGCGGGATATTGTACCGGCTCTGATTCGGGAAGATGACGAGGTGGTCTACGGCGATGCGGGATATACCGGTATTGAAAAGCGGAAGGAAATCCAGGCTGACCCGCATCTTTCCTCAATTCATTTCCGTATGAATTCAAAGAAACCCTACCGAAAAAACAAATGGAAAGACGGCCCCGGTGTTTGGTGGTTCCGGTATATGAAGTATCAGAAATCCCGCATACGTTCCAAAGTCGAATATGTCTTTTTCGTAATTAAAAGAGTCTTCGGTTACCGAAAAGTCCGATACCGGGGGCTTACCAAAAACCGAACGCAGGCGCACATGCTCTGTGCGAGCGCAAACCTCTACATGCTGGCTCAGGCCGAGCGGTGCAGGGGTTATTAGCCGTTGGGACACGGCAGCTTATTCAGCGGATTTTCTTCGGCTTTGATGGTCGTTCCATTGCAAACCTCGAAAATTCCTTGTCACTCCTCTTTATTCAGCGGTTACCTAACAATTTTACACAGTCTATGTTACCCCAAAAAGAAGCTGTTCCCAGTGGAGTTTCTTCATTAAAGGAAGAATTAACATCAAATTTGACACGAATTAAATATCGCAGAATTTCAACTCGATTATATTGTGCCGCCATTTGTAACGCTTGATTATATCCATCTTTCGGATAACCATTGTTAACTAATAATTTTACTATTCCTAAATTGCCGTTCATGCAAGCGAGAGATAGCATATCTCCCTCTAAAGTATCAGTTGTGTTTGATGCAATTTTCGCCTTATTTTTCATTAATATAGTTGATGTTTCACTTTGGTTATTTGAAATAGCTGCAAGTAAGGCTCTATACCCGTCATCACCAGATAAATTAAATTTAGGCATCAGATATTTGAGCACATCTACATTTCCGGATTTGGCAGCTATAGTAAGTAGATTGTTGTTATCCCCGTCTTCTTCGGTTACATCCATTCCCTTTTTTAAAATCAAATTAAGACTTTCTTGCGAACCAAATGCAGCGGAAAAAAACAAACACTTTTCATCCATTTTATTGACCTTTTTAATAAGCAATTGGAATTTTTGATTATCACCCAATACAATCGCTTCCATCATAGAGTCAAGATTTGTTTTTTTCCCTGAACGGACTAATTGTTTTACAATTTTTTGAATAATATTGTATCGGGTATAGCCATCATTGCTTAAACCATTCCGTGCATTCTTTAATGTGTTTGTGCTTAGCTCTGCATTATGCTCAATTAAAAAATTATACATTTTTTCAACTGCAAACTCTCTTTTTTCATCAGGATTCCCGCTGTTATCTTGTAAGAAACAACAATCTAACGGCATGAATCCATTCTTCCCTTTTTGGTTTATGTTAGCACCCTTTTCCAGCATCCGCTTACATAAATTAACATTACCCATTTTTACCACATAGCATAAAACAGGAAGTCTTTCGGAATCAACAGCGTTTGGATCAGCACCTTGTTCTAATAAAAATTTTGAAATTTTTGTTTTACCTAAAAAGCAAGCAATCCTAAAAGGATTTTTTTCAAGAGCCCCGTCGTCAGTTCGTTCTCCAATTTGCCCAACCAGCTGATCAATATGAGCACCACTCTTTAATGCTTATTTGCACTTTTCCAAATTGCTTGTTTCAATTCCATCTAATAGCTTAGTATCTGCGTCTGATGCTTGAAATTCTCTTGGAACACAGGAAACCAATGAAAGCAACATAGAAATTACCACCAAAATTAATAAACATTTTTTCATAACAATCACCATGTAAAAGTAACAGATCGGCCTCTAATGGTCGAGCCCGCTTCCAGTTGCAGGCAGTCGAACCACGCCGTGCCGGTCAGTTCCACAGATAGCAGCGGATCCGCATCGAATCCGCGTTGGACGGCATCTGGTCCGTGAAGCTCACATTTATGTAGCCGCTATCTTCATTTTGTTGAAATAGCATACCTTCTCTGACTTTTCAGAAACGCTCTAATTGCGAGCTACTTTAACCTTTTTATATATATTTTTTTAAAACATATAAAAATAGAAACTCCTGATGCAAATAGTATTTCATTTGAAATTGATTCATCATCAAATGGCAGAAACTCGCTATATCCCCAATCATCAAATCCCCTTTCGATTAAGTTGTCATACTGATAACCAATTTTCACTATCTTTATTTTTTTATAAGAAATAATATAAGATTTGCTTGAGTTTGTTATAGCTATTTCAATGTTTATTGTTTTTGTTTTAGTATCCGACTGAATAATATTTATATTTTTTATTTGCCAGTCATGAAAACCATGTTCCTTTTCATAAATAATGATAAATTTTTTTGGAAGCTTTGATTTTACTTCGTTATATACTTTGGAATAAAGGTTAGCATTATCGTTCCATTGTTTCTCTGCCTCAATTCTAATATCATTATTTTCATCATTGAGCTGTTGCCATAATTTATTTGTAAAATATTTCATTATACACCAACCTATATTATACATACTAAGGACATGCCGCATTTACTGGTATTGTCCACATAATGGAGGGAAAAGTGAAGGGATCATTCTAATTCCTCTATAAATCAGATAAGCTCCCGCGCCTGCTCCGACTCCTATTACTACCCCGCGTGTAATTTTTTTTGCATTTTCACGCTGTATTTGATTTCGCGTCCGTGACGGAAAGCACCTTGCCCCAGGCATCGTAGGTGTATTTCGCGACGATGTTGTTCGCAAGGTCGAGAATGGCGGTCACGTCGCCCTGCGCGTTCCGGCGGAAGCTGTATTTGGCGCCGTTAAATACAACGGCACCAATATCG
>JAAYUQ010000155.1 GCA_012517575.1 Bacteroidales bacterium | reverse complement strand
GAAGCTGATGTTATTTCAACACCGGCAACTTTTCCTTGCAAAGCATTTAAGGCACTTCGATTTCCGGTCATTGTAATATCTTCTGAATTTACAGCCGTGGCAGAATAACCCATGGCTTTTTCCGAACGTTTGATACCAATAGCCGTCACCACTACTTCGTCAATTTCCAGTGTTTGAGGCTGTAGTCTGACAACCATCCCGTTTTCAGCTTGAACTTCTGTTGATTTCATTCCGATGTAGGAAACAATCAGCGTTCGGTTGCCGGCCGGCACGGTAATGGAAAAACCTCCATCAACCCCGGTAATTGTGCCTGTAGTAGTACCTTTTACTAATACCGATGCACCAATAACGGGTTGCCCATCTTCATCCGAAATCACCTTTCCTTTGACTGTCAGAGATTGGGCATTGACCAAACCAACTCCTATCATAAATAGGCAGGCAAATAAGAATGTTAGTTTTCTCATAAATTTTACATTTTTGTTTATTAATCTTATTATTTATTATTTTCACCTAAGATCAGGGAAAATGTGCTGACAAAAATAAAATATTAAAAAATAAAAAACAAGTGTTTTTGATGACAAATAGAAAAAATATTCAATTTCTTGCTTTCATTTTGCAGTATATTGTCAAATTTACTGTCCCTTTTTAATTTTTTCCAACAATTTTCTTCCAAGATAATTTTTTTTAAATAGCTGAAAATAAGATAATTGATAATTTTATACAATTTATCGTTAAAAAAATCTTTCCATAAGTAAACAAATATCACGCAATAGAATTTATTTTGTTAAAAACAAATATTTAACATTTTAGCGAATAAAAATATGACAGTTCAGACAAAAATTACGGCGTTTTATGTTAAATTTTAATCAAAAAAAATGAAAGTATAACTAACATATTCTTTTAAAATCTACCTCAAACAGATTTTGTAACACATTTTCAGATTCTTTTCATGACAAGGAAAATCCATAATTTTTAAAGTAATTGATAAAAAACATTAGCAACGGTATTTGTTGGTTTGCCAAGATGTGTTTTTTTGTTACTTTTGTTTGCCGTCTGCATTGAAGGCTCGACTTAACGCGAGTTCGATATAAAGATTACCTGTTTTAATTATGTAAAAACTTAATAATTAATAAGGTAATAATGTTTGTTCTTGTTGTAGAAATGTGAATGCTTCCTTTTCATCAACTTTATTAGCTTATTTATAATTGCTTATAAATATTTTTATATCGAACACAAGTTTAAATTATACTATCGTTACAAAATGGAAAAAACATTACAGGAAGAAATCAGAAAAGCTGTCGAAGTATTGAGACAAGGAGGCACTATACTTTATCCCACCGACACGGTGTGGGGGATAGGCTGCGATGCTACCAACGAGGAAGCCGTCAGGAAAGTGTACGAAATTAAGCGGCGAAGCGACAGCAAAGCCTTGCTGGTATTGGTAGATTCCGCTTCAAAAATTCCTTCGTACGTTGATGAAGTGCCCGATATGGCGTGGCAATTGATTGAAATTACCGAAAAGCCCCTTACCATTATTTATCCTGAAGCCAAAAATTTGGCAACTAATTTGATTGCTGCCGATCATTCTATAGGCATCAGAGTAACCCGGGAATTATTTTCAAAAACCTTGTGTGAACAGTTTAGAAAACCGATAGTTTCCACCTCTGCCAATATCAGCGGCAAACCGACACCTTCAAATTTTTCACAAATAGATGAAGAAATCAAATCGGCTGTCGATTATGTGGTCAATTGGAGGCAGGATGAAAAGTCCGAACCCCAACCTTCTTCCATTATTAAGCTGGATAAGGGAAACGTGATACAGATTATAAGGCAATAGCGTTCAATCAATTCCTTGCTTCAGCACATTTTTTAAAGCGTAGAAAGGAAAATAAAGAATGCTAATTTTCGTTTATTACATTTGGAAAGAAATTACTGTCGAATGGAATGGTTATGTTTGTTAAATTTTTTTCTAAACATTATCATTCAATAAATTACAAATGATTTGACGGTAATCTATTTTCAATTTTTTTTAAAAATTTCGTCATCAGTGAGAGGATGAACAAAAAAAAACTGTTATATCATTATTTAATTTCGGATATATTGGCTTCGCTCGTCGTGTGGGTGCTGTTTATGATTTTCCGAAAAATAGTAAATGATGCTGCTATTTTTGAAAATGTTCAGATTTTTTTCCCTAATTACAACTATTTTTCCAGTCTGATACTTTTTCCGTTAAGTTGCATCGTTGTTCATTACCTGTCAGGATTTTATCTTTATCCCGAAAAACTTTCGGGAATAAAAATATTTTTCACCACGTTCGTGGCATGCCTAATTATTTCCATTGTCATTTTTTTTGTGTTGATGCTCGACGATATTGTGGTATCGTACAAATATTACTATTATTCTCTTGTTGTTTTGTTCGGGTTGTTGTTTTTGTTTACCTATCTGCCTCGCCTTATTATTTATTCCAATGTAAAAAGCAATTATCGGTCAAAAAAATGGACCATTCCTACGCTTATTATCGGAACCGGACATAATGCCCTCAGAATTGGAAATGAGTTGGCAAAGGCGGCGCCCGAAAAAACAGTGGTAGGATATGTGGAAACTGATCACGAAAAGCTGGTTCCATCGGAAATGATACTTGGCAATTTGCATCAAATCGATAAAGTTGTGGAGAAAAATAACATTCAGGAAGCAATTATTGCGCTCGATCAGACAGACGATTATCAGCTCTTTTCCATTATCAATCTACTTTACCGGTTTAATATCGACATTCAGTTTACACCCCGATTGTATGAAATTCTGACCGGAAGTGCCCGCATTAATAATTTGAGTATCAGTCCGCTGGTGAGTATTACCGATATTAAAATGCCCGATTGGGAGCAAAGCGTTAAACGTGCATTCGACATTGTATTTTCGCTGTTGGCTTTAATTTTACTTTCACCCGTTTTGTTGTATTTTATGATTCGGATTAAAGCAGACTCCAAAGGCCCTGTTTTTTATCTGCAGGAAAGAATTGGTCGTTATGGTCGTCCTTTCAACATGATCAAGTTCAGGACCATGTTTGAAGGTTCCGAAAATGGCGTTCCCCGACTGAGCAATCCCAATGATAGCAGGATAACGAATATCGGGAAAAAGTTGAGGAAATACCGTATTGACGAAATTCCTCAGTTTATCAACGTTTTGTTGGGACACATGAGTATTGTTGGCCCACGCCCTGAGAGACGTTACTATATTCAGCAAATAGTTCAGGAAGCGCCCTATTACTGTCTTTTATACAAAATCAGACCGGGACTTACCTCGTGGGGACCTATTCGCATTGGCTATTCCGACAGCATCGAAAAAATGATTGAACGACTTAATTATGACATTATTTACTTGGAAAGCATGTCGTTGATAACTGACCTGAAAATTCTTCTTCTTACATTGGAAATCATTTTTAAAGGAAAAGGAGTATAAATTTTCCCTGAACAAAAAAATTGCTTTTTAAAAACTTATCCTCAAACTTCCTCTGATGGCAAAGTTGTCGCCGGTAAACTGTTCGATATCAGTCAATCGCCAGATAGCCTGCAAGTTGAACAGATGAAGAATGTTAGCCAGCCCGACACCCACTTCGGTATAGGGACGGTTGAAAGGATAGACAAAATCTGGAAAGTCCATGACCGACATGTGGTTGTTGCTTAATTTTCCGTAAGCGAACTTAAAAGAAAGCATTTCGCGCATGTTCAGGTATTTGATGAGAGGAACATGATTCAAAATCAGTCCGTTCATTATCAATTCTCCCTGAAAATCGAAATATTTGTCGGCTGCAAATTGCATAAAATTCATCATGCTGAAGCGGTAAAATCCGTAGCCGCCTTCTGCTCCAGGTTGAAATGCCAACAGAGGATACGGCACATCACCAAAAATGCTTCCAGCTTCCATCCAATAATTGACTTGTCCCAAATCGAATTGAACATTTTGTTTGATAATCCCCGATATTTTTCCATAATATTTTTCGTTATTTCCAATTTTATATTTACCGGCTTCCAAAATGCCATAAATTATCGGTTTGCGGTTGTAAATATATATTCGTTGCAAATGATCTTCATATGTTTTTTCGTCAAACGAAAAACGTGTGGAAAAAGTGAGAGATCGTTGTTGGAAATTGCCAATATCGATTCCGTTTTTTTTCAGAGGCAAGGCTTGGGATGCGAATTGCTGTAAAGATCTGAAATAAATTCCCGATTCAATGTCCCTGTTCCAGTCCCCGGTGAAAGAAAACGTCCATTCTTTTCTTTCATTCAGTCGGTTGGCAGTGCGAAGCCCGAAAATGGTGCCGGCAATATCTTCATCGCCACTGACAAGTGGATTTTCCAGATAAAGAAAATTATTGTAATTGTAATCTATACGACGGTAATCGTTTGTATAATTCAAACCCATGATGCGTCGTTTTTCTGTTGGCAATTTATATTGTGTAAATCCTGAATACTTTATAGCTTCGTTTTTGAAGCCGTAACCCACAAAACCTCCAACAGTAAAGTTTTTCCATAATCTTTCGTTGGTTCTGAAGGGCAAAGTAAGTCTCAATCCTTCCACATCGGTAGTGCGGGCAAGATTTTGAATTTTTCCAATATCGATTTTTCCTACAGGAATATAACCGGTAAAAATAATGTCGGCCAGCCATTTTGCAGCATTCATTAGCGGCGTGTTTCCCAGTTGTTCCAATTTCTGATCAAGTGTTTCGGCGCTGTAACCGCTTTGAGCAAAAGTTTCGGGAATCTGCATGCTTCCTGTATTGTAGGTGGTGCTTCTTTTAAAGAAAATTTGAGAACCTGCAGGCGGCACACTGTCCGATAAGATATCTAAGTTCAGCGCCAGTGAAATTTGATCTTCAGAACGCACCCAGCGCTTTGCCGAAAGAGGAAGAAATTTCTGTTTTATGCTCAAATGCCGAACAAAGTTGATATTGGCTTCCGCGGGAAGATCGGCTTCAATGCCGGTAAGTGCCAGCGTAGCCGAATCGAGCCAAAATTTTCCATTGAAAGCCGGATTTCTTGGATTTCGGCTTCGGAAATGTATTTCGTATTGTTTTCCTGAAGAAGTCGCCATGCTGTCGGCAAGGTAATAATTATAATACATGTTGCCAATGCTTGCCAGTGGGCTGATAATGTTCTTGTTGAAAATGGGAATGGAATTTTCGTAAAAATTCAGGGAAGGATTGAGTTCTCCAAAAAGTTGTTCCAGAATTTTGTTGCCTTCTTCAGTTGAAGAAAAAATTTTTTTTGAAAGTTCATTTTTTTCATTGGAAGTCAATTGATATTTTATTTCGTCCATGTACAGTGGCACCAGCAGAGAAGAATCGGTGGGTAGGAGATTTCCTTCCTGAAGCTGGTGAAATATTTGTTTACTTATAGAGCGCTGTTGTGTGCGACTGAGAAAAATGGCATTTTGTTCGGTTGTCAATACGTTGTAATTGGGAAATTTGGTTTCGTCGTTTAGTTTCCTCAATAGCCGGACTTTTCTCATCAAATCGAGAGCCGGATTCGTACCTGGTAAGACAAAAACTTCCTGAAGCAATGTGTTCGATTCTTCCATTTCTACGGTCAATCCTACATTTGTGCCTGATTTGATTTTAATTTCCGTTTTCTTGTACCCAATGGTCGAAAATACAAGTATATTTTCTTTCCCTGCGTTTTTAAGAAGGAAATAACCTTCTTCATTGCTGGTTGTGCCAATGGAAGTTCCTTTGAAATAAATGCTGACCGAAGAAAGCGGATGCTTGTCGTATTTGTCGATAACCTGTCCGACAACAATTGTTTCCTGTGCCTGTAAACTAAACACCAACAGAAATTCTGTTATGAAAACTCCCAACATTATGCGGAACAGGCATAATTTTTTTTCATAAGTCCGACAGATTCTTTTTTTCCTCATTTTTTGATTGGTTCAAGGGATGATATTTTAAAATAGTTTCTCTAAGAAACTGTACGTCGATATGGGTATAGAGTTCGGTTGTGGTGATGGATTCGTGTCCCAGCAGCTGCTGAATGGCGCGTAGATTGGCTCCGTTTTCCATCAAGTGGGTAGCAAAAGAATGGCGAAAAGTGTGTGGACTGATGTTTTTCTGAATGCCTGCCATGGTAGCCAAATCCTTTACAATTTTGAAAATCATGGCTCTGGTCAATTTCTCTCCTCTTCGATTCAAAAAAAGAAAATCTTCATTGCCCTTTTTGATTTCCAAATGATTGCGGTCGATTTTCCAAAGTTCGATTTGCCTTATCGAATTGGGCGAAAGCGGTACAAGTCGCTGTTTGCTCCCTTTTCCTTCAACCATCATGTATCCTTCGTTGAGATAAAGACGCGAAAGTTTAACGTTAATCAATTCGGACACACGAACCCCCGAACCATATAATACTTCAATGATAGTTTTGTTCCGTTGGCCTTCGGGTTTTGAAAGGTCAATTGAAGAAATCATGGCATCAATTTCTTCTACCGACAAAATTTGTGGCAACCGAAGCCCGATTTTGGGACTTTCGAGCAATTCGCTGGGGTCAGTGGGAATAATGTTTTTGTAAACAAGAAAGCGATAAAAAGAACTGATGCTCGATATGATGCGAGCTTGTGAACGCGGGTGAATTCCCAAACTGCCAATTTCAACTATGAAATCACGCAAATGATCGATAGTTGCTTCCTTTAATGACACATGAAAATCGGACAGATAGCTGCTAAGTTTTTCCAAATCTCTTTCATAAGCCTGAATGGTATTTTCGGAAAGTGCTTTTTCAAACTTCAGATAATAATGATAATCTGTGAGTAACGAATTCATATACAATTTTTAAAACCGCTGCAAAGATACGAAATCTCGGAGTAACTTTTGTAGGAAAGTTAAAACTACATTTTTATGCAAAATATTTTATTTTTCTACATTTTGTCAAACATTTTAAAAGTTTTTCTAATTTTGTCCTCCCAACTTGTTCGATATTTTCGATTGTTTAATCAATAAAGTATAAATCAATATGTTACGTAACAAAAAAACTTTATTTGTCGTTTTATTTTGTGCTATTAATTTTGCTCTTTCAGCTTATGATGTTATAGGGCATCGTATTATCGCTGACATTGCCTATCAACATCTGAATGCAGCAACACGCAATCAGGTGGACAAATTGCTAGGGAAACAGGGAATTATTTACGAAGCTGGCTGGGCTGACGAAATAAGGAGCGACGAACATTATGCTTATTCTTACCAATGGCATTATCAGAATTTGAAAGACAGTCTCACATCAAAAGATTTAAAATTTTTATTGGATCATCCCAAAGCCGAAGGTGAGCATTTATTTTTTGCTCTCGATTCCTTGACCGGTGAGTTGGGGAAAAACCACAACAATGAGGAAGCATTAAAATTTGTTATTCATTTTGTTGGTGATTTGCACCAACCCATGCATTTAGGTCGGGTAGACGATTTGGGAGGCAACAAAGTCATGGTAAAATGGTTTGGAGTCAAGTCCAATTTGCATCGAGTATGGGACAGCCAATTGCTGGAAAGTTCAAAATTTTCTTATTCGGAATACAGCGCTTATCTTCAAAATAAGTTTGAACCCAAAAGAGCCAAGTATCAAAAATTCAGTTTGTTGCAGTCGGTGGAAACAGTTTATAGTCTTCGTAACCAGATTTATGCTTATGATTTGACAACAGAAACCAATAACTACAAGTACATATACCTTTTCTCGGACAAACTAGATGAAATGCTTTATTTAGGGGGCATTCAGCTGGCAAATGTTTTAAACGGAATTTATTCGAAATAAAAATTATTGATTGTAAGGAAGACAGCGACAAGGAGGCGTCAAATTGTCGAAAAACTTATAACTGAAAGTAATGCTTATATTGGCCAAAAGATCATTTTCTTTTGAAGTGACAGTAGAAATCCCATCGATAAAATCTGTAAATGCATAATTCCATCCAAGTTCCGCTCCAATAGAAAATTTAGGCGTGATTGAATATTTATACCCTATCCCAAATGGGATAAAAACAGCTGTTTCATTGAGTTTTATTTGGTCGTATATTCTGTCTGCTGGAGCTTGAGAAATGGCTACTCCATTTTTCATTACTTCAGCATTGCTGTTCATTATACCTATGCCCCCCAAAAAATAAAGCGAATAATAATCGTAGGAATTGGAATGGACGCCTCCCAAAAAAGTATATTCCCCTTGTAACGACAAGCTTGAAACTTTCGAATTAAAAGAATACTGCCTAGCTTCGTTTCTCGAGTTTTCATCATTCCCTGTAAAACTTCCAAAACCGATATTGAGTTTATATCCCAGATTATGTTTAAATGTTTGACTGTAACCAAATGATAATAAATATCTGGTATTCAACACATCCCAATCATTCAAACCGTTTAAAAACTGCTCGTAACGTGAACCGCCAATGTCTCCAAAACAATAAGCAGGGCCAGCTGCAGCAAAAAACAATGATTTTGAATTAGGGATTAAACTCTTCCCAATCAATCCGTTTTTTTGTGCATGAAGAGATAAAATAGAAGTTTGTACAATAAAAAGCAGTACTATTATCAAAACTTTTTTCATGCTTATATTTGAAATGGATTGGTTGCAAAATTAATTTTTTTTTTAATATAAAATAGCATACTTAAATTTTTAATGTTTTTTTAATACCTGAAACTACTTCCACCTACAAATTCCCGCAAAAGTGATGTTGGAGGAATTTCTCTGTCGGGAATCGGCACAAAATAATTTAAAAATTTTATGAGACGATGGGCCTCGGTGTATTCGTCGCAATATTTAGGAACTTCCGCCAGTAAAGGTTCAGCATAGCGTTTTAGCACAGCAAACTCAAAAAGCAGCGCAGAGTTGAACATCACATCGGCATTCTCCTGAAAAGGGAAAATCCATTTTTCTTCGCCTTTTCTTACACTTTCCCAACGCGCTATGGTTTCCCTTGCCGAATAGCTTCTGTATCGGGAGTCACGAATTATTCGGCGCAGCAATCTGGTGTCGGTGGTTGGTATCCAATTGTGATTGTCAATAGAAATGGTGGTCAGCGCTGAAACATAAATTTTAAAAGTAGCTTCTGCCGGAATTTCCGGAAGGAGTTCAGGATTCAATGCATGAATGCCTTCTATGATTAAAATACTGTCTTCCAATAGTTTTAGCTTATCTCCACGATAATAGCGACGACCCTCCTCAAAGTTGAAATTGGGAAGTTCAATTTCTTTTCCTTCCAAGAGTTGATGAAGATGTTGATTCAGCAGTTTCAAATCGAGCGCATGTAAATGTTCGAAATCCAACTCTCCATTTTCGTCGTGTGGAGTTTGGTCTCTATCTACAAAATAATTATCAAGCGAAATAGTTACGGGTTTCATGCGACAAACAGCAAGTTGAACCGAAAGACGTTTACTGAATGTTGTTTTGCCCGAAGAGGAAGGCCCCGAGATAAGTACAAATTTAACTTTGTCTTTCTGTTGGGCTATAATGTCGGCAATAGTGGCTACTTTTTTTTCGTGCAAAGCTTCCGAAATTTTTATGAGCGCAAAAGCCTGTTTGTTACGGCAAGCGATGTTAAATTCTCCTACATTGCTCAGATTCATAATTTTGTTCCACCCCACGTATTCTTTAAAAATATCGTAAAGCTTTGGCTGAGGAACAATTTCTTCCAGTTTTGTCGGATTTTCTCTATTTGGAACACGCAGCAACAATCCTTCGTAATAGGGAATCAAATCATAGAGATATAGATAATCTGTTGAGGGCAACAGAACGCCGTTGTAATAATCGATATAGTCATCTATCCTGAAATATCGGCAATACGGATTGCCCAAAGTTTGAAAAAGAACAATTTTATCCTTCTGGTCGGCAAATAGTTTGATTACTTCAGTGGTTTGTTTTTCTTCACAAATAATGTCTTTTCCTTGAGAGATAATTAAATTAATCCGTTCTTTAATTTTTTCGACCAAGTTTTGTGTTACTGGTTCATCGATGTTGTTCAGTACGCAATAATATCCTTTCGATAAGGGATGTTCGATGCGAATAGTGCCTTCCGGAAATAACTCCGAAATGGCTTTAGCAACTACCATAGTCAGTGTACGAACATAGACGCGCATGCCTGAAGAGGTGCTTAAATCAATAAATTCTATATCTTTAGGCTTGTAAATTAAAAAATTGAGGTCTTCAACTTTATAATTTACTCGGGCTGCAACTACCTGATATTTTAATTGAATGTTTAATGACCGGTAAATTTCGATCAAGGATGTTCCCAATGGAAAATTATGGTACGAACGGGTATTTTTACAATAAATAGTTACGGTTTTCTCCATGCCGGAATTGAATAATTGGTTCTTTTGAATCTTTTTGTAAAATTACGAGTTTTTTCAGTTTAATCTCTCTTTCTGACGATAAAAATAGGTATAAAATGTTTTATTGCAAATTTTGTAAGTTTTTTGCCGGAGAAAAACTCTTTCTTATATGAAATTCAACGCTCTATTTATAACTTTTTCTAAGTTGTCATATTATTGGAGAAGTTGAGTTTTCATTTGATAAAGCAAATATTTGCGCTAAATTTTCAAATGAACTTTTCATTATTTCTAACCGACCTGTTTTTTCAATATTTCGTTCAATTTTGTCCTTAAACAATTATTCCTTACAAAAAAATGGTAATTTTGTAATTTGTTTTTGTTTGTTTTAAAATTGACAAAACAGTAAATTATCAGAAAATCAATATAATATGAATCTTTTTGATGTGTATCCGCTTTTTGACATAGAAATTGTCAAAGGGCAGGGATGCCGTACTTATGACAAAAATGGTACGGAATATCTCGATTTTTATGGAGGTCATGCTGTTATTTCCATTGGGCATTCGCATCCCTATTTTGTAAAAAAATTATCGGATCAGATTCAGAATTTGGTTTTTTACTCCAATTCTGTTATCAACAGTTTACAAATTGAATTAGCCGACAAACTTGGGAAGATTTCGGGATACGATGACTATTCTCTGTTCCTTATCAATTCGGGAGCAGAAGCTAACGAAAATGCCTTGAAACTGGCTTCCTTTCATAATGGACGAAGCAAGGTGATTGCTTTCGGAAAAAGTTTTCACGGAAGAACTTCGGCTGCTGTTGGAGTTACTGACAATCCTGCTATTAAAGCGCCCATCAACCAGAATTTCGAAGTTGAATTTCTTCCGTTGAACGATACGGAAGCAGTTCTTCAATCTTTGAAAAACAGAGTTGTTTGTGCGGTAATTATTGAAGGTATTCAGGGAGTGGGAGGAATACAGATTCCACAGCCGGCGTTTCTGAAAGCAATAAGTACTGCCTGCAAGGAGACCGGAACCGTTCTTATTTTGGACGAAATTCAATCGGGTTATGGACGGAGTGGAAAATTTTTCGCTCATCAATATGCCGGTATCCGACCCGATATTATTACTACCGCAAAGGGCATGGGAAACGGAGTTCCCATTGGTGGAGTAATTATCAGCCCCATGTTTAAACCAACTTACGGAATGTTGGGAACTACTTTTGGTGGAAATCATCTTGTGTGTACGGCTGCCATTGCAGTTTTGGATGTCCTGCAGCATGAACATCTGATGGAAAATGCTTTGCAAGTGGGAAATTATTTGATAAACGAAATACAAAAATTTCCACGATTAAAAGAAGTGAGAGGAAAAGGTTTGATGATAGGGATTGAATTTGAAGAACCGGTAAAAAAATTGAGAGAACGCCTGTTGTTCGAAAAGAAAATATTTACCGGCGTAAGTGGTTCAAATATTATCCGTTTGTTGCCACCTCTTTGCCTTACCAAGCAGGATGCCGATCTATTCCTTGATCGGTTTGCGGAAGTACTAAAATAATTTTTCTTGTACAATCTATGAAAAAACCGATTGCCCTTTTGTTCATTCTGTTTTTAGTAAATATATGGACTGTTTTGTCACAATCTGTGGTTAAGGACCGGGATAAAATTGTGATGAAAACCGGTGAAATTTATTATGGAGATATTGTTTTTCGGAACGACAAAATGCTTATTTTGCAAACCGACGAAGGTGTTCGATACCAGTTCCCGCTTGAAGAAATCAAGGATATTTCCAAAGAAAAGATAGATGTTCTCGATAAACCTGAAAAAATATCGCAGGATGTTCTATTTGACGAAAATCAAAATTTTTTTGCAGTATTGGATGCGTGTGGAGGAATTTCAAGCGCTAAAAATAGTTTTGATATTTCACCCAGTACGCAAATTGCTTTTGTTTTGGGGAAGAACAAAGTTTTTTCAGAAAACTTTTTTGTTGGTTTGGGCGCAGGATATAACTCAACTTATTTAAAAAATACTTCGTCTTTAAATTTTTTACCGGTTTTTCTTCGATTGCAAAATACTTTTACTACAAATCGAATTTCGCCTTTTGTTCGCATGGATGCAGGTTATGCTTTTTCCATGTCATCCGGCTGGGAAGGTGGCATATTGGTTAAAGCGGCTGCCGGCATCAGTTCCCGTTTAAGTTATAAGACAAAACTTTTTTGTGGAATTTATGCTGGTATTCAGCAATTTGGCGGACAACTTTCCGAAACAATTTCTACGGGGACCTATCATTACGAGGGTACAGCAAATATGAAGCAATTGGGTTTGCAACTCGGGATTCAATTCTGACATTTCCTTTGATTTAAAAAATCTCTAAAGTTTTTTGTTCCGTTATAATTACTAATCTACTGATAATGAATGAAATAAATTTACTCCAAACCATAATTGCAGCATTGAATGAACAGGCATCTGCCGAAAAAGCTCAGCATCACTTTCGGTTTTTCAAAACGGGTCCGGGCGAATATGGAGAAGGTGACAAATTTATTGGAGTAAATGTTCCTTTTCAGCGGAAGATTGCAAAAAAATATTTTAGGGATATTAATTTGAGTGAGTTGGAACAATTTTTAAGAAATGAAATTCACGAATACCGATCGATAGCGCTTTTTATGCTTTGTTACAAATTTGAGAAAGCGAACGAACCTGGAAGATCTTTGATAGCAGACTTTTATCTCAACAACATATCTTTTATCAATAATTGGGATTTGGTAGATGCTTCTGCCCCTAATATTTTGGGCTGTTACTTGTTTGACAAAAACAGAGACTTACTTTACGAATTTGTTCATACCAACGACCTTTGGAAACAACGAATTGCCATCATTTCAACGTTTTATTTTATTCGTTGCGGTCAGTTTGACGATACTTTCAAAATTTCTGAAATATTGCTCTATCATCCCCACGATTTAATTCATAAGGCTGTGGGATGGATGCTTAGAGAAGTGGGAAATAGAAACAAAGACGCAGAAATGGTTTTTTTGTTAAAGCACTATCGGCAAATGCCCCGAACCATGCTTCGGTATGCTATCGAAAAATTTGACGAAGACTTGCGTCAGCAATTTTTAAAAGGACAGATAAAATAAAAAAACCGCTTTTGCAAAAAAAACGGCTTTTTAAAATAACACATTATTCTTAGCCCCAAGAGCCTGCTAATTGGTTTTGAAAGGGTATTTTACTTCTTTAAGTTGTTGGTTGGCTTCCACAATTTTTTGTTTCAGATCTTCCTTGTAGGATTTCAGACGAACAAGAAGGTTTGAATCTTTCAGCGCCAATATTTCAATAGCTAAAATTCCTGCATTCTGTGCCGCATTTATTCCAACAGTGGCAACGGGAATTCCCGGTGGCATTTGTACAATTGACAATAAAGCGTCCCATCCGTCCATAGAAGCATCGATGGGCACTCCAATAACTGGTAAAGTAGTCATGGAAGCAATTACACCCGGCAAATGTGCTGCCATTCCGGCGCCAGCGATAATGACTTCAATTCCTCTTTCTTGGGCATGGGTGGCAAAATCTTCAACTTCTTTTGGTGTACGATGGGCAGACAAGGCATTGATTTCAAAAGGAATTTCAAATTCATTCAACAATTTGGCAGCCTTTTCCATAATTTTCAAATCGGAAGTGCTGCCCATGATGATGCTTACTTTTGGTTTCATTTTTTGATAATTGGTTGCAGATTTAGATCATGTTCATTTTTCAGGCAATCAGTTTTTTGTATTCTTCAGCTGTCAGTAGTTGCTCGAGTTCTGAAACATCAGAGATTTTTATTTTGACAATCCAACCTTTTCCATAAGGATCGTCGTTGACCAATTCCGGCGCATTTTCCAAATCGGAGTTAAAGTCCAGAATTTCTCCACCTACCGGCAAAAAAAGTTCTGAAACAGTTTTTACGGCTTCTACTGTGCCAAAAACTTCACCGGCTTCCAGCGTTTCTCCTACCGTTTCAACTTCAACAAAGACAATTTCTCCCAATTCGTGTTGGGCGTAATCAGTAATGCCAACAACGGCTGTATCGCCTTCAACCTTGATCCATTCGTGTTCGTTAGTGTACTTTAAATTTTCAGGTACGTTCATTTTTTTCTGTTTTTTAGAGGGTTTGAATGGTAAAATTTTTTTTACAAATTTAGCAATAAGAGAACGATTTTCGATTATAAAAGGAGAAAAATGATGGTTTGAAAAGTAGTTCTTTTTTGTTTGTTATAGCGAAAATGCTGCTTTCAAAGGGAAATGATCTGAATAGGGTACTTTATCTGTTTTAAAGTTCAACAAAATCAGGGAAGGGTCATGAAAAATATAATCGATACGGAATCGATAATGTTTTTCGTTGAAAGTCCAGCCGAATCCTTTTCCCTGCTCCAGAAAACTGTCTTTCAATTTTCCGCGTATTTTTGTGTAGGCATAGGAAGAAGGCACATCATTAAAATCACCACAAACAACCACAGGATAAGGAGAAGAAGAAACAACCTTTTTTACTTCATCGGCTTGCATAGCTCTGAGTTTGTAAGCGGCTCCTAATTTTTTTGAAAAGTAAAGGGTGATGTGGGTTGCCAAATCGGTGTTGAAATTTTCTTTCAACTGATAAGGCATGGCTTTGTCCTTCTCAGTTAACTGATTGGATTCAAGATGATTGTTGACTACTCTGATAGTTTTTCCACGAATATTTATATCACTGTAAATAGAGGCGTTGGCTGAAGATGTATAGGCTATGGTTTGCCGGTTGATAATGGGGAACTTGGAAAATGTTGCAATTCCCAACCAGCTTCTTTTTTCTTTGGCTTTGAAATATATATGATGATAGGGATATTTCTTAAAGGCTTTCATCGCATCTTCTTCGGTTAAATATTTCTCCTTTGTACTGACCATAAATTCCTGCAAGCACACAATGTCTGCATTGGTTGAAAGTACGTATTGAATAACCGGATTAATTTTTTTGTTTTCTTTATTGTGTTTTTTTTCAAGCCCCATCATGTGGGTATTGTAACTCAAAATAGTGAAATCGGGTTTGGATGAAGAAACCGGCGGATTTTTGAAGCGAAAGGAAAAATTTTCCTTTAATTGAGGGAAAGAAAGAAGCATTAAACAGAGGGAGATAAGAAAATACCATTTTCGTAACAACAACCACAACAAAACAAATGCAAGATTAAGGAAAAAAATAACAGGAAAAACAAGTGCGAAATAAGCCGGAAATGTAAATACGGCAGGACTTACAAAACTGGCAAGAACGCTAAAGAGCAATGTCAATGCTACAATAACATTTGCCGCCACCAAACCCCATTTTGTAATTTTTTTTAGAATCATTTTTTATCTTCGTTTCAGTTGTTGGTTTGTGGAAAAGAAACGGTTCGCAATGTGTAAAATAAAGAATTTAGTTGGGTTTTCCCTGTTCAAAAAGGCGTTTCTTTTCTTCTGATGTCAGGCTGTCGTATCCCGATGATTTTATTTTGTCGAGTATTCTGTCTATTTCCTGCATCCGTCGCACCTTTTCCATGTTGAATTCTTCATCTGTCATTTTTCGGTAAGGAGCCGAATATTTGGTTTTTTTGACTTTGAGCTTTTTTCTCGAAAAAAGATTCACAACATTATCCAGTAATACGTTCAACCATTTGGTAATATCTTTCCCTTTACGCAAAGATACAACAAAAAGGTAACCCGTCAAAGCTCCTCCCAAATGGGCAATTTCACCTCCGGCATTGTTGGAAGTGATACCGAAAAAACTTGTAAGAACGGCTACCAATGCAATGTATTTCAATTTTACGTTACCAAGAAACAATACCCGCATTTCCAGATTTGGAGATGCTACAGCTGAAGCTACGATAATTGCCATTATGGAACCGGAAGCGCCTAAAAGTAAAGTTTGAGAAACTACTGCATTAAAATAGGGAAAAATGTTAAAAGACAGGAAATAAAACAATCCAGCCATCCATCCACCTACCAAGTATAAACCGGTAAGTTGTTTTTCGGAATAATACATCAAAAAGATTTTGCCGAACCAATAAAGACATAACATGTTGAAAAACAGATGAAGAAAACCTTCATGCATGAACATGTAAGTAACCGGTGTCCAGAAATGATAAAGCAACTGAAGCCCGTCTGCCGGCATGGCCAAAAAGGGAAGGAGGAAAATACCATTGGAATTGAAAAGTTTGAAAGCAATTAAAATGGCATGATATAACAAAAATACACCGGCATTGATGTATATGAGTTTAATCAGATTACTCCCTTGACGAAAGGATAATTTAATATTGTCGAAAATATTCATAATTAAGAAACAAATATTTTTTGTAAATCAAGAGATTGTACTTTTTTAGTTAAATTGTTTGCAAGATATTCCTTTCAATGCACCCCTTTTTTCTTCCAGTACAGAATCAGGAAAATTCCAAAGAGCATTCCGCCCAAATGAGCAAAATGAGCGACATTATCGCCTGTAAAACTGGCCACACCTAAAAATAATTCAGCAACGGCATACATTAGCACAAAAATTCTTGCTCTGATAGGAATAGGGAAAAATATAATCATTAGTTTTGCGTCGGGAAACAGCCATCCAAAAGCCAGCAGCAATCCGAAAATTGCTCCTGAAGCGCCAATGGTTACTGGTAGATTTACGAAGAGATGCTTCAGTTCAATCAATGAGGTTGTGTCCAGAGCAGCCAAATCGTTGATTCTAAAAAATCGAGACAACAAATTTTCCTGCAATAGCAATGATTCTTTTGATCCGGTTTCGATGGCTTCTGTCAAAGCATTTACCACAGGCTGATATTCAATTGTCCAAAATAATTGTTGCACAAGAGCTGCTCCCACACCCGTAACCAAATAATAAATCATGAAGCGTTTAGGTCCCCAAAATTGTTCCAATACGGCTCCAAACATAAACAAGGCAAACATGTTGAAAAAAATATGTTCAAAACTTCCATGCATGAACATATAGGTAATAAGTTGAGCCGGATTGAACTGATCCGAAGCCCAATAATGCATGCCGAGAATATCGTTCAAGTCGACATTGATTCCCCAACGCAAAAAAAAGCGTGGCAATACCAATGTTGCCAACCATAAAATCACATTTATCAGAATCAGATTTTTAACTATTACAGGGATAGAACCAAAGAAAGAAGATCTGCTACTCATTTGAAGAATTTTTTATTTCTGGCGTTAAAAGTTTTATTTTTTTCGGTATTGTGAATTTTGAAAAACTTTGTTGATAAAATTAATTGTGTTAATAACATCAGATTTTCATTATATGTTCAATTCAAGTTATCAATTTTGGCACAAATGTACTGTAAAAATGTGTTCTGAAACATATTTTGTAAGAAAACATAAAAAAAATAGAAAATTTTTTATTTAAATGCTTGCTATTTATTATCAATAATGTACATTTGTAGCATTAAAAAGGATTTTTTAGTGTGTTTAACTTTAAAAAAATTTTATGTTATGAACAAAGCAGAATTAATCAGTGCTGTAGCAGAAAAATCTGGCCTTAGCAAAGTTGATGCAAAAAAAGCAATTGACGCTGTTGTTAAAAGTATCTCTGAAGCTTTAATTGCTGGAGATAAAGTTAGTTTAGTAGGTTTTGGTACTTTCTCGGTTGCAGAACGTTCTTCTCGTCCGGGTATTAACCCAGCAACCAAAAAACCTATCACCATTCCAGCTAAAAAAGTTGCAAAATTCAAAGCCGGTGCAGAATTGAGCGATGCCATCAATTGATTTGTTTGTTGAAGTTTAAACAAAGGAGGAACTATTTTTTAATTCCTCCTTTGTTTTTATAATTGTTTTGCTGTAATTTTTTGATTTCAGGTTTTCTTCAAAAAGCAAAAATGGACGAACCCACCTGTTCGGCTGCAGATTTTCCTTTCAGGTTTTCTACCAGTTTTAGGCCAAATTCTACGGCAGCGCCGGCAGCTTTACCTGTAATAATATTCCCCGACTGAACAACTTTTTTGTCGGATAAAATTGCCCCTTTGAGTGTTTCTTCAAATCCGGGAAAACATACAGCTTCCTTTCCTTTCAGTAATCCCAATTTTCCCAATATGGAAGGCGCAGCGCAAATAGCTGCCAACTTTTTGCCTTCATTGGCATGTTTCAGTAAAAGTTGCTTTAATCCATCATGAGCTTCTAAATTTTTTGTTCCCGGCATCCCCCCCGGCAAAAACAGCAAATCGGCATTGGAGAAATCAATTTGGCCAAATAAGCAATCTGCTTGAAGTAAAATGTCATGAGCACCCCTCACTTCCTTTGTCGCGGTAACCGAAATGGTTGTTACTTCGATGCCTGCACGCCGCATAATGTCAATTGGAGCGATGGCTTCAATTTCTTCAAAACCATCAGCCAAAAATACCATTGCTTTCATAAGTTTATCTTTTTTATTGTGTTAAGGTTATTTTTTACATTTTCGGTGCTTTTGAAGCACATTCATACACTTAGATAATTTATTTTAATCGGAAATGATACGTGATTGTTCCGGTAGCTTTTCCTTTACCAGCGCTAAAACGAGTGTTTTTTGCTGCTTCCAAAGCTGCTTTTAAAATCGTTGCATCCGAAATATTGGTTGGAACGCCAATAGAAACTCCTTCAACAATTCCGTTTTCGTTCACCCGAATGTTGACAGTTACTTCGCCTTCCACATTTTGTTCATATCGGGGTGTAATCAAATTTCCCACCAAATTTCGTCCGTTAAGCGACCAGCTATTTCCGTTCACAACTCCTCTTCCAGCAGGATTTCCTTCAAAACCTTCCTTGTCGCTGTTTCCACTTCCTTTGCCACTTCCACTGGAAGCGCTACTGCCAAAAACGTTGCCGACCATTTCATTTATTGCCAAAGCTTCCTGATCTCTTTGTCTTTTTTCTGAAGCTTGCCTTTCCTGTTCTATTCTCAGATTTTCCAATCGGTCTTTTTCTTTTTTATCGGTAGTAGATCCTAACGAAACAGATGGCGATTTTTGCGTGAGAAATTGTTGACTTTTTGGCTGATAAATTTTTGGAGCAGCTCCGCCGGCTTGTGCCGCTTCACCTTCAATTCCGCTTCCTTCAAAGGAATCTCCAAAACTTACCATAATCCCTTCCTCTTCAGGAACTGTATAGCTGTTCATTTTAATGACAAAAAGTAATATCAGCACAATACTGCATACAACCATTGAACCTAATATGCCATACAATTGAGGTTTTTTCACGGTTTTAATGCTCAAAAGGTTTGGTGGCAATGACGATTTTAATATCGTGTTCATTGGCAATATCTAAAACTCTTACTATTTCGCGATAAGGAATATTCTGGTCAGCGTACAGAGCAAGGTATCTTAAACTGTCCTGCGAAGCTAAATTTAGCAAATACGGTTCCAACTGTTCAGGATTAATCGGAACAGGCTTTTGATTACCTTCTGCTATGGAATAATTTCCTTGTGCATCAATAGCAACTTTAGCAACTACTTGTTTTGTAGATGTTTTAGCTCGGCTTTCCGGTAAATTCAGCTTAATATCGTTGGGAGAAGATAAAGTTGAAGCTATGACAAAAAAAAGGAGTAACAGGAAAATGATATCTGTCATAGATGACATTGAAAATCCTGCTTCAACTTTATTTCTTTTTTTTAAAGCCATAGAGCGAGTGTTTTTTTGTATGTTTTTTTGAAAATAAAAATTTTATTTTACAGGTTCATTGAGCAAATCCAAAAATTCCATGGTTTTCGATTCGAGAATTTTTACTACCGAATCTACTCTCGAAACCAGATAATTATAGGCAAAGTATGCTAAAATTCCTACTATCAGACCACCAACGGTTGTTACCATTGCCTGATACATTCCAACGGACAAATCACCCAATAAAATGTTGCCTCCCGCTTTTTGAGACATCGTGTAGAAAGTTGTTACCATTCCGGTTACCGTACCCAAAAATCCCAACATGGGTGCACCTCCCGAGATGGAAGCCATTACAGAAAGTCCTTTTTCAAGTTTGGCAACTTCAAGATTCCCCACATTTTCAATAGTAATCATTACATCACTCATTGGACGACCCAACCGGGTTATGCCTTTTTCAATCATTCGAGCGATCGGTGTATTGGTGTCGCGACAAAGTTTGATGGCAGCATCTATTTTCCCTTCATAAATGTAATCCTTAATTCTTTGCATGAAATAGGGATCATCTTTGGATGACTGATTGATGGTAATCAGTCTTTCTATAAATAAATAAACTCCCAAAGCAAACATAATGGCCAAGATGATCATAATTGGGCCACCATATTTGGCCATCGTCCATAAATTCATTTCTGTTTGAACGGGTTCAGAAGCAGTGGCTACCACACTGGAAGCAGCCTGAAGTATAAGCAGAAAATTCATATTTTTTTCAGTTTTTTATTTTTTGTGTTTGCTTTCAAAATTCGTGCCTTACTATTTCAACTGATTTTTATATTGTTTTATTGTTTCCTGAAGTCCCAAATACAAAGCATCACAAATCAGGGCATGTCCAATGGAAACTTCATCAAGCCAGGGAATGCAGGTATGCAAATAATGTAGATTTTGAAGATTCAAATCATGTCCCGCATTGAGTCCCAATCCCAATTTTTTGGCTGCTTTGGCCGCTTCTAAAAAAGGAGCTACTGCTTTTTCTCTGTTTTCTACATATTCGCGGGCATAAGGTTCAGTATAGAGTTCAACTCTGTCGGCACCCGCTAATGCAGCATATTCAACACTTTTAACATTTGCATCAACAAAAATGGAAACACGAATTCCTGCAGCTTGTAACTCAGCAGTAATATCTTTCAGAAAATCGAGATTTTTTTCCGTGTCCCATCCGGCATTAGAGGTAATAGCTTCAGGAGGATCAGGCACAAGTGTGACTTGTGTGGGCTTTACCATAGTAACCAGTTTCATAAAGTTGGGAGAGGGATAGCCTTCGATGTTGAATTCGGTCTGCAGAATTGGTTTGAGAGCCCAGACATCAGAATAACGAATATGCCTTTCGTCGGGTCGTGGATGAACGGTGATGCCATCTGCACCGAATTTTTCACAATCGAGGGCTGCCTTGCAAACGTCAGGAGTATTACCCCCTCGGGCATTGCGCAAGGTAGCTATTTTATTGATATTTACACTTAATTTTGTCATTTCGGTTAAAATTTAAATTATTGATTTTCAAATATCTATATGAATATAAACAAACAATTGCATCGCTATGGCACAGTGAGAAAAAAGTGAGAAGCATTGATTTCTTTTAAAAAAATATTTATTTGTACATGTCGTTTTCATTTAGTTCCTTTGTAAGGAGTTTGATGATTGATTTTATCTACAAAAATAACTCAAAATTTCCAAGACGCGGTAAAAGAGGTATCTATCTTTGTATTTTTTTAATTAAAAATTAGACGTTTTTTTGATTTAATTTTTTGTTTTACAGAAGCTTCTTTTTGTTTTTTACCAAATTTTTTTTTGACATGAGAGTAGCAATTTTCGGAAATATATATCGCCCGGTCATCATAAACAGTATTAAAGTGCTGTTTGACTTTTTTTCGCAGAAACAAGTTACTTTAATGCTTGACAGGGATTTGTATGATTTTCTTCTACAAATAGGTGGTTATAGCTTAGAAAATGTGGAAAAAATCGAAAATGATGATTTTAAAGCCGATGTAGCCTTTAGTATTGGCGGTGATGGAACCTTTTTAAATACCTCTGCACGAATTGGTGAAAAGGGAATTCCTGTTATTGGTGTCAATACTGGCCGGCTGGGTTTCCTAACCGATGTTTCGAATGATGAAATTTTTGACGCATTGGAAGCTCTTATGGCTGGAAAATACCGAATAGAAGAACGCACTTTGCTGCAGGTGGAGACATCAGATGGAACGCCCTTACAATATCCTTATGCCTTGAATTAAGTGTCTGTTTTGAAACAGGATTCTTCTTCCATGATCAGTATCAATGCAAGTGTCAATGGTGAATTGATTCATACTTATCAGGCTGATGGTTTGTTGGTTTCAACGCCAACTGGTTCTACTGCTTATTCCATGAGTGTTGGAGGCCCGATTGTTGTTCCACAGGCACAAAATTTCATTCTTTCACCTGTTGCATCTCATAGTTTGAATGTGAGACCGCTGATAATTCCAGACAATTGGAGTATTGACCTTGAGGTACACAGCCGCACCCACAGTTACCTTGTTGCGCTGGACGGACGGTCGAAAGTTTTGGAACAAACCACTCAATTGCATATTACCAAAGCTCCTTTTACAATAAAAGTTGTCAAGCAGTTACAGCATACTTTCTTCGATACGCTGAAGAAAAAATTGATGTGGGGCATCGACAAGAGGAATTAGCAGAAACAAAAAGAACAGAGATTTTTATTTTTCTCTGCTTCTGAAATATTTTTTCTTTCCGTTTAATTTCCTACTTCTGAAAGAAACTTGATTCTTACCAGCCGTATTTCCGTCTCGCTGAAATCATCTATTCCAAGTTTATCCAATGCATCGTCTATGCTGTCGGTTTCTGCAGATTTAAAGTATTCAAAGATTTCGTCTATACGATCCGGGTCCATAACATCTTCCAGAAAATAGTCGATATTAATTTTTGTTCCAGAATAAACGATAGCTTCTATTTCGTCCAACAATTCGCTAATATCCAATCCTTTGGAAAGAGCTATATCGTCGAGTGCAATTTTTCTGTCAATAGCCTGAATAATGGAAACTTTGAGTTTTGATTTGTTGGCAACAGTGCGTACTCTCAGATCTTCCGGCCGGATTATGTCGTTTTCCTTCACATATTCCTTGATAACTTTTATAAATTCATCACCATAACGTTTGGCTTTCCCCGCACCAACTCCCGGAATATTTTGAAGTTCATCCATAGTTATGGGATAGGTTGTAGCCATTGCTTCCAGCGAAGGATCCTGAAAAATGACAAAAGGAGGAACATCCAACTTTTTCGAAAGTTTTTTACGTAAATCCTTTAAAATAGAGAATAGCACTTCATCAGCGGCGCTGGTACTGGCTATATTTTTCAGGTTCACTTCTTCGTCTTCTTCAAAATCGGTATCTTTTACAATAGGGAAAGAAATAGGATTTTTGAGAAAATCTCTCCCTTTGGGTGTCAATTTCAATACTCCGTAAGTTTCTACATCTTTGGTGATGTAACCACTGATAAGGGCTTGTCGAATCACAGCCTGAAGCAATTTTTCATCTTCATCGGTGGCAGCACCGAAATTTTCCAATTCATTGTGCTGATAGGAAACAACGTCTGATGTCTCATTTCCTTTCAGAATGTCCACAATGTGTTCGGCTTTGAATTTTTCTTTTAAAATAGAAATAGTTTCAAGAATCAATGTCAATAATTCTTGCGCTTCCATAAATTTTTGGGGTTTCATACAGTTATCACAATTACCACAATTATCTTCTTTATACTCTTCACCGAAATAGTGAAGTAAGAGCTTTCGTCTGCAGATAGAAGATTCAGCATAAGCCTGCGTTTCAATCAGCAGTTGATTGCCAATTTCCTGTTCAGCGAGTGGTTTTCCTTGCATAAATTTGCGCAATTTTTCCAGATCCTTATAGGAATAAAAAGCAATGCACTGACCTTCGCCTCCATCACGTCCACTGCGTCCGGTTTCCTGATAGTAGCCTTCCAGACTTTTGGGCATGTCATAATGAATCACATATCTGACGTCGGGCTTATCAATTCCCATGCCAAAAGCGATTGTGGCCACTATAACGCTTGCTTCTTCCATTAAGAACTTGTCCTGGTTTTCGCTTCGCAAGGCAGCGTCCATGCCGGCATGGTAAGGTAAAGCCAAAATTCCGTTTACATGGAGCATTTCGGCCAATTCTTCCACTTTTTTTCTGCTCAGACAATAAATTATGCCTGATTTTCCTTCCTGAGAACGAACAAATTTAATAATATCCTTGTCTATGTTGTTTGTTTTCTGACGAACTTCGTAATACAAATTGGGACGGTTGAAAGATGATTTGAAAACTTTGGCATCCAGCATTCCCAGATTTTTCTGAATATCATGTTGTACCTTTGGAGTAGCGGTGGCAGTAAGTGCTATAATGGGAGCAATTCCTATTTCGTTGACAATTGGACGAATACGTCGATATTCGGGACGAAAATCGTGTCCCCATTCCGAAATACAATGTGCTTCATCGATGGCATAAAAAGAGATTTTAATCTGTTTAAGAAATTCGATGTTTTCTTCTTTTGTAAGTGATTCGGGGGCCACATACAACAATTTGGTTTTTCCCCTTAGAATATCGGATTTCACTTGCTCAATAGCTTGTTTCGACAGTGAAGAATTGATAAAGTGTGCCACGCCATCTTCTTCACTAAAATTACGCATAGCATCCACTTGATTTTTCATCAAGGCAATCAGTGGAGAAATTACAATGGCCGTTCCTTCCATTAAGAGTGAAGGAAGCTGGTAACACAATGACTTCCCTCCTCCTGTAGGCATTAGGACGAAAGTATCGTTGCCATTCAGCACATTTTGAATAATTTGTTCCTGATTTCCCTTGAAGGTGTCAAAGCCAAAGTATTTTTTCAGCTCCTTAGCTAATGAGACTTGTTTTAACATGAGAAAAATGGTTTGTCAAAAAAAACGAGCACGAAATTACTAATTGTTGTTGAATTATTAGAACTGTTTTCAAGAAATTTTGAGTTATTTTTTTGGATTTGTCAAAAAGGAATTGATAACACAATAATAAAACAAAATTATAAACTCTTTTTTAACTTGCAAGTTTTTTTCAAAAAAAATACAGGATATTTGGTATAATTTATCCTGTATTTTATTATTTATCTATTTTTCAGTTAGTTACATTATGCAATTTTCAAGCGGTGAGCATTTGTTTTTTCGATTTTACTTTGTGCATAGGAAAGAGTAACTACCCATTTGGAAGATTTTTTAGAAGGCATTTCGTACATTGAATCCATCATAATGGTTTCGGTAATGGAACGCAAGCCTCTGGCTCCCAATTTAAATTCCACGGCTTTATCCACAATATAGTCCAAAACTTCATCTTCAAAAATCAATTCGATATGATCCATTTTGAAAAGTTTGACATATTGCTTGATAATCGAATTTTTTGGTTCGGTGAGAATGCGGCGCAAGGCATCGCGATCCAGCGGTTCCAGGTAGGTTAGGATGGGTAAACGTCCGATAATTTCCGGAATAAGACCAAAGGATTTTAAGTCTTGCGGAGCAATATACTGAAGGAGGTTGTTCCTGTCGATAAGTTTGTTTTCTTCAGAAGCACCGTAACCGACAACACGTGTATTGAGTCTGGCAGCAATTTTCTTTTCAATTCCGTCAAAAGCACCTCCACAAATAAAGAGAATGTTTTGGGTGTTGACGGGAATCATTTTTTGCTCGGGGTGTTTTCGTCCACCTTGTGGTGGAACGTTGACGACCGTTCCTTCCAGCAACTTTAACAAACCTTGTTGAACGCCCTCACCGCTTACGTCGCGAGTGATGCTCGGATTATCGCTTTTACGGGCAATTTTGTCAATTTCGTCAATAAAAACAATTCCTTTTTCAGCAGCTTTTACGTCGTAATCGGCAACTTGCAGCAAACGCGTCAGAATACTTTCCACATCTTCGCCCACATAACCTGCTTCGGTGAAAACAGTGGCATCGACAATTGTGAAAGGGACATGCAATTTTTTGGCAATGGTTCGTGCCAGCAGTGTTTTTCCCGTTCCTGTAGGCCCCACCATGATAATGTTTGATTTTTCTATTTCAATTTCATCTTCGCCGGTATCCTGAATCAGACGTTTATAATGATTGTAAACAGCCACCGAGAGATATTTTTTTGCTTCTTCCTGACCAATGACGTATTGGTCGAGATATTGCTTTATCTCTTTTGGTTTGGGTATTTTTTCGATATTCAGATGGGTGGATTCGGTTTTTCGAGTACTTTCTCTGACAATCTCAGCTGCTTGAATGGCGCATTCATTACAAATTTGCACGCCGTCCTGCCCTAAAATCATAAATTCGACTTCAGCATCACTACGGCCGCAAAAACTGCAATGTTTAACGTTTTTTGGCATAATATCGATTTTATTTTTTGCTCTTTCGCTCGTTAATCAGCACTTTATCTATCATGCCGTATTCCAGTGCTTCTTGTGAAGTCATCCAATAATCGCGGTCAGCATCTTTTTCGATTTTCTCGAACGAATTCCCCGAATGTTCAGCAATAATGTTGTAAAGTTCCTGTTTCATTTTTTGTATTTCTCGGGCTGTGATTTCAATATCGGAAGCCTGTCCCTGAGCGCCACCCATCGGCTGATGAATCATGATGCGCGAATGTTTCAGGGCAAATCGTTTTCCTTTGGTTCCTGCTACCAGCAAAATGGCGCCCATAGAAGCAGCCATGCCCGTGCAAATGGTAGAAACATCTGAGCTAATGTACTGCATGGTGTCGTAAATTCCCAGTCCAGCATAAACTGATCCGCCTGGTGTATTCAAATAAAGAGAAATATCTTTTCCCGGTTCGGCCGAATCGAGATAAAGCAGCTGCGCTTCGATAACGTTTGAAGCATAATCATCAATTTCAGTTCCCAGAAAAATAATTCTGTCCATCATTAATCGGGAGAAAACGTCCATTTGTGTAACATTCAGTTGACGTTCTTCCAAGATGGTGGGAGAAATGTAACTGTCATTTATAAAGCCTGCATACTGGTCGATGGCTAATCCGTTTATTCCCATATGTCGGGTTGCAAAATTGCGAAAATCGCTTCTTATATTTTTTTGATTCATATTGTTTCCTTTCTTTTTCATTTAAGGTTTTTGAGTTTATTTTTAAATAGGGACTTAAAAAAGTCGTCAATAAAAACAAATTAAACCGTTTTTTGTTTTGCAGTTAAGAGTATTCACGGAAAAATTTTTAATTTTCTTCAAACAATTTGTCAAATTCTTCAGCACTGATTTCTTTCATCTGAACATCAACGGCTTCCCTGATGGCTGCAATCACTTTATTGTCGCCCGCACGTTCGACGAAGTTTCTCAGAGTTTCTTCCTTTTCAAGCAGACTTTTGGCATAATTTGTAATAATATCATCGTTGGTTCCACTTATGCCATATTGAGCGAGTTGTGCTTTAGCAAAGTCTTTGGCATAATTTTCAACATCTTCTTCGTTTACTTTGATTTCATATTTTTTTATCAGCTTTTCCTTGATAAGTTGCCAAGTAAGGTCTTCGATCATTTTTGGATAATCCGAATCTATTTGTTCACTGGTCAGGTTTTTATTGGAATTCAGTAACCAGCGTTTCAGGAAAGTATCAGGAAAGGTCAGATCCTTGAATTTTTCCACGAGAGTTTTTTTGGCATCAATCCCAAATCGATAGTCGCTATTTTCTTTCAAATTGTTAGCGATCATTTCTTTTATTCTTTCACGAAATTCCTGTTCATCGCTTACCGTATTTTCTCCAAAAACTTTGTCGAACAGTTCCTGATTGATTTCACTTTCCAAATAACGTGTAATATTGTTGATTTTGAAGCGGAAATCGGATGTAATTTCTTTAGCTTGTTCCTTAGAAATTTTCAGAAATGAAGCCAATTCTGTTTCGTTGCCGAATGCTTTGGCCGGATTGAATATAATTTCCTCGCCTTTTTTGGCATTCAAAAACAGTGTTTTTTGTTCAGGGTCGGCGATGTAGGCAGGTGTAAGCATGGCGTCCAAAACCTGCATTCCGTTTTTCTTTTCCTCTCCGTTTTCCAATTCAATAACATCGCCTCGCAACATATCGTTTTCTTCCACTGTTTCTTACTCTTCGTAACGACCAAATCTTTGCTGATAGCTTTTTATTTGATCTTCAATCATTTGATCGGTTACGGCAATGTTGTAATAATTTATTTTGATATCTTTAGACAATTCAATTTCAAAATCGGGAGCCAGTCCAAGATCGAAAACAAAATCAAACTCTTCCTGAGCATTGAAATCTATTTCCGGCTGTTCGGTTTCGTTTGGCAGCGGATCACCCAATATATTCAAATCGTTTTCGCGAATATAATCGTAAAGTTTTTCTGCAATCAGTTTGTTGATTTCGTCAGCCATGACAGATTTTCCATACATTTTTTTCAACAGGCTCATTGGAACCATTCCGGGTCGAAAACCGGGAATATTGGCTTTTTTACGTAAATCGCGGAGATTTTTTTCAACATTTTCGGCGTAATCGGCTTTTTCAACGTGCAGGGTTACTACTGCATTGTTCTGATCGAGGTCTTTTTTAACAATGTTCATACTGTTAGTTTTCTGATATTTATAATTTTTGAAATGAAGTGCAAAAGTACGAAAAAAAGAGGAACTTTCCCAAATTTCTGAATAAATACTCTGACCTTCAAAAAATTGAAATTAAATTTTATTGTCGGTGCTGGTTAAATCTATTAAAAATATTATAGTAAAGAAGTCCTTAAAATAAATATGACAGATTGACAGAAAATATTTTATTTTTTGTAGAAAAGACTTCCTTTTCACCGTTCAAATAATTGGTTAGGCTTTTTAATCCCTGATTCCATGTGGCCTGAATCTGAATTTTTTTAAAAAATTGAATGCCGGCTCCAAAGGTGTAGCCATAATCAATATGGTTGTTAAAATCGGGATAAGTAAAATTTTCTTTGCTTCTGCTTTCCAGCGTTTCTGAAATTTTTTGTCCATTTAAAGCATATGCGCCATAAACCCCTCCAAATCCAAACAATCCTATATCTCCAAAACAAAAACTATAACGTACATGCAGAGGAATTTCCAGATAACTGAACTGTCGGTAAACATCTGTCAAGCTGTCAGAATTAATAATACTGCCTTTTTGAGAGAGGGAAATGCCTGTGGCAATGCCCCAACCATTTTGTGGAGTTTGGTAAAGAATTCCAATGTTGTATCCCGTCAGATTTTTTAATGCAAGCAGATTCGTTTCTGAAGCGCTATTTTCGACATAAATTTCTGATGCCCTGTTGATGCCGCCTTGTATTGAAAATTGTGAAAACAAGTCAATTACAAAGAAAAACAAAAAACATCCCAACAAGCATATTTTTTTCTTCATATTTCTTGTGTCCCGGTCGTTTTAATGTAATGGTTTTTGTTCCGAAAAAAATACTTATTCGCTCAGGACATTCGACTTTTTCGACATGCGTTTACGTTCATTCTCGTCAAGATAAATTTTACGTAAGCGGATCTTTGTTGGGGTAACTTCCACATATTCATCTTCCTTGATATATTCCAGTGCTTCTTCAAGACTGAAAACTACCGGAGGCGTGAGTTTAATTTTGTCGTCAGAGCCGGAAGCACGCATGTTGGTAAGTTTTTTCGACTTGGTAACATTCACCACAATGTCGCCTTCTTTAGCGCTTTCACCCACAACCTGACCGGCATATACTTCTTCCTGAGGAAAAATGAAAAATCTGCCTCTGTCCTGCAATTTGTCGATGGCATAAGCAAATGCTGTGCCACTCTCCATTGCAATAAGTGATCCGTTGTTTCTTTTTTCAATTTCGCCTTTGTAGGGTTGGTATTCCAGAAAACGGTGCGACATCACGGCTTCTCCCGTTGAAGCTGTAAGAACGTTATTCCTTAATCCGATAATACCGCGAGAGGGAATTTGAAATTCCAGTTGAACGCGGTCGTTCAGTATTTCCATGCTCAGCATTTCGCCTTTGCGGGCAGCTACCATTTCTATGATTTTTCCGGCAAATTCTTCGGGCAGATTAATGCTTAGCTGTTCAACCGGTTCGCATCGAACGCCGTTTATTTCTTTGAAAATTACCTGTGGCTGTCCTACCTGAAGTTCGTAACCTTCTCTGCGCATGGTTTCTATCAGGATGGAAAGGTGTAAAACACCTCTTCCGTACACGTGCCATATATCCGAGTCGGGATTTTTTTCCACGCGTAAAGCCACATCTTTTTCCAGTTCTCGCATCAGCCTTTCATGAATATGACGGGAAGTAACAAATTTTCCTTCTTTTCCGTAAAAAGGCGAATTATTGATGGTGAAAACCATACTCATGGTAGGTTCATCTACTGCAATTGGTTTCAATGGCTCCGGTTGGAGAGCATCTGCAATGGAATCGCCAATTTCAAAACCCTCGATTCCCACCAGTGCACAAATATCGCCCGATTTTACTTCTTCCGTGCGTGTTCTTCCTAGTCCTGTGAAGGTGTGCAGCTCCTTGATACGGGATTTTGAAATGTTGCCATCGCGACTCACCAAACTTACGTCCATCCCTTCACGAAGTGTTCCCCGATGAAGTCTGCCAACAGCAATTCTTCCTACGTAAGGAGAATAATCCATCGAAGTAATGAGCATTTGTGGAGAGCCTTCCAGATAGAGAGGAGCAGGAATATACTTGATAATGGCATCCAGCAAAGGCAAAATATTGTCGGTTGGTTTTTTCCAATCATCCGACATCCAATTTTGTTTGGCTGAACCGAAAACAGTGTGAAAATTCAACTGTTCTTCATTGGCATCCAAATGATACATTAAGTCGAAAACGGCTTCCTGAACTTCATCAGGGCGGCAATTAGGCTTATCGACTTTATTGACAACAACAATGGGAATCAGTCCCATTTGAATGGCTTTTTGGAGAACAAAACGGGTTTGAGGCATGGGACCTTCAAAGGCATCGACAACAAGTAAAACGCCATCAGCCATGTTCAATACTCTTTCTACTTCCCCACCGAAATCGGCGTGTCCCGGAGTGTCTATAATATTGATTTTATATCCGTTGTAGTTAATGGAAACATTTTTTGCCAATATGGTTATTCCTCTTTCGCGTTCGAGTTCATTATTATCCATAATGAGTTCGCCAACTTTTTCGTTGTTGCGAAACAGATGCCCTGCCAGCAACATCTTGTCTACCAGAGTGGTTTTGCCGTGGTCGACGTGAGCAATTATGGCTACATTTCTAATTTTTTGCATAAGTTAAAGAGCTATTTTTTTAGCCTGCAAAGATACCCAAAAAAATCGAATTTTTATTGCCTGTTTTTTAGAAATTCGTAATGAAAGACAGGAGTTATTAATACTGCTGACTTTTCCCAGTTTTCATTTTCGGAATTTCATTTGTTTTATTGTTTAAAGGAATGTCAAATTAAGCTTTTAATGAGAACGAAACAACTATTTTTTTTACACTTAGCTTTAAATCTATAAAAACACATTTGATAAAAAAGATGAAGAGTTTTTGGTAATTTTCAAAAAAAAGAGTACTTTTGCACACCAATTATGCGTAATCTCTGACAGAATAGAGGAAGTCTGTGTATATTGCGTAGTTACTTAAAAAACAAGTGAGATGGACTTAATAAAAATTGCAGAACAATCTTTTGAACAGGAAGTTAAAACTTATCCTGAATTTAGAAGTGGCGACACCATTACGGTTGCTTATCGCATTAAAGAAGGAAACAAGGAAAGAATCCAGGAATTTAAGGGAGATGTCATTAAAATCGCAGGTCAAGGCGGAAAGAAGCATTTTACAGTTCGTAAAATGTCCGGTAATGTAGGCGTAGAACGAATTTTTCCTATGGATTCTCCGTTCATCGAAAGTATTACGGTAAACAAGCACGGTAAAGTACGTCGTGCAAAACTGTATTACTTGAGAAATTTGACCGGCAAAAAGGCTAAAATCAAGGAAAGAAGATTTTAAATCAACTTTTCGGGTAAAAAGAATTATAAAGAGAGGTTTGCTTCATCGTAGACTTCTCTTTTTAGTTTCTTATCGTCATTTTTTCAAGTGAAAAAAGTTTTTTCGTTTTTACTCCATACTAAAATTGCGATTCCACAAATAAGCGGAAAAACAGCTGTTGAAATCAATAACGTATCGAAGTGCATAATCATTAGATTTTCGATAAAATTCAGCAGTATCCCGGTATGGATGTAAAAGAATAACAAAAACGAAGTTCCTGCAGCACCAATCAGCCACACAATCCATGAATGATCTTTTTCAGTCGGCAGTTGATGCATGACTTTAGAAGAAAACCCATTATCAGGTATTTCCGTTTTATAAGTTTTGAAAAATTCTTTTAATTTTTCTTCTGTCTTTTCATTTTTTGTCATAACTTTCATTATTTAGATAATCTATTAGTTTGGTTCTTCCTTTTAGCAGGTATGTTTTTACCGTTCCTTGTGGGCAATTCATGATTTTTGCAATTTCTTTCTGGGTTTTGTCTTCCATATAATGTAAAATGAGCGCAGTTTGTTCTTCTTTTTTCAGTTGTTGTAAAGCTTTATAAAAATCAATTTTTTCTGCCGAAAAAGCATTGTTGGTTTGATGATACAGATCAACTTCTGGTACGTTGAGTTCAATAAATTGTTTTCGTGTCCGAACAGAGTCGTAATACACATTGTAAGCGATGCGATAAAGCCATGTGGAAAAGTTGGACAAAGCCTGAAACGAGTGAATATTTACAAATGCCTTCATAAAGGTTTCCTGTGCCAAATCGTCGCTCAATGAGGCATCGCCCATTGTCAAGTTCAGAAAGAACCGGCGAATGGGCGATTGATATTTGCCAATGAGTTTTTCAAAAGCTTTATTGTCGCCTATCAAGGTGAATTGTGTTATCCAATACAGATCATCCCTGTTGCTCATTCTGCTCAATTGGTTGTTTTTCTTTTGACCGATCGTAAAAATGTACTACTAAATATCCAATGCCCACAAAAGTTGGAACAATTCCTACAATCAGTCCATCATTATTGTGTGTGATAAGGAAGTAAATAAGCAGAGAAAGTCCCACGGCAGCCCACAATACACCTTTTTTTAAATTGGAGTTCGGCTTATCCTTTTTATCTTTCTGGAAAAAATCTTCAGGAACAGGCTGTCCCATTTCCAATGCTTTCATATACAGATCAAATTTTCGTTTCGACTCCCTGTTTTTTGCAGCATAAATAATCCATATCAACACAATAACGAAAAGGAAAGGTGCAACCACAATCATGAAAATTTGGAATCCTGTAAGTGGCATGTCTTCTCGTGCATTGCCTTCAATCTTTTTTTTCTCGTTATCCAATTCTGCTTTTTTCAGCTCCAGCAGTTGTTCGGGCGAAAGTTTATTGAGCAAGATGGAATCTTTCTCCCGCTGAGTAAGATTTTCCAGCGCTGCCGGTAACGAAGGATGGAAATTTTCATCAGATTTGTTCTGTGAAAAACCGATACCTGAAAAGAGTATCAGTGAAAACACAAATAATACAAGTTTTTTCATAATGTTTGGAATTTTTAGAAGTAAATATAATGTTTGTTTATTGATTAGACGTAAAGAAAGAAGGGTTTTGATTTGAGAATCGATAAAATTAACTTTTATTAATTTTATATGTTTACTTTGTATTCCCTTTGATGGGAAAATAAATTTTTTAGAGATAGATGTGAACCAAATGATGATTTATCTGTTTTTATGAAAAAAAAATTATATTCATACAACGACAAATGAAAACCGAAAAATTTGATGTTGGCGGTATGAGTTGCGCAGCCTGTGCAGCTCACATTGAAAAAGATGTAGGGAAGCTGGAAGGTGTGAAAAAAGTAAATGTCAACCTGCTGACCAACAGTATGATAGTAGATTTTGATGAATCTGCAGTCAATACTGAAAAAATAGAAGAAGCCGTAGATAAAGCAGGATACGAAGCGCATGTACAATCCATTTCAGAACAAACAGCGAATCGGGAAACAAAGAAAATAGATTTTGTTCAAAAGGAGCAGCAGGAAATGCAAAAACGCTGGTGGATTTCTTTTGGTTTCTGGATTCCGTTGCTTTATTTGTCAATGGGTTCCATGCTGGGTTTTTATATACCGGCTTTTTTCAAAGGAGAAGAAAATACAATGATTTTTGCTTTTACTCAGTTTTTGTTGACGCTGCCCATTGCAATGGTAAACGAAAAGTATTTCAGAAACGGTTTCAAAATGCTTTTTAAGGCTGCTCCCAATATGGATTCATTGATTGCCATAGGTTCTTCGGCGGCCATTTTATACGGAATTTACGGATTGTACAAAATTGCATACGGATTGGGACATACCCAACCGGAGTTGGTGCATCAGTTTGCTCACAATATGTATTTTGAATCGGGGGCAACTATTTTGACTTTGATTACGCTTGGAAAATATCTCGAATCGCGATCGAAAAGTCAAACATCGCGGGCGATTACCCAATTGATGGATTTATCCCCCAAAACGGCAACTGTGATTAGAGACGGGACAGAAATGGAAGTTCTGGCAGAGGAAGTTAAAGTAGGCGATATAGTAGCTGTTCGTCCCGGTCAGCGCATTCCTGTGGATGGTGTGGTGGAAAGCGGAAGTTCCACAGTAGATGAATCGGCGCTTACCGGTGAAAGTATCCCTGTTTTCAAGCAGAGAGGCGACAAAGTATTGTCTGCCAGCATTAACAAATCCGGTTATCTTACGCTAAAAGCAACTCAAGTGGGAAATGATACTACTCTTTCGCACATTATTCAATTGGTGGAAGAAGCCTCTTCATCAAAAGCTCCAATTTCAAAATTGGCGGATAAAATAAGCAGCATTTTTGTCCCTGTGGTTATTTTTATTGCCTTAGTAGCTGGGATTGTTTGGTTTTCTTTGGGTTATTCTTTTGATTTTTCCTTGTCCATTGCCATTTCAGTTCTGGTAATTTCGTGTCCGTGTGCTTTGGGACTGGCCACACCGGTTGCAATTATGGTTGGAACAGGAAAAGGAGCTGAACACGGAATTTTGATAAAATCGGCAGCTTCGCTGGAGATGGCACACAAAATTAATACAGTGGTACTCGATAAAACCGGGACATTAACAATGGGAAAACCTCAGGTTACTGATATTATTCCATCATCAGCCATTATGCAAGATGAATTGCTACAAATAGCTGCATCGTTGGAAAAACTTTCGGAACATCCTTTAGCGGAAGCAATTTTAGAAAAAGCAGATAAAATACAACTGGAAACCTTTGCAGTTGAAAATTTCACTTCACTGCCCGGAAAAGGGATTGTTGCTGAAGCTGGCGGAAATTATTTTCTGATAGGAAACAGACAATTAATTGAAGAGCAGAAAATAGATGTACAGGATTTCGATGTGATTGCCACACAACTGGCTGAAGAAGGAAAAACGCCCTTGTTTGTAGCTTCAAGAGAAAAAGTATTAGGAGTGATTGCCGTTGCCGATCCGTTGAAGCCAACCAGCAAAGAAGCTGTGGATCAATTTCGAGCTTTGGGATTGGAAGTTGTCATGCTCACTGGCGATCACCAAAAAACGGCTGCTGCTGTTCAGCGTCAATTGGGCATTACAGCAGTTTTTTCTGAAGTGTTACCTCAGGAAAAGGACAAAATCATTGTAAATTTGCAAAAGGAAGGGAAAAAAGTTGCAATGGTAGGAGATGGCATTAATGATGCGCCGGCTTTGATGCGTGCAGATTTGGGAATTGCCATTGGCGCCGGAACCGATATTGCTATCGAATCGGCAGATGTTGTGCTGATGCGAAATGACCTGATGGATGCAGTTTCAGCCATTCGGCTGAGTAACGCCGTGATACGGAACATTAAGGAGAATCTCTTTTGGGCATTTTTCTACAATGTTATCGGTATTCCTTTGGCAGCAGGTATTTTTTATCCGTTACTTGGTTGGCAACTCAGTCCCATGTTTGCGGCAGCAGCTATGAGTTTCAGTTCTGTTACGGTGGTGCTGAATGCTTTACGACTTCGCTTCTTTAAACCATCAAAGGTAAAATCTTGATTTTCGATATTTATGATACTGTTTTATTAGTGAAAGCGATGTTGATTTTCATTTTTCATATGAGTTCGATTTAAGAATATGATATAAGCAATTATAAACGATATTCAACAACAAGAATAAACCTTATTAACTTATTAATTATCATTTTTTATATGATAATGCATGTAATTGTTATATCAAACACTCGTTAATTAGTGATGGATGAAAATTTTCAATTATTCACTAATTTGTACCCTTTCCTTTCAATTTTTCCAGCAAGTTTCGTTTTTTCTTTGATAACATACAATTACTTTGTATTTTTGTTTTTAATATTTATATTTTATTAAAACTTATAAAAGTTTGTGGTACAATTTATTGAACTTTATATTTGTTGAAATCAGAATTGTTTTAGTTTTTGTTTTTGAAAAATGAATGATACAATAAGTGAAATGTTTATTTTACGACATTAATTGTAATTTAATGAATACTTTCACGAAAAAATGTAACTTTGTAGTTGAATAATTATTTATTAAAGACAACTCATCCATTCATGAAGAAAATTTCGTTTTTTTTATTCGTTCTTTTTATCTATGCTTGTACTGAACAGAATGAATCGCACATTTCAAGCCGGTTGAGGGCTCCCGCATATCCGCTGATTACTATTGATCCATATACAAATGCTTGGTTGTTTGGCGATACTTTATATCGTCAACAGCTCTGTCATTGGACAGGGAAAGATTTTCCATTGCTTGGAGCCGTTCGTGTTGATGGGAAAACATACCGTTTTATGGGAATTGAAAATAATCTTTTGAAGCCACTGGAGAAAATGTCTGAAAGTGAGGATTGGACTGCTCGTTATGTGAATGAAATGCCTCCGGAAAAATGGATAGAAAGAAATTTTAACGACAAAAATTGGAAGACAGGAAAAGCTGCTTTCGGTAAGCGCGAAAATCAAAACATTAATACCGGTTGGGAAAGCGAGAATATATGGGTAAGGAGAGAATTTACATTAGATAATGATTTGTCGGGTAAAAAAATTTTTCTAGAATATTCTCATGATGATGATGTAGAAATTTACATTAACGGAATAGAAGTTGTCAGAATAAGTGATAAGTGTCAGGATAATGCAACGCAGGAACTTTCGGAAGAAGTTGTTTCTTCATTGCAGAAAGGAAAGAATATCATTGCTGCCCATTGTCGGAATAAAGGAGGAGACGCATTTCTCGATTTTGGTCTAAATGAGGAAATTGAAAGTCAGGCTTGTTTTGCAAAAACTGCAATTCAGGACTCGGTTGAGGCACTTCCTACTCAAACAATTTTCCATTTTACTTGTGGTCCTGTCAAGTTACAATTGACTTTTACTGCTCCATTGTTGATGAATGATTTGGATTTGCTCTCTCGTCCCATTAATTATATCTCTTATCAGGTTTCATCAACCGACAATCAATCCCACGAAGTCAGTCTTTATTTGGAAGCTGGTACAGCGTGGGCTCTGAACGTATATAATCAGGCAAGCAAAAGCGAAACTTTTGAAAAAGGAAATTTGCTTTATTTAAAAACAGGCAGTAAACAGCAGAATATTTTGGGTAAGAAAGGCGATAATGTACGTATTGATTGGGGATATTTTTATTTGTGTGCGCCAAAAGAACGTACGAACTCAGCAGTTGGTAATGGATATTCTATGCGTTCTGATTTTAAAAAATCCGGTACTTTGGGCAAAAATATTCCCCCTTCGCCTGATGATCAGAACAGACTTGCTTTTTCCCGTTCATTGGGAAAAGTCAGAAGAGTGAAGAGTGGTTATTTTATGTTGGGTTATGACGATATTTATTCCATCCAATATTTTGGTGTTAACCTTCGTCCCTATTGGAACAGAAGGGGTGATAAAAATATTATCGATTTGTTTTCGACAGCGGCAAAGGAATACAAATCTCTCATGAAGGCTTGTAATAAATTTGATAATACGCTTATGAAAGAGGCAATCAAATCCGGTGGAAAAGAGTATGCCGAGCTTTGTGCGTTGGCTTACCGACAGTCTGTATCGGCACATAAATTAGTACAAGCTCCCAATGGAGATTTACTTTTTCTTTCAAAAGAAAATTATAGTAGTGGTTCGATAGCCACTGTAGATGTTTCTTATCCTTCCGCACCTTTGTTTTTATTGTATAATGTAGATTTGTTGAAAGGAATGTTGAATCCGATTTTTTATTATGTGGAAAGCGGAATCTGGAAAGAAACTTATGCACCTCATGACATTGGTTTTTATCCTATTGCCAACGGTCAAGTAGGAGGAACGGTGTTACCTGTTGAAGAGTCCGGAAATATGCTTATTCTCACGGCAGCAATTGCAACTATGGAAAGAAACGCGCAATACGCAGAACAACATTGGGAAACACTCTCGCAATGGGCAGATTTTCTTGTAAAAAAAGGATTTGACCCAGATTATCAGGGGAGTACTGATGTTTTTGCAGGTCAGTCTGCTCATAATGCCAACCTTTCCATCAAAGCTATTTTGGGTATTGCATCTTATGGACGTTTGGCCGATATGTTAGGAAAGAACGATATTGCAAGAAAATATACTTCATTAGCTTCTCAAATGGCTTTGGAATGGGTAAAAAAAGCTGATGATGGTGATCATTACCGCTTTGCTTTTGACCAACCTGGAACTTGGAGTCAAAAATATAATTTGGTGTGGGATAAAATAATGAAAATTAACGCTTTCCCTCATGAAGTACCTGAAAAGGAAATAGCTTATTATTTGACTATACAAAACAAATATGGTTTACCACTGGATAGCAGACATCAATACACAAAAGCTGACTGGATTGTATGGTCGGCAACTTTAGCACGCAATACGTCCGATTTTCAACAGTTGATCAGACCACTTTATCGTTTTGTAAATGAAACAACAGACCGCATTCCCATGTCAGACTGGTATTGGACAGATCGACCCGAACATGTTTCATTTCGGGCAAGGTCGGTACTGGGTGGTTATTATATAAAAATGATGGAAGACAAGTTGATTTATCAATCCAACTAATCGTGCAAATCATAAAAAAGTTACAAATTATTATTGTTTTCTGTATTTGCTCTGTATGTTCTTATGCAGAAGAATCATTGGGCGGACTTTTATTTACTTCCAGCGAGGAAAAAGTAGATAAGCGAACTTCTCTTGTCCTTTTCGGGGATAAACTTCAGAAATTTGAAGATAAATTTACCATTAGTTTCGATTTATCTATCTGGAACAGTGATCAGTTTGGACACATTTTCAGGGTAATTAATAATAAAAGGCAGGAAGTGGAATTTGTTTTTGTCAATTTCTATGGAATAGACAGTATGTATCTCGATTTTCACAGTCCTATTACGCATAAATCAGTTCAAATTCCTGTTATAAAAGAAGATATAGATAAAAAGAATACTTTACATATCAATATTCATTTTGATTTAATACAAGACAAGGCCTTAATTACCATCCGAAATAAGCAGTATTCTTGTTCACCCGTGGGATTAGAAAATCCTTCTCTACTACAGTTTGCATTTGGACTCTATGGTTTGAATTTGGATGTTCCTCAAATGTTGGTAAAAAATTTACGCATTACAGCGGGGAATGGAAAATCATATTTTTTCCCGTTGAGTGAATCGAAAGGTGATTTTGCAATTGATGAAAAAGGAAAAATTAAAGCTCTTGTGAAAAATCCTGAATGGATTGTCAATAAGCACTTTTACTGGCAAGCCAAATCTAAATTCACGGTGAAAAATGAAGTGAATGTTACTTATGATGAAGCAGAGAACAGAATTGGCTTTGATGGCAATGATTCTGCAATTTACTATTATCCGCGCTATAACCGTATCGAGACCAGAAAAATTAAAAATAGCGTTTGGCAGGGCGAAAAAGGATTGTTGCTTCACAGTAATACGTTTTACTCTTCTGCAGGAGATTTATATCAGTTTGGAGGATTTGAGAATCATACATACTCCAATAAAATTTCTTTTTATGAACCTGAATCGAAACGTTGGACAGTAGTCAATTTCAAAGGCGATAATATTTCGCCTCGTTTCTATTCCGCTGTGGGCGACGGGATACGACCGGATGAAAAGTTGATTTTTGGTGGTTTTGGTAATGAAACAGGAAGAGAGGAACATGGAGGACATAACCTTTACGATTTATATGTATTAGATTTAAAAGCAAAAACAGTAACCAACTTATGGCGTTTGGAAGATGTTCCAAAAATGCAATTTGTACCCAGCAGTAATTTGATATTGAGTGATGATAAAAAATATTTTTATGCTTTATGTTATGCGCATCACATTGCCAAAACTGTAGGTTATCTTTATCGTTTCAGCTTAGCAGATGGTTCTTACGAAGTAACAAGCGATTCTATCAACTTCAATTCGGAAGATACGAATACTTCGGTTAATTTGTTTTATAATAAGCAAATGAATGAATTTTATGTTGTTGTTCAAGAACTTACCGTGAATAATTTAACTCAAGTACAAATTTTTTCGTTGTTATCTCCTCCTATTTCAAAAGCTCAATTAGATAGTTTTGCGCCTATTCAAAAATCGAGAATCGTATTTTTTGTGGTTATTGTCCTTTTTGTTTTGTCCGCATTATGGTTTGCTCTGTGGCATTTCTTTTACAGAAATAAGAAGCATAAGCAACAAAAAATTACTTATTGGTTGCCTGAAGAAAAGATTGAAAAGAAGGTACCTCGTCCATCGGCTGTTTATGTTTTTGGTGATTTTATAGTTTATGATGCTAAAGGCAAGGATATTAGTTATCGTTTCAGCATGAAACTAAGAGCTTTGTTCTTATTGCTTTTGTTGAATACAACAGAGGAAGCTGGAATTTCTACTGAGAAATTAACTTCAACCTTGTGGTCGGACAAAGATACAAATAGTGCAAAAAATATCCGAGGAGTAACCATTAACAGATTGAGAAATATTTTGGAAGACATCGATGGCATTTCACTTGTTCATCAAAATCATCAGTGGTTTTTTGTCTTTGAGTCGCCTTTTTATTGCGATTATCTCGAATATTCCGATATTTTGCAGCGTTTGCAAAATTCAGATCAAGGATCGTATCCTGATTTGTTGGAGCAGGTGGTAGCTCTTGTTAAAAATGGTTCGTTTCTCTCCAATGTGCATGATGTTGGATTGGATAATTACAAAGCACGGGAGGAAGAGAAATTGGAAAAATTGTTAAGAGAATATGTTATTTATTTATATGGAGAAAAACAGTATCAGAAAGTCATCTCTATTTCTGGTACTTATTTTTCAGTAGAGCCCCTAAACGATGAAGTTTTAAATATTTGTGTAAAATCATTTAATAAATTGGGGAAAAAAGAAGAAGCCAAAACTTTCCTGAACAATTATAAACGAAATCATAAAATACTCACCGGTGAAGATTATCAGGTTTAAGTAAATTTTACCACATTTTCGAGCAAAATTACTGATATTTTTCTATTGTAACCCTGTTTGTAACCCAAGAATTAATTTAGGTTTTTTTACTTTTGGGGCATAATTAGCGAACAGTCTAATCAATATGAAAAACAGGAAAAATACTCGAATAATATTTTTTTGTACCTTTCTGTGTTTGTTGGTAACAATAAATACTTCAACAAAATCAAATTTTAAAACGGATTTTTGCAAATCAAGTTTTAATATATTCCTTCCTACTTCTACATTTTCTCTTATTTTTTCAGGTCCTTATTTGTTTACGCGTTCGTCTTCAGATAAATTGAATGAATGCAATTTCCAACAAGAAAATAGCGAACAAAATTCGCTTGTGAACGCCGTGTGTAATGATAATAAAATCTACTCCTTTATTAGAAAGGATGATATTTTCTTATTATCAACTGATTTAGGTACATCCGATGTGTAGCGAGGAGGAAAGGCTACGTAAAACTAAAGATAATTTTGCATATTACATACAATATATTTTAGTGAATAATCAATCAGTATAGTATTAATAAAAGGTATTAGAAAAAAAGAAATTTCGCAATCTCTAATTCAATTATAGCAATTCATATTTATTTAATCAATTTTTTAACACAAAATGAAAAAACGGAAAAGAACAGAACTTTGGTGGGTCGTGATGCTACCTTGTTTCGCATTTTCGCTTTTTGTTACTTCTTGTAAAGATTCAACAGAAATCGAAGATGTGCCATACAAGCCCGACCAACCCGTTGTACTTGACCATTTCGCTCCCGACTCGGGAAGAGTGGCGACTCAGATGTTGATTTATGGAAGCAATTTTGGCTCGGATAAGTCAAAAATTAATGTAATTATTAACAATAAAAAGGCAGCTGTTATAGGCGTAAATCCTGAAGGTACTATTATTTATGTTATTGTGCCATCGTTGCTCAAGGAAGGAGAACCACACTATGGGGGCGAGTTGATATCTACGAAAATTCAGGTGAAGGTTGGTGAAGGTGATCAAGTGCAAGAAAAAACATTTAGTAAGGATTTCACTTATCAATTTACGCAAAATGTTTCAACTTTTCTTGGCTTTACCGACCAGGATGGAAATTCAGCCGTGATAGATGGCAGTTTTAGCAAAGCTCAGTTTAATACACCCTCGTGGTTATCATTTGATGAGAAAACTGCAGAAGGAACGGCACGTAATTTTTTCCTGATAGAAGAATCTACTGGAGATGGAAATTGGTCCAATGGGTCTGTACGTTTCATCGATATGCAAAACAAGCAAGTTTCCACACTTTTCAGGGCTGGAAATGGTGTTAATCGTCCGCGAACCATAGCTTTTACACTCAAAAAACAAAATGGACAAATGGTAGCGAACAGCATTGGTGACACCATGATTATTGCCAATGATGATGGGAATTGGAACAGCATTGGGACTATTATTCTTGTCCGTGATTCAATAACCCATCGTTTTCCACAAAATTACTGGCAACCTGTTATGCATCATAAACAATGCAATGGTGGAGCTATTCATCCTATTTCGGGAGAATATTGGTTCAACAGTTATGAAAAATCGCAAGTATATAAGGTTTTTGATCGCTCAGGATCGATTTGGAAATATGGAGGACCTGATGCAAGCCATCTCAATACCGATGGACAGGAAGGAACAAACTATTACTTTTTGGTACAGGATAATGGTTGGGAGTTCAGTATACAAATTGCTCCGAGTGGAAATTTTGCATACATAGTAGTCAGAAATCAGCACTATATTGCCAGAATGGATTACAACTTTGACAAAAAAGCTTTTGAAAAGCCCCAGCCTTTTGTTGGCAGTAAACAGAAAGCCGGATTTCAAGATGGTGTTGGAGTGGGAAATACACTCTTCAATACTCCACAGCAAGGTGCTTTTGATAAGGACGATAATTTCTATGTATGCGATGCGGAGAACAACTGCATTCGTAAAGTAACACCCCAAGGGCAAGTTTCTACATTCGCCGGTCGACCGGGGAATCCGGGTTATTCCGATGGCGCACTGCGTGATGCTCAATTCGATGCGCCATTAGGTATTATTTACGATGAAGTAAATCAGGTTTTTTATGTTG
>JAAYUQ010000154.1 GCA_012517575.1 Bacteroidales bacterium | reverse complement strand
ATTCACTTCCGGAACGACCAACGGAACATCGTTCTCCATACGGAAAGCGGAAGAATTGTCGATCATCACTGCTCCATATTTTGTAATATCTTCGGCAAATTCTTTGGAGGTTCCGGCTCCTGCAGATGTAAATACTAAATCAATGTCTTTAAAATCATCGTTATGTTTTAACTCTTTTACGGTGAGTTTTTCTCCTTTAAAATCATATACGCTGCCCGCACTACGGGATGAGCCAAACAGGCTCAAGGAAGTCAATGGGAAATTGCGTTCGGCTAAAACGCGCAAAAATTCCTGGCCAACAGCTCCGCTGGCGCCTACAATTGCTACTCTCATTGTTGTAAAATTTTGGTTATTTGTATGTTTGGTAAAAAGAAATATGCTTGCAAGTGATTTTCTTTGTTAAGAAATTTTTATTTTTGTAGCATGTTGTCTTAAAAAAAATTCATCTTCTTTTTCGGTACAAAATTAATCTAATTCATAGAATTTTCATAAAAAATGAAGAAAACCTGCCTTATTTTTATGTATTTCCTGCCTCTTTTTTCTTTCGGGCAAGTATATGATAACTTTTCTGATGGAAATTTTACTGAAGATCCTTCATGGACGGGTATGACAGAAAATTTTATAATCAATGATAATTTTCAGTTACAATCCAATGCTCCATCAACTTCCGTTTCTTATTTGTTTACGCCATCGGAAGTTTTTTATGATGCCGAATGGAAAGCATGGTTCCGAATAAATTACTCAACTTCTGCTTCCAATTATTCGGTTTTCTATATTATTTCGAGTTCTCCCGATAATGTTGGAAACGCTTATTTTGTAAAAGTTGGTGATACGCAGGACGATGTGTCGTTGTGGAGACAGCAGGGCACTTCAAAAATCAAAATTATTGATGGTACCGACAAACGTACCGATGGTACGCAGGTAGAAATTCTGGTAAAAGTAACGCGTGATTCTCTGGGAAATTTTTCTCTTTTCAGTAAACTGCCCAGCGAAAGTGATTTTTTGCTTGAAGGGACTGTTCAGGATACAGCGATTGAAAGCAGTGCGTATGTTGGTTTGCTTTATTCCAACACGACGACAACTACCTCAGCTTATTTTTTCGATGATATTGCAGCAACAGGGAAAAAAGCCGTGGATAAAAAATCACCTTTTTGGGAAAAACTTTCCATAATTGAACCTGACACTTTACAGTTGCAGTTTTCTGAACCGGTTGACTTATCCAACGTCATTTTTCTTTTGAACGGGAATGAAATTACTCCCAAAGACATCGATGTTTTCTCTACCAAACCTTATTCGGTTAAGTTGACGCTGAATGAAAATTTCGATAAAGGGAAAATTTATACGTTTGAACTTTTGCAAGTAACTGATTTGGCCGGAAACGTTTTGATTGACAATATCAAACAAACGGGTATTATTGAACCTTTAGCATTGGGAGATTTGTTGTTGAACGAGGTTATGTTTAATGCTCCTCCCTTGGCTACCGAATACATCGAAATCTATAATGCTTCAGCTAAAACGTTGGATGTTTCGGGTATCACCTTAACAACACGTAAATCCGATGGTTCATTCAATACATTGAGTCATATCCCAGACGGAAAACTCTTGGCAGCTGGAAGTTATCTGGCAGCGTGTCAGGATGCCGATTCGGTAATAAATTATTTTGGCCTGCAAAACGACGGGAGTGTCGTTACCATTTCGTGGTCTACGCTCAACAATGAGCAAAGTACGATTGTTCTTGCCAATTTAAAAGCCGATACCGTTTATGATGAATTGACATATAATGAAAAGTGGCACCACATCATGATAAAAAATCGACAGGGTGTTGCACTGGAGCGAATAAATCCTGATTTGCCCACACAGTCGGCCGAAAGTTGGCACTCGGCAGCTTCCGAGGTAAAATACGGAACACCCGGCTATAAAAATTCTCAATATAGGGAAATTGAAAGTATTTCTTCAAGCAGACAATTTTTGTGGGCAGAACCAGAAGCTTTTTCTCCAGACAACGATGGGACAGATGATGTCTGTTTCATAAAATATCGCACGCCGAGGGAAGGTTTTGTGGCAAATGCTCAAATTTTGAATGCAACGGGGACAAAAGTTTTTCAGTTGGTTTCCAATGCATTGCTTTCAACTGAAGGTTTTTTTTCTTGGGATGGTCGCACCGACAACGGAAAAATAGCCAATGCAGGAATTTATGTACTCTATTTTGAGATGATTCAACCAGAAACAGGAGAGAAAAAGCAGTTAAAAATTCCAATTGTGGTCTCTGCACGATAATTTTGAAAAATTAACATGTTGGAATGCAATAAATCAGTTATCTTTGCTGAAATTTTTGAAGTTTTAATATACTAAAAATCAATTATTCACCACAAAAATGAAAAAAATTCTTATTTTATCATTATCGGCAATTTTCTTGATTACTTCTGCAGAAGCCAAAAAACCAAAAAAAATCACAGAAGAAGCTCCTGTACAAAAACTTACCACTAATATCGATTCCATGAGTTATGCTTTGGGTGTGAGCGTAGGAGCAGATTTTATTAAAAATTTGAAAACTATTCCCGGTGGGCAGTTCAATATAGATTGGTTAATTCAAGGATTTATTAGCGGCATGAAAAAAGATTCCACCCTAATGACTTCAGCTTTTGCAAATAAGTATTTTCGTGAATATATAACACAAGCCCAAGCTACAGAGTCTGCTAAGAAAAAAGAAGCAGCTATTGCTTTTATGGAAAGAAATAAAACCAGAGAAAGTGTGATAACTACTGAAAGTGGTTTGCAGTACGAAATTTTAACATGTGCTAATGGTCCAAAGCCTTCAATCAATGATACGGTAAAAGTTAATTATCAAGGTTTTCTTCCCGACAGTACTAAGTTTGACAGTACTATTGACAGGGGAGAACCTGCCGTTTTTGCTCTCAATCAGGTAATTCCCGGTTGGAGCGAAGGTTTGCAATTGATGACAGTTGGTTCAAAATATAAATTTTATATTCCTTACGAGCTTGCTTATGGCGAACAGGGTGCCGGAGGTGTTATTCCCCCTTATTCGCCACTGATATTTGAAGTAGAATTATTGCAAATAAATCCAGCTAAAAAATAAACTATAAATTTTTTGTATCATAAAAATTAAGTCAGTCAAAATGAAAAAACAAATCGGTTTTATGTTGATAACGGTTCTTGCCGTTTTTGTGTTGGCTTCTTGTAGTAAAAAATACGAAGCGAAAGATGTCAAGTTAAAAACTCAAAATGACAGTCTCAATTACACGTTGGGTCTTGCCAATGGAGAAGGGATAAAAAATTACTACTTACAGAAAGATTCTTCAGATGAAGCCATCAAAGCTTTGATAAATGCTTTAGACAAAGCTTATTCCAGTAAAGAATCTGGAAATCAGATGTATCAGTTGGGTTATCAAATTGGAACTTCTCTGAAATATCAGAAAGAACACGGGTTGATGGGCGATTCAACTTTGGTTTTCGATACCAAACTTTTTAAACTTGGTCTTGTTAACGGACTTCATGGTTTCGATGGCGGTATGACACCTCAACAGGCTCAGGAGTATCTGCAAAAAACAATGACTCAGTTGCAGGCAAAAAAATCGGCTCAACAAGCACCCGTTAACCAGCCTCAACCGGCTCCCAGTGATCAAAAAACTGACAGTGTTCAATAATTCCAATGAATAAGACATTACAATAAAATCTCATATAATTTTTGTAAGATGAAAAAATTAAATTTATTTCTTCTGGTAGCTATTTTCGCTACTTTCACTTTTTCTTCATGTAAAAACGATAAGCCCGGTAAACCGACTCTAAAATCACAAATCGATAGCTTGAATTATGCTTTTGGCGTTGCCAATGGTGACGGAATCAAAAATTACTATTTGCAAGGAGATTCAACCGGAGAAGCTTTAAATTCTTTGTTAAAAGGAATTAACGATGGTTTGAAATCGAAAGTGGACAAAGAAAACATGGAACTGGCCAGTATCGGTACCCAGATCGGATCCTCTCTGAAAGAACAAAGCAAAAGCGGATTGATGGGTGACTCTTCTTTAACGGTCAATATCGATTTGGTTAAACAAGGTTTAATCAATGGAATGAAAGGTTCTAATATTAAAATGACTCCACAAGAAGCCAGTGGATATTTGCAATCAACTATGCAAAGTCTTCAGGAAAAGAAAATGGAAAAACAGTATGGAGCCAATAAGGAAGCCGGCGAGAAGTTTTTGCGTGAAAATGCAAAAAAACATGGGGTGATTACTACACCAAGTGGCTTGCAATATGAAATTATCAAAAAAGGCAATGGCCCTATGCCAACCGATAGCAGCAAAGTAAAAGTTCATTATCATGGAACTTTAATTGATGGAACTGTATTTGATAGTTCCGTTGAGAGAAACGAGCCCGCTGAATTTTATGTTAATCAGGTGATTAAAGGTTGGACTGAAGCTTTGAAATTAATGCCTGTGGGTTCTAAATTCAAAATTTATGTTCCATACCAATTGGCCTATGGAAGTGCCGATCAGGGTAAAATAAAACCATTTTCAATGTTGATTTTTGAAGTTGAATTACTTTCAATAGAAAAATAAAATTTCTCTTCACTAAATTTTTAAAGCCCTTGTTTCGTTAATTTATGAAATATGGGCTTTTTTATTTCCAATACTTTTAGCAAATTTGTCGGATATTTTGTAAGGATTTTTTAGGATATAAAAGCTTCATACCGATTAAACATTTACAGAATCATGTTGTTAAAACAACAAGCCTCATGTCATTTATATATGATTAAAACAGACGTAAAATGGACAAGACAAAAAAGCAAATTTTAGAAGTTCAAAGGACAGAACTTACCGAGCATCTTATTTATTTAAAGCTGGCTGATAGTTGTAAGGATGAGAATAATGCGAGGATATTGCGAGAAATCGGTGAGCAGGAACTCGAACATTCCAAATATTGGGAGAACAAATCAGGAATAAAGGTTAAACCTGATTACGCAAGAATACGTCGAACAGTTTTTATGGCGCGTTTGTTGGGACTTTCTTTTGTGTTGAAACAAATGGAAAAAAGAGAAGGAACGGGTTCAAAACTCTATGATGAATTGTCAACTGTTTATCCTGAAACCAAATTGTTTTCGGAGCAGGAGAATGCACATGAACAGCAGTTGTTGGCTATGCTGGATGAAGAAAAGCTTCAATATGTGGGTTCCATCGTATTAGGATTAAATGATGCATTGGTAGAATTAACGGGAGCTTTGGCAGGTTTTACGCTGGCTTTGGGAAATACCAGAATAATTTCACTCGCCGGGTTGGTTACAGGAATTTCTGCAGCCCTTTCCATGGCTGCTTCCGATTATCTTTCTACAAAAGCTGAAGGTGACAGTCGTGCAGCAAAATCTGCAGTTTATACGGGTATTAGCTATTTTCTGACTGTTATTTTGTTGATACTTCCATTTTTGTTGATGCCCAGCAAATTTGGAGCCTTAGTGGTGACGCTTTCTATTGCGGTTTTGATTATTTTTTGTTTCAATTATTATATTTCTGTCGCAAAAAATCTTTCTTTTAAGCCACGCTTTATCGAAATGACAACCATCAGTTTGGGAGTAGCTGCTTTTTCTTTCTTTATTGGGTATGTGCTAAATCAACTCTTAGGTGTAAATGTTTAATTTTTTTGGATAATTTTTAATAAAACAGAGTAGGATAATAAAATACATAAAAAGGGGATGCTTCATTTGAGGCATCCCCTTTTTTAAAACAAGCTTTTTTTCATTATTGAACTATTGACAGGAAAGTTTGATCGGTTACAAACTTTGCAAATTCAATGTCGTTCAAAGCTTTTTTAGCCATTGATTTGTCTTTGCTGATAGCCAATTTCAGATTTGAATAAACAGTTTCTCTGTCGTTTGTACGTGCACCAATGATTGCGCTCAGATAGGCTGTGGTGGCATCCGGAGTTTGAATGGCAGACAAGGTCTTACGAGCCGAATTGTAATCACCACTCAAAATCTGAAGTAAAGCTACGTTATTATTGACATCGTTTGTTTTGAAAGAAGTTTTAGCTTTGGCATAATCACCTTTCATAATATAAAGTGTTCCCAGCGCTTTGCTCAAGTCGCCAGAAGTTCCGGCAGCTTTTCCCAATAATTCTTCAGCTTTGGAAAGATCTTTTTTAGCCAATGCAATGAGTGCACAATTATAATTTACGTCGGGAGAATTTGGATCAAGCTGCATGGCTTTTGTAAACATGGCAGATGCGTCATCCAGTTTTCCTTGTTGAAAGTAAACAGCTCCCAAATTATTGAACCCGCGAACGCAATTTGGATAAAGTTCGGTAACCTTTTTGTAGATGGCAGCTTTTGCATTGGCATCATTGGTCAGTGTGGCTGCATAAAGCAATTCTTCCAAGTTCAGTTTTGAAGGATCATTTGATGCTAACTGCATAATTTCGGCATCCGATTTTCCTATAACGTCAACGGTGAGTTTCAACTGTGAACGACGAAGTTCGGGTAAAATTTCATCAGCAATTTTGGTATAGGCTACTGAAAGGTTTTTAATCTGACGTTCACGTTCTTCAGGATCGGTGTACATGGACAGTACGCGAAGAATCACATCTTTATCCTGAATATTGGATTTTTCCATCAATTCTTGGAATCCGGCCCAATCTTCAGCAGTAAATTTAGTATCGATTTTTAAGGACGTTTTGAGTTTCTTCATTTGTTTGTTAATGTAATCGGAAGTTACATCCTGACGTTTTTCTGCCAAATTAGTGTTCAAATCAATTGGGCCATCAGGAGAAGCGTAACCCAAAATTTCAAAAGAAGAAACTTGTTTATTCTGAGCATCTTTGACTTCTTTAATTTTTTGAACCAAAGAAACTACTTCATCTTTTTTCAATTCGTTGGGACGAAGATCCCATTTTTCAATCAGGAATTTGATGTCAGCATTCTGCGTTTCTTTGATGATACGTTGAAACTTGTCGGGAATTATGGCTGTGTTCATTTGTGAGGCATTCACTGCAACAAGTTCTGCTGTAGCAATCACTCCATCAGCAACCTTAACACTTGGAATTTGATAAGTTTTGTTTTTTACGGTAGCCGTAAAGTCGAGATAAAGTTCCGACTTGGCCATTTCAGGTACATAGTTGAAGGAAGCATTGATGGTATAGGAACCACCGGCTTTGAAAGAAATGGTTTTGTTATTGCCTACAACCTTTTCTCCCTGAAAAGTTACCGGAGCGCTTTTAACTTCCTGACCTGCAAATCGTAAAACAGGTGTCACAGTAACCGTTGCATTTTTATTAAAATACTTTACCGGAAAAGTTCCATTGATAACGGCATCCACTTTTCCACCTTTTAATTCGAGCGGATTAGGAGTGCACTTAAAATTACTGGGATCAAGTGCTCCCATGTTCTTACTGCAAGAGCTTAATAACACTGCCATTACCACAGAAATGGCGAAAAATAAATGTTTCTTCATACTTTAAATTTTTTTATTGTTAACCTTAAATATTTCGATATAAATCATATTCAGAAGCCAAAGTTATTATTTTTTGTCCAATTATTCTTTATTTTGCAGAAAATCTTTTCAGAATTTTTATAATGATAACATTTTTCAGTTTTGAAAAGTTTTTGCTTTTCGCAAATAACAGTATTTAACAAGGAGAAAGAAGATGAATTTAAAATTTCAAAAAACGTGCCATTTATTTCATTGGTTGTCATATTTAAGTTTTTCTCGTATTGTCAATTTTGTTAGGTTCCTGTTCGCTTATTCATTTACATTTTTGGGCTTGAATCGAACTGTGAAGTTGAGTCCGTTTTTCATATCGGTTGAGCCGGCCGATTTTTGTAATCTGCAATGTCCAGAATGTCCCGTTGGTCTGAAAAATTCAATATCAACAGAAAGGAAAGGAAATTTTTTTGATTTGGAACTTTACCGAAATTTAATAGAAGAATTGAAAGAAACTTTGCTGCATGTACAATTTTATTTTCAAGGTGAACCTTTTTTGAACAATCAACTTACAGAAATGATTCACTTTGCCCATGAAAGGAAACTTTTTACTTCCGTTTCGACCAACGGACAATTCTTAACTGAAAAAACTGCTCGAAATGTCGTGCAGTCAGGATTAGATAAGTTGATTGTTTCGGTAGATGGTACAACGCAGGAAGTTTATGAAATGTATCGCAAAGGTGGAAACTTGCAGAAAGTGTTTGATGGCATCAATAAAGTTTCAGTTTGGAAAAAACAGTTAAAGTCTTTTACTCCAATGATAGAAATACAGTTTTTGGTTCTGAAGTCCAATGAACATCAGATGGGAGAAATGAAACAAATAGCGAAAATGATGAAAGTGGACAAACTCAGTTTTAAATCTGCACAGTTTTGTGATTTTGAAAATGGAAATTCACAAATTCCGGAAAACAGTCGTTATGCGCGATATCGTCTAACTGAATGCGGAAAATTTGAACTCAAATTTTCGCAACCCAACCGATGCAGTCGATTGTTAGGAGGAGCAGTAATTAATACAAGGGGCGAAGTATTGCCGTGTTGCTATGATAAAAAGTCAGAATATTCTTTTGGGAATATCCGCATGGCTACTTTTCATGCTTGCTGGCATTCCGATAAGGCAAATTCTTTTCGAAAACAATTACTCTTGAATCGCAGCCAGTTTGATATTTGCAGAAATTGCACGGGAAAATAAAGAATTGGAGTTGGAGATGGTTTAAGTTTCGAGTTATTTTTTTTTAGAAATTTCTTACTTTGTTACGCCAATTTACTTCAGAGATTGACAAATAATAGACATTGAACCTTTTGTCAAGAACAACTATTTTCAAAGAACAGAAAAAAACGTTTACAAACTACACTTTTGATATTCAAAAATTTTTTTACGACCAAAAGGAAGATTATTTCAGTTGTCCAATGTAGGTGTACGTGAAAATATTAAGGGTATTATCTTGCCGATACCGAAGATATTATAAAAATAAGTATCTATGAAGTCGAGAACCTCAACGGCTTACCATTGCAATGTCTGTGTTACAAACTTTAAGGAAATTCAGGATTGAAGTAAATTTCAACCTGAACATGCATAAGCAGAAAGTCAGGAAAACTGGGTATCTCTAAGAATTTAACCCTTCATTTAGCTGTTTAATGGAATAAAAAGAAAGTGCCCTTTTGAGACACCCTCTTTTTTTAATTTTGTTTTTGCCTTTTTAGTTTTTACCTGAAATTGTAAAATAAAAATTGGTTAAAGGCTGTTGAGCAAATAAGTTTTGTTTTCGTTTACCAATTTGATTATCAGTTCTCCAAACAAGGAATTTTGCCATGCAAACCATGATCTGGTAAAGTTTTCCGGATTATCCTTGTGAAAAGATTCGTGAATGAAACCAGTATTGGCATCAGTATCCATAAGCATTTTCACACAAGCTTTTATTTCTTCATCATTTTGGCTGGTAAAAGCTTTCATCATAATACTCATGGGCCAAACCATATCGTAGCCTATATGTGGGCCTCCAATACCTTCACCGGCTTTTCCCTTGAAAAAGTAAGGATTGCTCTGACTCCATACAAAATTTCTGGTATTCTTATAAACTGGATCGTTTATGTCAACAATACCAAGATAAGCCATTGAAAGCAGGCTGGGTACATTTGCATCGTCAGTGAGATGTTTGTTGCCAAATCCATCAATTTCGTAGGCGTAAATAGTTCCAAACTGAGGATGATTGAATGTAGCATATTTTTTCAAAGCAGTTTCTACCTCTTGTGCCAAATCGTTGCATTCTGTTGCTAATTCAATGTTTTTGTTTACTTTGGTCAAAATTTCGGCAGCTTTGCGCAGAGACGAAACAGCAAAGAAATTAGAAGGTACAAGAAATTGAAAAACAGTTGCATCATCGGAAGGACGGAAAGCAGATGCAATTAATCCGACAGGATTCACAGGGCTTCCCAATCCATTATTGCATAAAGTATCAAATTGTCTTTCCGTTTTTCGCTGAAAAGTATAAGGCCCGTTTCCATCTTTACGTTGTTGTTCTTTAAACGTTTTCACTATTAATTCTACCGCTTTTACAAACTGATCATTAAAAATGCTGGTGTCTCCAGTAATAAGCCAATACTGATAAGCAAGCCTTAGTGGATAGCAAAGTGAATCAATTTCCCATTTTCGTTCATGCAATTCCGGTTTCATGGCAGTCATATCGCTCATCCATGGTCCATTGGGATCAGGGACTTCATTGAAAGCATTTGCATACGGGTCAATCAGAATACACATTATCTGACGATGAATTACCCCTTTGATCATACGTTTGAGATGTTCATCAGAATTGGCAAATTGAACATATGGCCAAACCTGAGCTCCGGAATCGCGAAGCCACATGGCATGAATATCTCCTGTGTAAACAAAAGTGTCATCTTCTCCATCTATTGTGCTGTATTTCACTGTAGTATCCAGCGTATTGGGGAAGCAATTTTCAAACATCCACTTTAATTTGGGATTTGTCAACTGGCTTTTTATTCTTGAAATTTCGTTTTCAATAGCAATGGAAACAAATAATCTGTTTGACACGTCTGGACGCTTGGTCTGTTGGTACATTTTTTCAACTTTTTCCATTTTACTAGGTATACGAACGGCTGTGTTGTCGTTTTTCTGCATGAAATTAGTAGCCGAAAGCTGAATAGCCAATGCTAACAGAGTTGCAGTGGCTAAAATTTTAATTTGACTGTTTTTCATTGATTTTGTTTTTAGTTAAAAATGTTTGGTATTATTTTTTCTGTCTGATTTCAATTCGTCGGTGAAAGAGTAGGGAGCATCCTCATCTTTTATTCCTCTTGTTTTATTTGGCTTATCTGACATTGTAAAGTTTATTGTTCCTCCATTCAACAAAGTTTCATGGGTAAGGAAATTTTTGTCGTAAAGCTCATTATTAACCGACATTGATTGGATATAAATGTTTTGTTTTCCGTTGTTTGTGGAAGTAATCTGCATGTGATGGCCGTTTTCAAAATTAAGTTTCACTGATTTGAATAAAGGTGAACCTATAACATACTGATTAGTTCCCGGACAAACCGGATAGAAACCTAATGCCGAAAAAACGTACCAAGCTGAAGTTTGTCCATTATCTTCATCGCCGCAATAGCCGTCAGGATTGGGGTTATATAATTTATCCATTATTTCGCGAACCCGGTATTGAGCTTTCCACGGTTCGCCCGAATAATTGTACAGATAAATCATGTGTTGAATAGGTTGGTTCCCGTGAGCATAATTTCCCATGTTTACGATTTGCATTTCTCTAATTTCATGAATGACAGTTTTATAATAGCTTTCATCAAATATGGGTGGAATATTGAAAACAGAATCCATCATTTGGTTAAAAATCAACTTTCCGCCCATTAAATTTATCAAACCTTGCGGATCGTGAAAAACAGACCATGTATAATGCCAACTGTTTCCTTCGGTAAAGGCATCACCCCATTTTAAAGGATTAAAAGGCGACTGAAAAGTGCCATCCAGATTTTTGCCCCGCATCAGATTGTGGCTTGGATCGAAAAGATTTTTATAATTCATGGCTTGCTTGGCATAAATAGCAATTTCTTTTTCCGATTTACCAAGTTTTTTGCCCAACTGATAAATACACCAATCATCATAAGCATATTCAAGTGTTCTGGCAGCATTTTCTTTAATTCCTACATTGTAAGGAACATAACCTAATTTATTGTAATATTCATATCCCAGACGTCCCGTCGATTTTATGGTAGGATGAGCGGCGTTTGCTCCATGTTTTACTGCGTTCCACAGTGTTTCGATATCATAACCTCTCAAACCCTTCAGATAAGCATCGGCAACAATAGAAGCAGAATTGTTTCCCACCATACAATCCCTATGCCCCGGACTGGCCCATTCGGGTAAAAATCCACTTTCTTTGTAGGCATTGACCAATCCTTCCTGCATTTTTTCGTTCATGGTCGGATACATCAAATTAAGAAACGGGAATAAGCTGCGAAAAGTATCCCAAAATCCGGTATCGGTGAACATATATCCACCTAATACCTGTCCGTTGTATGGACTATAATGAACAGCGTTCCCCTGAGAATCAATTTCGTAAAAGCTGCGAGGGAAAAGTACAGAACGATAAAGGCAGGAATAGAAGGTACGCAGATGGTCAATGTTGTCATCCTCTACGTAAATTTTACCTAATACCTTATTCCATTCTTCCCTGCCTTTTTCTTTCAATTGATCCAACGAATTTGTTCCCAATTCTTTCAGATTGAGTTCTGCCTGTTCAAAGCTTATAAATGATGATGCCACTTTTGCATGAACGATTTCTCCTTTTTTGGTGGGAAATCCGATGATTGCTCCGGCATGAGTGCTCTCCATTTGCAAACGATTGGGAACGATGGTATTATTGTCTACCGTTGATTGATAGGTAAAGGGCTTATCAAAAACGACGACAAAATAATTTTTGAAGTTTTCAGGAACTCCGCCATTATTTTTGGTTGTATAACCCAGAATTTTGTTTTCTTCAGGAATAATTTTTATAAATGAGCCATTATCGAAAGCATCCACAATCACAAAAGATTTATCACTCTGTGGAAATGTAAATTTAAACATGGCAGCTCTCATTGTTGGCACAATTTCCGTCAGAACGTCAAAATCGGCCAAATAAACCGAATAATAGTAAGGTTTTGCAATTTCAGCTTTGTGCGAAAACCAGCTGGCACGTTTATCTTCATCAAACAAAGGCTGTCCCGTTACAGGCATGATAGCAAATTGGCCATAATCATTTATCCATGGACTGGGTTGATGTGTTTGCTTGAAACCTCTAATTTTGTCTGCTTCATAAGTATATGCCCATCCATCGCCCATTTTTCCTGTTTGCGGCATCCAAAAATTCATTCCCCACGGCATGGCAATGGCGGGATAAGTATTCCCATTTGAAATGGTGTATTTAGAAAAAGTTCCGACCAATGGGTTAACATAATCTACAAGTGTTTTTTCCTGAGCATTTGAGCTGTTTATTATCAAGAATAAAAAAACAAAAATTATCTGATTCTTTTTCACGATTATTTTAATTTATTTTCTAACATTTTTATAAAGTATCCTCCGACTACCGACTTTGCTTGAAATCCAAACTGGTTGGGCGTGTCTGTATAAATCCAATCAGATATGATTACCTGATCGGTTGTTTCGTTTTCAAAAAGATAAACTGGTTTGATAAATTTTTCAAACGGATTTTTTTGTTAACCAGAGTAGCAGTCCACGTTATCAAGGCATTTTTTATAGGTCTCACGCTTATCAAGCTTTAAATTCTTTTTATCTTGTTTTGTCAGAGATTATTTTTACCTTTTTTGCAACGAAATCGGGAGAAAATTGTTTTTTAAATTTAATCTAAGCTTTAATTCATATTCTTCTTTATATATTTATAACAACACGATTTATGGTTGGTTCTCGTTAAAGGACATGGTTAAAGATTCATTAGTAAAATCTCAAAATTGGATGATTACCGTTATTCCTTCAGGATTGTTGTCAAATGAAAGATAACAGGTTTTACTAATGGAATCCCATTCATAAAAAGAATTTTCAACTATTTTTCCATTTTTGTCTTCAATTGAGCACGATAATGGCTTTGACGGCAAGAAAATTCGCATTGAATTGACTGTATTTATTGGACTTTTAGCAGTAAAACTGTATTTTCCTGATCTGATTTCTTCATTATAAATCCGTGCTGCAGACGCAAGAATACAGGGATTTTTTGCCTTTTTTATTTTTTTAATATCATATAAGAATGCCTGAGAACCGGGCTGAACGATTTTTTCGGAAACAATTGGTAATTTAGGATCGAAAAGGTCGACGAATAAACCAGAAACGACGTAAGGTTCATTGCTCACACTTTCATCCATCACCGAAACTAAATCATAATTTCCTCTTTGCAGAAAAAAGTTATTTTTAAAAATCATTTTTTCGCCTTTTGCCTTTTGTTCGAACAATTCTTTTACTGTTTCAACAAATTCCTGATCTCCCTGATTTGTTAAAACATATTCTTTCGGATCGTGTCGCAAAATGTAAATAAAACCCTTTCCATATGTATACTCCCCTTCTTTGGGAGATCTTCCAATTCCCATTTTGTCAAAAAGATGATCCGACGGAGCTTCATAATGGTTATCACCAGTGTTCCACCATTCCTGAACAGTTTGGTAAGGATCGTTGTCTCTACCGCTATATACAATTATTCCTCCATTTTTTACCCATTCTGCCAGATAATCGTGTGATTCTGCTGTTAAGGGTTTCATGTTTGAATAAGTCATTAACAGAACTTTTGTGTCCTTTAATGTTTTGGCAAAAGGAAGGTTCTCTATATGAACAGTTTTAACCGGAACGCCACGTTTAACAAATGGGAGTGCTTGCCCGTAAAAATTGGATAATTGTGGATCTTCATAGCCGTTATGAGTTGGGAATCGCTGAAACATAAGCGAGTTTGCCAGCAACACAGAAATTCCCTGTGTGCCAGAAACTTTATTTTGCGATATGGGCATGTCATTGAGGGCATTGATCATTACCTGCATTTGAGTAGAATAATGTTGAGGAATTTTTATACGTTCCCTGCTGCCTTTACTTTTTGGATAGAGGCCTTCATAAATTCTTTCTGGCCAGGGCATGATTTCGTAATTATCAATATTGGGATAAAGTAATTGTGCAGTAAAAGTGGCTTCATAATTTTTCTTATAGTCAATCCAATCCTGTGAACGGTCTTCGATGGGATCGGTCAGGAAAAACATTTTACGACCGGTTGGAGCCGTCATTGATTCCATAGAACCATATTCCAAAAAAGCTGTTTCAAACACCCTTTCTTTTGGGAGTCCGTTATAATAATTTGGTTCTCTCGAAGTTCCCGTCCATATTTGGGCAATATATCCGTCAACAAATTTCATCGAAGATAAACTTGCTTCAGGGCTTACAATCATCCATTGGGAATAGTTGATTAACGAATGTGTTGGAACATAACAGCGTACATTCATTCCTTTCGATTTTCCATATTCTTTAGCATAAGTAAAAACATCTTCCAATGCTTTATAATACAGATGGTATTTCAGTTT
>JAAYUQ010000153.1 GCA_012517575.1 Bacteroidales bacterium | reverse complement strand
TGGGATATTTTTTGCCCAAAGGTACAACAGTGGTTACCACCAAAGGCAAAAACAATATTCTCGACCGAATTTACAAAACTCCTACTGAACCAATTTTCCCTGACCTGAAACTGGCTATTTTGGTCAACCGTTCTTCAGCCTCGGCCTCCGAAATTCTCGCGGGCGCAATTCAGGATCTCGATCGCGGCGTAATAGTCGGTGAACGTACATTTGGCAAAGGGCTGGTTCAGAATATTCGAAACATTAGTTACGGTGGACATTTAAAAGTTACCACAGCAAAATACTACATTCCCAGTGGAAGATGTATTCAAGCCATAGACTACAGTCATCGCAATGAAGATGGAAGTGTGGGATACGTGCCTGATAGCCTGACTTCAGAATTTCTTACCCGAAACGGACGAAAAGTTCGCGATGGTGGAGGAATTGTGCCCGATAAACAAACCGAAAGCAAGGGGAAATTAAACGTTGCTCATTATATTTTTGCTCAAAATCTGTATTTTGATTTTGCTACTCGCTATGCCAGCCAACATTCAACTATTCCGACTCCAAAAAATTTTACGCTTTCGGAAGAAGATTTTAACAATTTTGTGAATTACCTGCACGAAAAGAATTTTTCCTTCTCTTATCAGACCAACAAGTATTTCCAGCAACTTTTTCAGGTTGCAAAAGTTGAAGGGCTCGATTCAATAGCAGGGCCGGAATTTGAAGCTTTGAAAGCCAAACTAACGCCCAATGTAGATGCCGAAATTAGGGAAAACAAAGCTGAAATTATTGATTTGCTTAGTTTGGAAATTATTAAAAGATATTATTATCAAAAAGGACAAATAGAGTTTTCTCTTCGAACCGACGATGATTTGAAAGAAGCGCTTCAAATTTTAAAGTCAGACGAAACATATAGTAAAATTCTATCTGCTATTTAATTACACTATTGATATTTTATAAGTTAAGTGAAGGTTTTTGATTGAAAATAAAATATTTTTCCTTCAAAAACCTTCACTTTTTAAATTTTTATAGTACTTTTGCCCCCGTTTTAATATTACAATATAATACCCTTTATCATGAAGAATAAAAATATCGGAGAAAAAATTCTGGCCTTGTGTAACAGTCGAAATCTCAGTATTAACGATTTGGTTGACAGTACCGGTTTAACCGAAGTACAAATTAAAAGAGTTATCGAAAGTAAAACCATTCCTTCGCTCTCCCCGCTTATAAAAATTGCACGTTCATTGGGCGTTCGATTGGGAACTTTTCTTGATGATGAAGTGGAATTGGGACCTGTTGTGCACCGCTCAAACGAAGTTCAACAACCGGCCTCTTTTTCCAGCCAGCTTTCCGATGCCAATTCTCATCTCGATTTTTATGCATTGGCAGCTCGTAAAACCAACCGGCACATGGAACCTTTTTTTATCGATATACAACCTTCATCAACGCATGAGCCTATTTTTTCCTCTCACGAAGGAGAAGAATTTATTTTTGTTTTGGACGGAACAGTAAAAATTGACTACGGTAACCAAACTTTTTTCCTCCATCCCGGCGACAGCATTTATTACGACTCCATTGTCAATCATCTTGTCAGTTCGGATGATGAAAAACCCGCCAAAATTCTCGCGGTCGTTTATACGCCCCTTTAATTGTATACATCATGCTAAATTATGGGGAATTTAATGAATGTTTCAGGTCTGAAAAATAATATCTCCATTAAGCACTAAAAAGCTTTATATAAATCTTATCATGGAATTATTTGAAAAAACCATAGGTGAATGGCTCGAATACTGGGCAAAAGAAACTCCTGAACGCGAATATCTTGTTTATGCCGATCGAAATTTGCGTTTCACTTGGAAAGAATATAACGAACGGGTGGACAACATGGCCAAAGGTTTGATGGCCATTGATGTAAAAAAAGGAGATCACGTCGGTATTTTTGCTCAAAATGTCCCCGACTGGCTGACTTTTGTTTATGCCTGCGCAAAAATCGGAGCAGTTGCCGTTACACTCAATACCAGTTGTAAAGAACACGAACTTGCCTTTATTATCGAAAACTCCGATATGCATACATTGTGCATGACTGAAGGCGACAATGGAAATGACTTTATCAAAACTATTTATTCATTGATTCCCGAGCTAAAAACTTCGGAACGTGGAAGACTGAAATCGAACCGTTTCCCTGCAATGAGAAATGTTGTCTTTATCGGACAGGAAAAACACAGAGGAATGTTCACCACTGCCGAAATTCTGCTACTTGGAAGTTATCAGAATAACGAAGAATATTTTCAACTGAAAAAATCGATCAATTGTTACGACGTGGTCAATATGCAATATACTTCCGGCACCACCGGTTTTCCTAAAGGAGTTATGCTTACGCATCACAACATAACCAACAACGGTTTTTACACGGGAGAGCACATGAAATTTACTAAGGATGACAAGCTTTGCATCTGTGTCCCGCTTTTTCACTGTTTTGGTATTGTTTTGGCAGTAATGAATTGCCTGACACATGGTTGCACGCAAGTAATGGTTGAAAAATTTGATGCTCTGATAACACTGGCTTCTGTTCATAAGGAGCGTTGTACGGCACTTTATGGAGTTCCAACCATGTTTATTGCCGAATTGAATCATCCCATGTTTAATTTGTTTGATCTCACTTCCTTACGTACGGGAATCATGGCAGGCGCACTCTGTCCCATTGAGTTGATGCGTAACGTAAACGAAAAAATGTATATGAATATCACCAGTGTTTACGGACTGACCGAGACGTCTCCCGGCATGACACAAACTCGCGTAGATGATTCGTTTGAAGTTCGCTGCACAACCGTTGGCAGAGAATATGAATTTGTAGAAGTGGCGGTTATCGATCCAAAAACAGGTGATCGATGCCCCGATGGTGTGGAAGGCGAAATGTGTTGCAAAGGCTACAACGTAATGAAAGGCTACTACAAGAATCAGGTAGCCACCAATCAGGTCATTGATGCCAATGGCTTTTTACATTCGGGCGATTTGGGGATGAGAGACAAAAACGGAAATTATCGAATTACCGGACGAATTAAAGATATTATTATTCGAGGTGGTGAAAACATTTCGCCCATCGAGGTTGAGGATTTCCTCTATCAAATGCCCGGAGTAAAGGATGTTCAGGTGGTGGCCATTGCTTCCCCGCGTTATGGTGAAGATGTGGCAGCGTTCATTATCAAAAAAGATGGATATGATGTTCGAGAAGAAGATGTTCGAGATTTTTGCAAAGATAAAATTGCCCGTTATAAAATTCCGCGTTATGTGTTTTTTGTAGATGAATATCCATTGACGGGTAGCGGAAAAATACAAAAATTCAAACTACGCGAAATGGCACTGCAACTTTGTAAGGAAAGGGGAATTGAAATTGTTTGAACAACAGTGTGAAAATTGAAATGATTCTTTGTAGAAGTTTTTGACCTTTTTTCAGGATGAAAAAACTGTGGCGCATTTACAGATATTTGTTGCATTGTCTTATAGCAAGAAATACACATGGTTTTGGTGTACATTCTCCATTCCTTTTTCATTTTATCAGCTTTGTTGTTGAAGAAAAAAATCCATACTATATTTTTTCTTCCATCGAGAAATTAAGAAATAACCTCATTCACGACAAAACAAAAATACAAATTGAAGATTTCGGCACTGGAAAAAATAGAACTTCTACCATTGAAACGGTAGTTAAAAAATCGGTAAAACCAAAAAAATACGGTCAACTGTTTTTTCGTATAGCGCTTCACACCAAGGCACAATCTATACTTGAATTGGGAACATCACTCGGAATTACAACAGCGTATTTGGCAGCAGCTTCCTCACAAATTCGATGCACAAGCATGGAAGGCTCAAAAACATTGGCCAATTTGGCAAAAAAAAATTTCCAACAATTGGGACTCAAGAATATTTCCTTGATAGAAGGAAATATTGATGAAAATTTGGAGAGAGTTCTTGAAAATACGCCGACTTTCGATTTGATTTATATCGATGCCAATCATACGTCGCAAGCCGTAACAAAGTATTTTGAAATGTGTCTTGAAAAGGTTCACGCTCATTCAGTAATACTTATTGACGATATTTACTGGTCTCCCGACATGCTGAAAGCTTGGAAATTTATCAAGCAACATCCAAAAGTTACTGCAACCATTGATTTGTTTGAAACTGGAATAGTTTTTTTCGACCCCAATCTATACAAAAAACACTATAAAGTACGTTACTAAATTGCTGTAAGGAAAGAGGCAAATGAATGTAAATCCAACCCAACAAAAAAGAGGAAAAATTGTTATGTAGTCGGGTTATTATTGTGAAAACAGCAAAAAAAATCAATCATCTCTGCTGCTTTTCAAATCTATGAAAAGAAAAAAGTAGAAAAAAACAAAACGACATGAAACTATATACTAAAACAGGCGACGAAGGTAAAACGGGATTAATTGGCGGAACAAGGGTGCCCAAAAATCACATTCGGCTGGAAGCGTATGGAACGGTAGATGAGCTAAATTCTTTTATTGGCTTGCTGACCACTTCTCAGATAGATAATGTGGATTTACTTTTCCTTCAATCCATTCAAAATAAACTTTTTTCTATCGGTTCTTATTTGGCTACCGACTTTTCTAAAATTTCAAAATCTGAGGTTTCTCCACTTTCGGAAAAAGACATCACAAAGATAGAAACAGAAATAGACCGTTTGACGTCGGAAGTTCCGCCATTGAATAATTTTGTTCTGCCCGGCGGCAGTCAAACATCAGCATTGTGTCATATATGCAGAACGATAACACGACGCTTGGAACGCCGCTTGTACGACTTACATGAACAAATACAGGTTGACAAAAAAATACTGATTTATATCAATCGCATGTCCGATTATTTCTTTGCATTGTCGCGATATTTGTTGTTTCAAAACAACATTCAAGAAATATTATGGCAAAAAAATGAGAAAAACGAATAATTTGTAACTTTTTTAATTATTTTTGCGCAAAATATAGAGGAAAAATAATTACTCAATCAAATAAGTTGAACCTAAATATTTAGCTATATGTATTGGACATTAGAATTAGCTTCAAAAATAGAGGATGCACCATGGCCGGCAACTAAGGATGAATTGATAGATTATGCTATCCGTTCAGGTGCTCCATTGGAAGTAATTGAAAACTTGCAGGAAATTGAAGATGAAGGTGAAATATATGAATCAATTGAGGATATTTGGCCTGATTATCCCAGTAAAGAGGACTTTTTCTTCAATGAAGAAGAATATTAATCTCTCAAAATTCTTCTTTTTACAAAACTTTACTTATTTTTGTTGAGCTAAAAATTATGTAAGAAGTAATGGATACGGTGAAAGTGCAATTTTTTTGTTAAATTGAAGTTATTTAAAAAGTTGACCAGCTTTTTTATTGAAAAAAAAGTTGAATAAAAACTTAACAATAAGAATCATCTCATGAAAAAAATAGTACTCACTGTTATTGTATTTATGGTTTCATCAGTGGGTATTATTTCTCAAACTGCATCGCAGTGGAGCCAGTATATGTTTAATTCTTCATCTTTCAATCCGGCAGCGGTCGGCGAAAAAGGAATGATCGAAGCAGTTTGGCAACATCGTATTCAATGGGTTGGAATGCCCAATGCCGGTCAATCGGATATAATTAACCTGAACTTGCCTGTGGATTTTTTATCCAGTACTCATGGTGTTGGTTTAAAAGTTATAGATGATAAGGTTGGCTTATTTTC
>JAAYUQ010000152.1 GCA_012517575.1 Bacteroidales bacterium | reverse complement strand
TTGACGCAAAAACCAAAGCTATTTATGTCGAAACCATCGGAAATCCTTCGTTTGCCATTCCCGATTTTGAAAAATTAGCCGCACTATCATGTCAATATCAAATCCCGCTTATCGTAGATAACACATTCGGAGCAGGAGGCTATTTCTGCAAACCCATTGAACATGGAGCGAATATCGTTGTAGCCTCCGCCACTAAGTGGATTGGAGGACACGGAACCAGCATGGGAGGCATCATCGTTGACGGAGGCAATTTTGACTGGTCAAACGGTAAATTTCCGCTCATCAGCGAGCCCAACGAGAGCTATCACGGACTCAATCTTATAGACAAATTCGGCAAAGCAGCTTTCATTGCCAAAGCTAGGCTTGAAAACGTGAGAGATTTTGGTCCATGCATCAGTCCGTTCAATGCTTTCCAACTTTTAATCGGTATTGAAACATTGTCGCTTCGCGCAAGGCAACATGCTCAAAATGCGATGGCCGTTGCTGAATATCTGAATGCTCATCCCGAATTCAAAAACGTGCTTTATCCGGGATTAAAAAATCATCCGTATCACCCGCTTGCACTAAAGTATTTAAAGAATGGATTTGGCGGAGTGCTTTCGTTTGAACTGAACGACAGAAAAGAAAGAGCCATACGTTTTATTGAATCGCTTGAGTTAATCAGCCACTTAGCAAATGTAGGTGATGTCCGGACACTGATTATTATTCCATCCGCTACCACACATGAGCAATTAAGCGAAGATGAACAACGTAAAGCAGGGATAAGTCCGACGCTCATTCGTTTGTCCGTGGGCATTGAACATGTTGATGATATTATAAATGACATTGAACAAGCATTAAAAAAATCGAAGTAGTATGGAAATAAACTCATATGTTTCAAAAAGAGAAGTTAGTTTAATCGCCGCAATTTGTTTCTTTTTCGACACAGCACAAAATGACAAATTGCTGGTTTATAATAGTCAGGCTGAGCTTTGTCGGAGCCTTATTATAAAATTAAAGATAAACAAACGCAGTTATTAATTAAAAGTCAACACCTTATGAAAACATATATTCACAAAGATATTTTCAAAACAGAGTTGGGATTTGAATTACCTGAATTACAGATTGCCTATCACACATTAGGAAATCTGAATGAGAATAAAGATAATGTCATCTGGATATGTCATGCACTCACAGCGAACAGCAATCCCGAAGAATGGTGGCCTGAAATGGTCGGTCAGGGAAGATGTTTTGACACAGATAAATATTTCATCGTTTGTGCCAATATTTTGGGTTCCTGCTACGGAACTACAGGACCTTTGTCTATCAATCCGAAAACACAGGAGCCTTATTACCTTGATTTTCCTCTAATAACAGTCAGGGATATGGTTCAGGCTCATGAATTATTGCGAATACAACTCGAAATTAAGAAAATAAAAATGGTTATCGGAGGAAGTATCGGTGGTTTTCAGTCGCTGGAATGGGCTATTTTGCGTCCGGAAATTTTCGATAATCAGATTCTCATTGCCTGCAGTGCCAAATCGAGTCCATGGGTCATTGCTTTTAACGAATCGCAACGGTTAGCTTTGAAGGCTGATGCCTCGTTTGGCTTAAAACACGAAAAAGCCGGAGAAGCAGGACTTAAGGCTGCACGGAGTATTGCTCTTATCAGTTATCGCAATAGCTTTGCCTATAATTCAACCCAGGCAGAAGACAACGAAAATGTAACCGACCATTACAAATCGAGTTCATATCAGGCTTACCAAGGAGAAAAACTCATCAGGCGTTTCAATGCTTATAGCTACTATTACCTTTCGAAATCGGTGGATTCACACAATATTGCCCGAAACAGGGGAACGCTCGAAGAAGTGCTTCAATCCATCAGAGTAAAAACCACGATAATTGGCATCACAAGCGACCAGCTTTTTCCTATACATGAGCAAAAGTTTATGGCAGAGCATATTCCGGGTTCTGAATTTCATGAGATAGACTCCCCTTATGGACATGACGGTTTTTTAATTGAGTATCAACAATTAACAAGAATTATTAATCAAATTTTAAAATTAAAAAAATGAACAATAAAAAAATAAATATCGGATTATTTGGTTTCGGTGTTGTTGGCAGCGGTCTTGCCTACGTGCTAGAACAAGGAAAAACAGTTGACGCGAAAATTACGAAGGTTTGCGTAAAAAACCCTTCTAAAAAACGCGATTTCCCCAAAGAAAAAATCACAACTCAAGCTGAGGAAATATTGCAGGACAAGAGCATTGACCTCATTGTGGAGCTTATTGATGATGCCGATGCGGCTTACCAGATTGTAAAACAAGCACTCATCAATAAGAAAAGTGTTGTTTCCGGCAATAAGAGAATGTTAGCACATCATTTAAATGAACTGATCCGGTTGCAGCAGGAAAACAAAGTTGCGCTTCTATACGAAGCATCGGCATGTGGAAGTATTCCCATCATTCGCAATTTGGAAGAATATTATGATAACGATTTGCTAAAATCCATCACCGGAATTCTGAACGGATCCACCAATTACATTCTCACCAAAATGTTTTCCGAAAAATTAGCGTATGACGAAGCATTAAAAAAAGCTCAGGAATTGGGTTTTGCAGAAAGCAATCCTATTTTTGATGTCGAAGGTTTTGATGCATTATATAAACTGGTCATTCTGGCTGTTCACTCTATCGGTGCATATGTTTACCCTAATAAAATCTTTCATTTCGGCATTTCAAAAATATCAACTGCTGATATTTCCTATGCCTTAGAAAAAAGGAAGAAAATAAAACTGGTGGGACAAATTCATAAATTGAATGATAAAAGCTTTACCCTGTTTGTCATTCCAAAACTGGTTTCATCAAATGAATACATTTATAGCGTAGAAAATGAATATAACGGTGTTGTAATAGAAGGTGAATGCTATGATAAACAATTTATGTTCGGTAAAGGAGCCGGCTCCTATCCGACCGGTTCCGCCGTTCTCTCCGACATCACAGCCAGAGCTCATGATTACCGTTACGAATATAAGAAAATCAAGTATTTTCCGCCGCTTCAATATACAACGGAAGTAAAAATCGAAATTTACCTAAGATATAAAGAGCTTATTGATTTCAGTCACTTTGAATTTGACACTATCAGCGAAAAATATTCTTCTAAAGAAGCCCATTATGTTGTAGGATACATTCGTTTGTCGGAGTTATTGAAAATTCAGAATATTCTCCCTAAATTAGATGTCTTTATTG
>JAAYUQ010000009.1 GCA_012517575.1 Bacteroidales bacterium | reverse complement strand
TTTGAGGAACAGCTGAATATTTTTTTGCTAAAGCGGCAAAATCAGCTCCCGCCTTAATAGCTTTTACCAAACTGTCGGCTTTACCTTCATTTTCTTTGGTCAGATAAATGTGACGAAGTTTCACTGAATCGGGACGCAATATGCCAGTTTCCATGATTCGCGCCATTGTATAAGTATCGTTTTGGAACACGGGGCCAAAAACATCATTTTTCTTTCCGCTGAAAGCAAAATCTTTCAACTGAGCAGGTACCGTTTTCTCGGAATAATAACTACCATCGTACATGACATCTGAATTTGTATTTACCAGCCCAACCACATCATCAGTGGTTCTAAATTCGTCGGCAATACGGTTAATCCATTGTTCGGCTTCCTTGTAATCTTCCTGCGAAGGTTTTATTTCAAAAGCCACGTAACTAATGGAAGAGGATTTATCCTGTTTGTATAAGTCTTTCTGTTTGTTGTAACGGTTAGCTATCTCCTTATCACTTACTGAAAACAAGGAATCGGGCAACGAATAATAGGGCTGCATAACGTAAGCTGCATCCACGGTTATTTTACGTGCCTGAAAATTTATTTTTGCATCCACGCTGTTGGCAGTAATGGCAGAAGTAATGAGCTTGTTGTACTTTTCCTGTAAAATGGTATTTTTAACATTATGCTCCCAAAACATCCAGTAATTTTTTGCCTGATCAATTTGTTGCTTCATCTCACTGTTGGTAGGCGTAGCATCCAGACTGTTCAAAAATTGCACCAGCAAAGTGCGGCTAAACTGCCCGTTCTGATCCATAAATACCCGACGCTGAAGAATGAGCGGATGAATATTTTTCCCAATTAACCGATCTGAAAGCTCGTCGGCACTCACGGTCAATCCCAACTTTTGGGCTTCAGCATACAAAATTTTTTCATTCACCATATTTTCCCAAACGGAGGCTCTCAACTGTGACAAAACTTGTTCATTCAAATCGGTTTGTCCTGTTTCAATTTTGTAAACTTCCGTCATCTGATCAACAGCAGCGCTGAATTCATGAATGTTGATATCTTCATCTCCAACGACGGCAATTTTTTCACGTGATTGGTTAAAAAAACTGGAACTCGAATTGAGAAAATCACCGATGATGAAAGCCAATAAAGCAAGTCCGATAACTATGACAAGCAAAGCCCCTTTGCTTCTGATCTTTTCTAATGTTGCCATTTTACATTTACAATTTATTTGCTAAACATTTATTTTTTCAATTTTAAGGGCACGAATATACAAAAAAATCTTGATACTATGCTCTTTGATTAATTTTCTTCCATTTCAGAGCTGCAGAATTATTAAAAAAATGCAGTTAATTATTTTTCTACACTCATTTTTACCAATTCAATTCTGTTATTGGTGGCTTTTATACATTTAAAAGTATAGTTGTCTATTTGAATGATTTCGTTCAATTTGGGAAAATGCTGATGGTGATACAGAATAAACCCAGCAATGGTATCGTAAGCATCTGATTCCGGTAAATTAAGATGAAACTTCTCATTGATTTCGCTAATCTCGAGACGTCCTGAAAAAAGGTATTCGTTTTCACCTGTCTGTTCTGCTATGTAATCGTGAGTATCGTGCTCATCCTCAATCTCTCCGAAAATTTCTTCCATAATATCTTCCAGCGTAACGATGCCGGCGGTTCCGCCAAATTCATCAACCACAACGGCAATACTTTTCTTCTCTTTCATGAAAATTTTCATTAATTTCTGCGCCGCCATATTTTCCGGAACAATTGGTATCTGATTGATATGCTCTCTCCAATTCTGCTGATGCTGAAACATTTCTGAAGAATGAATATACCCGACAATGTTGTCGATATTTCCCTTGTAAATAGGAATTTTTGAAAAGCCCGTTTCAATAAAAGTTAGTTTCAGGGTTTCCATGTCTACATCATAATCCAACGCGACAATTTCAGTACGTGGAACGAGGCAATCTCTCAGCTTCACTTTTGAAAAATCCAATGCGTTCTGAAATATCTTTACTTCATTCCCAACATCTTTTTTGTCTTCCTGATTCTCAAAACTTTCCTGAATCAAATAATTCAAATCGACTCGCGAAAATGCATTCTGGTGTGCCGAAGAATTTGACTTTACTCCAAATAATCTTAAAATCCCCAGCGATAGCCATGTAACGAAAGAAGCAATCGGATACAAAACGACATAAAAAATTAGTAGTAGGAAAGAAAAAGTACGGAGCCAGAAGTTGGAATTGACACGGAAGATGCTTTTAGGCAGAAACTCTCCTGTTACCAGCACAATGGCTGTTGCAATTATTGTCTGGACGAGTGTGATTAAAAATTGATTTTCGAGTGGAGCCAGCCACGGTGTCATGATGCGCGCCATGAGCAGTCCGTAAATTACCAGACAAACATTGTTCCCCACCAGCATAGTGGAAATATACTGCTCCGGATGATTATAGAAAATCGACAAAATGGAAGAAGTCAAACTACGCTGTTTTTTGTCGAGTTCAAACCGCAACTTGTTGGAGGACACAAAAGCAATTTCCATCCCCGAAAAAAAAGCGGAAAAACATAACGTTATGATAATGGCTGTAATAATGTTCACCTGAAATTAACAATTTATTTGCAAAGATATAACTTTTACCCGTAACCATAACAAAACAAAGCAGATAAAATCTGTCTGTAAAACCAAAATTTTTAAAAAAATTTGGCAATAAACCATTCCATTGAAAAATAACTCTTTATCAAATTACAACTTAAAATTTCGGAACATATTTCCTTCTAAAATCGGAAATTTGAAATTAAATTCTTAATTTTGAAGCGTTTCTCATCTATTCTGATGACTTTGAAAAAAGAAACTTTTTATTGAATACCACAAAAATTTAATTTTTAACCACATAAAATAAAACTCATGAAAACATTCCATTACTTTTTATTGCTTGTGGCTTTGATAGCTACTTCCTGCTCCAACCAGCCGAAACCGCGTGAAGTTATTGACTTTACTAACGATTGGAAATTTTCATTGACCGACTCTGCTGCCAATGCCTCTACCTTCGATTTTGAGGATACAGCATGGAGAACGCTCAATCTTCCACACGATTGGAGTATCGAGTCCGACTTTTCAGAAAAATTCCCCGCCGCTCCGGGCGGAGGAGCTCTTCCGGGTGGCATTGGATGGTACAGAAAAACTTTCAATGTTCCTGATTCTTACAAATATAAATGTGTTTTTGTAGATTTTGATGGCGTTTACCGCAATAGCGAAGTCTGGATCAACGGTCATTACTTGGGAAAACGTCCTTACGGCTACATTTCTTTCCGCTACGAACTGACACCATTTCTGAAATTCGGGCAAAAAAATGTAATTGCTGTTCGCGTGGACAATTCCCAACAGCCGAATTCCCGTTGGTATTCCGGCTCGGGAATCTATCGCAACGTTTGGCTGACAATAACCGAACCCGTTCACGTCGATTTGTGGGGAACGTATGTTACCACGCCCGAAATAACCGAAAATGATGCTACGATAAATATCCAAACTTCTGTGAGAAATGAAAGTGCAGAAAATCGTGAAGTGAAAATTCTTCAAATACTGTTGAATCAAGAAGGGAAGAGAATTGCCAAAAACGAAACTTCCATTAAAATCGATCCCGATACAGTTTCTTCCATTTCCCAATCGCTTTCGGTGAAAAATCCAATTTTATGGGAAATAGATCGCCCCTATTTGTACAAAATGGTTACGCAATTATCTGTTGATGGCAAACTTACCGATCAATATGAAACACCTGTAGGATTGCGTTCTTTCAGATTTGATGTTGAAAAAGGTTTTTTCTTGAATGGAAAGCATCTAAAAATCAATGGCGTATGTAATCATCATGATTTGGGAGCATTGGGCGCGGCTGTCAACAAAAGAGCTTTGGAACGCCAGTTGCAAATACTGAAAGACATGGGTTGCAATGCTATTAGAACTTCTCACAATCCTCCTGCTCCGGAATTGTTACAACTCACCGACAGTATGGGATTTATTGTAATGGACGAAATTTTTGACATGTGGGTGAAAAGGAAAACAGCTTATGATTATGCACTCGACTTCCCGAAATGGTACAAAACCGATATGACCGATTGGCTAAAAAGAGACAGAAATCATCCTTCCGTATTCATTTGGAGTATTGGTAACGAAGTAATGGAACAATGGGAAGATACTTCAGCCGATAATATGAGTTTGGAAGAGGCTAACACAATCTTAAACAACATGAAAGTGAGCGATACTGGCAAAAATACTCTATCAAAAAGCGCTTTGCTTACCAAGCATTTGTCAGATATTGCAAAATCCGTTGATCCAACACGACCGGTAACAGCAGCCTGCAATGGCACGCAAAAAAATAATCCTCTTTTTCTGTCCGGCGGACTTGATCTGATCGGGTTTAATTATCATCAAAACGAATTTGTGGATGTTCCCAAAAACTTTCCCGGGAAACCTTTTATCGTTACCGAATCCGTTTCGGCAGTGCAAACCAGAGGTTTTTATTTGATGCCTTCCGACAGTATTTATATTTGGCCCGATCGTTGGGATAAACCTTTCTACAATCCTCTATTGAAATGTTCTTCCTATGATAATTCTCACGTTCCATGGGGATCTACTCACGAAGAGACATGGAAAATCATAAAAAAATACGATTTTATTTCAGGTCAATTTATCTGGACCGGCTTTGATTATCTGGGCGAACCGACGCCTTATTCTTGGCCTTCGAGAAGTTCCTATTTTGGAATCATTGATTTGGCTGGTTTCCCAAAGGATGTTTATTACATGTATCAAAGCGAATGGACTGATAAGGACGTGTTGCACATTTTCCCGCATTGGAACTGGCAAAAGGGAGAGACCGTTGATGTTTGGGCTTATTACAACCACGCCGATGAAGTTGAACTTTATTTGAACGGCCACTCGCTGGGTAAACGCAGCAAACAGGGCGACGATTTGCATGTAATGTGGCGGGTGAAATATGAACCCGGAACGCTGAAAGCCGTTTCACGTAAAAATGGTAAAGAAGTGCTTACAAAAGAAATCAGCACAGCTGGAAATCCGGTAAAAATTCGTCTGACTCCTGACAGAAATGTCATTGCTGCCAACGGAAAAGATCTTTCGTTTGTTACCGTCGAACTGGTGGACAAAAACGATAATGCATATCCTCTGGCCAATCAGTTGGTAAAGTTTTCGATAAATGGAACAGGGATTATTGCGGGAACCGACAATGGTGATGAAAATGATTCCACTTCGTTAAAGAAACCGGAACGTCATTTGTTTTTCGGAAAATGTTTGGCAATTGTTCAAAGCTCCAAAAAGCCTAGCAAAATTACCTTGAAAGCTTCAGTGGAAGGTTTACCCGATGCCGAAATTACCATTACTGCAAAGTAAAAAATTTCTCAACCCTGCTCCTTTTTTTCGAGCAGGGTTGATTTTTTTATCTGAACCTAATAAAAAATTCAGATTATCGTAGATTTTTAAAAAATCCCTCAAATGATTTTGTATTTCTACCATCTGAAAACCAACCCTTTTTTAATCAATTGTAAAAATTGAGTATATTTGCAACTTGTTTTCGACCGAATGAGAACTTTTCGCTTCAAAACTTGTTTGATAGCTTGTCGATAAGTTTTTTTGAATCTTATTTTACCAATGTTATAGTGGAATAAGGTGCTATTGTAGATTTTTTAACTGCTTGAAATTCTGGAAATTTGCCTATGAATTTATTTCAAGAAACGGGAAAGTATTTTTTACTGATGAAGCGTGTGTTTGTGCAACCCGATCGTTGGAAAATGTTTTTTCGCCAGTTTCCCAAAGAACTGGATAAACTGGGATTACAATCGTTGCCCATAGTGCTGATCATTTCAGTATTCATTGGGGCTATCATGACCATTCAGACCAAACTTAATACTGAAAATCCTTTACTGCCAACCTACAGCACAGGATTGGTAACCCGCGACACGCTACTGCTCGAATTTTCTTCTACCATTATGTGTCTGATTTTGGCCGGTAAAGTAGGCTCCAACATTGCTTCCGAAATAGGCACCATGCGCATTACCGAACAAATTGATGCGCTCGAAATTATGGGTGTCAACTCGGCTAATTATCTGATTCTCCCAAAAATTGTGGCTTTTGTTGTCATGATGCCGTTTTTAGTTATTTTCAGTATGGCTGTGGGACTAATTGGCGGCTATATGGTTGGCGTTTTCAGCGATGTCATTACGGTGGCCGATTATCTGCTGGGCATCCAGTATGCCTTTAATCCTTTTTATGTGTTTTATGCAATGGTTAAATCACTGGTTTTTGCTCTGATTATTTCTTCCGTTTCTTCTTATTACGGTTATTATGCTTATGGTGGAGCGCTGGAAGTGGGTAAAGCAAGCACCAACGCTGTAGTAAACAGCAGTATTTTAATTTTGTTTTTTAATTTGTTGATTACCAATATAATGTTGGGATAAAAATAATTGTTGTTCTGTTAACCCGCAACAAGAATTTTAAAATAAAAAATATTTCCTTGTAAAATATTTGAATTAAAACAAGGATAAGAAAAATTTATGAATAACAGACCAACTTCAAACCAAACATGATTGAAGTAAAGAATATTATAAAAACTTTTGATGGCGTTCCGGCTTTGCAGGATATTTCGGCAGTTTTTGAAACCGGAAAGGTGAATATGATCATAGGACAGAGCGGATCGGGAAAAACCGTTTTGATGAAATGTATTATCGGTCTTCATCAAATTGACAGCGGCTGTATTGAATATGATGGACGGAATTTGCCAAAAATGAAGCCTCATGAAATTCACATGTTGAGACGCGAAGTGGGTATGCTTTTTCAGGGAGCGGCTCTATTCGACTCCATGACGGTGCTTGAGAATGTCATGTATCCCCTTGAAATGTTTTCTTACGAAAGTAAAAAGGAAATAAAAGACAGAGCTTACTTTTGCCTGAGTCGGGTAAACCTTGAAGAAAGATCTTTTGATCTTTATCCTTCCGAAATTAGTGGAGGAATGCAAAAACGTGTAGGAATAGCCCGCGCCATTGCTTTGCGTCCCAAATATCTTTTTTGTGATGAACCCAATTCCGGACTTGATCCCGTTACTTCCCTAATTATTGATGATTTGATTTATGAAATTACCCACGAATTCAATATTACCACCATTATTAACTCACACGACATGAATTCGGTTATGGAAATTGGAGAGAAAATTATCTTCATTGAAAAAGGTGTCAAAGCGTGGGAAGGCACAAAAGATGAAATTTTTGATGCTGAAAATGAAAGTTTCCAAAATTTTGTGTTTGCCTCCAATTTATTTAAACAGTTAAAAATGTTCAAACAAAATCCTTATTGATTTTTTACTGAAAAATTCAGCCTCAACCAAAAAATATTCATGAAAATTATTTCCTACAATGTCAACGGATTAAGAGCTGCACTGACCAAAGATTTCATTCAGTGGCTGAAAACCGAAAATCCTGATGTGCTTTGCTTGCAGGAGACAAAAGCACAACCCGATCAAATTGACACCTTGCTTTTTGCCGAACTGGGTTACACTGCTTATCTTCATTCTGCACAAAAAAAAGGTTACAGTGGCGTTGCAACTTTTACAAAAATTCCGCCCGATTATGTATATTTTGGAATGGACAATTCGGAATTTGACGCAGAAGGACGAGTGTTACGTACCGACTTTGGAGATATTACGGTTATCAATGTTTACGTTCCTTCCGGCTCTTCAGGCGGGGAAAGACAGGAATTTAAAATGAAATTTCTGGAAGAATTTTTGAAATTTAAACAAAACCTGCTTCGAGAGAGACCAAATTTGGTAGTTTGTGGCGATTACAACATTTGTCACAAACCTATTGATATCAATCATCCCGAGCGGCAAATCGGTGTTTCAGGTTTTTTACCCGAAGAACGTGAATGGATGGATCGATTTCAGGCTTTGGGAATGGTAGATTCTTTCAGGGTATTCGACCAAAGTGCCGAAAAATACAGCTGGTGGAGTTATCGTGGTGGCGCCCGCTACCGAAATGCTGGCTGGCGCATCGATTATCATTGGGTAAGCGAACCATTGCGACCACGACTGAAAGCGGCCGCCATACTTTCCGAAGCTTTTCATTCCGATCACTGTCCCGTCATGGTGGAACTCGATGTTTAATTAATTTTAAATAATACTTGTCTGCTAAAGTAATAAAAAACAATAAAATATCGACCGTTACGTCGCTACAACTGAAATGTTTTTTAACTTTGCTTCTTCATTCAAAAACTTATTGTTCATGCTGCGAAATCAACTGAAAATACTTGCTTTGTTAAGTTCGATTGTTTTTCTTCATTCGTGCTTGGGGGATAGTGAAGTAACGGAAATTTCTTCCGATCCAAGTTTTGTATCGCTCACCTTTTCTGCTAACGACAGTGTCCCCAACCTCGAAGATGCTGTTTTTACTCTTGAATATGATGCATTACTCAAAGATTCGGTAATTGTCAACATGGATTCACTCCCTTATCAGACAAGAATTGACAGCGTTTATGCCACATTCATTTTTAAAAGTTCTTATGCTGCTTATTTGATTTATGAAAATGATTCCTCAGCCATTATTTCGGGAAGTGAAGCTTTCGACTTTACCAAAATTAAGGCAGTACTTAATATTGCTTCTGATGGAGTAGCACAGCGCAAATATCCTATCAAGGTAAATGTTCATCAGGTGGAACCTGAATTGTACATCTGGCAAAAAGTGAGCAATGCGGCTCATTCTTTAAATGTTCAACGCCAAAAAGCGGTTTATTTCAACGATCGGTTGTATCTTTTCGTAAATGATGGCCAGCAAAATTATTTGTTAACTTCTTCCAATGGGTCTGCATGGACTCAATCCGTTGTTTCGGGCCTTCCGGCAAATGCAACATTTGAAGATTTGACTGTTTTCAACAACCGGCTTTATGTAACCTGTGGAGATTCCAAAATTTATTCTTCAACCGATGGATTAACTTGGACAATGCAAACTTATTCCGAATATGAATTCACTTCTTTGATTTTTGCTCTTAATGACCGACTTTGGGCTATTTCGCATTCATTGACAGATGGAAAACTTAGGTTTGCTTCTTCGGTTGATGGCACAGAATGGCTGATTTATAATGAAATTCCTGAAAATTTCCCTGTTCGTGGGTTTGCCTCTGTGGTATTCGACACGAAAGTGAACAAAAAGAAAGGATTGGTGCTGACCGGTTTTTCTTCTGACGGAACTGCATTAAAAACCAATTGGAGCACAGAAAACGGAACATATTGGGTTGACTTCAGCGTTGAGAATACCTCACTTGATTCAATTGGGACAGGGGCTTCGCTAATAACTTATGACGACAAACTTTTTCTTTTCGGACAGGACAACAAGCCGGTGCCGGGAAGTTATTTCCGCCAATCAATTGATGAGGGTTTCAGCTGGCAAGTTCCGGACAGCGATTACAATAATTTGCCGGAAGAGATTGCGGCACGCCATTATTCGTCAGTTGTCGTTTATCGACCACGTATTTACAGCTCTTCAGATACACCGCAGGAAATTGAAGCTTCTAATTGGATATTTTTCATAGGTGGGAAAAATGTTTCTAATGAATATCTCACCGACGTGTGGAAAGGGAAAGTAAATCGGAAAAACTTTTTACGACAATAACGATTTCATTATAAACGAATTAAAAAAGCGTCTTTGAGATGATCAGACGCTTTTTTTATAACTTTTCCCAAAATTCCAAAAAAATTTTACTTACTTTGCGACGTCAAATTTCAAGAAAATCATGAAACCCATTCCCCAAAATTATAAGAAAACAGCCCGCTTCCGTCGTTGGAGCCGCGCCGGGTATGCCGTTTTCCAAAGTTTGACGTGCGAGGTAACCATAGGTGTGCTTGCTGCAGGTATTTGCGAAAAAGCCTTACTAAAAAATACTCCATCCGATTTTTCAAAAAATAATTACTCATCGAATGCTTTCTCAGTAGAAAGTGAGGAAGAAAAATTCCGAGCGGAGGAACTTCTTGAAAAAATTCAACTCGATTCACCTGTTTTATGCTCAGTTGAAGGCGGAAAAATTCTGTCTTCTCTGAACTTATATTTATTGTTGTCGACTGAAAGGAATTGTTCTTTTCAGTCGATTTTTTTTGTTTATCAACAAATTCTACATCAGAATTTATAGAGAAAGAAATTTGTAAATATCTTTTTCTTAAAACCCAAAATTTAAATAAAAAATTCTATGGGTGTAAATATGATTTCACAAAGCACTGATATTGTTTAACTTAAAATTTTACAAATGAAGAGAACTCTTTTAATAACAAGTATTATTTGCGGATTCAATGTTTTCCGCTTTTCGGCGCAAGTTGCCCCCGACACCTTGTCGGTTCAACTTTCCGATGTAGAAATTAATGCCACCCGAACAAAACTTTACTCTGAAATGGGTCGTATCCTTACCGTTATTGACAAGGACGAAATTGAACGATCGGCCGTACACAGCATTGATGAGCTGCTCGATTACGTTTCGGGTCTGGATATTCGTCAACGTGGAGGAAATGGCGTTCAAGCGGACATTTCGGTTCGTGGGGGTTCTTTCGATCAAGCGCTGGTTTTGCTGAATGGCATCAACATTACAGACCCTCAAACAGGTCATTTTAACCTTGATATTCCCATTCAACTTTCCGATGTCAGTAAAGTTGAAATTTTAAAAGGTTCTTCAGCACGTATGTTGGGAGCAAATGCTTTCAGTGGTGCCATTAACATAATAACTGAAAATGGAGCAAACTCATTTTTAAATGCCGATTTAAGTGCAGGAAGTTTTGGTTATGGAGAGCAATCTGTTACCACTGCTTTTTTAAAAATACCATATACGCTTCTTTCCCTTTCTCACAAAAGTAGTGATGGTTACGCCGATAATACCGATTTTGAGAATAGCAACATTTTTTTTCATTCGAAACTGGTGAATCCAAAATTCGGAAATTTTCAGTTTCAGACAGCTTTACAGAAAAAAGACTTTGGTGCAAATGGTTTTTATTCACTGGCTTATCCTCACCAATTTGAAAGTACGCAAACGCTGCTGGCTGCTTTGAGCTGGAATCAAAACAGAAGAAATGTTAGTTACCGAGCACAGGCTTATTGGCGACAACATCACGACCGGTTTGAATTGTTTCGCGATTTTGAAGGTGCTCCTTCGTCCTACACACAACACAACTATCACTTGACAGATGTTACGGGAGGGAAACTTGATGCTTCAGTGGCAAATTCATGGGGGAAGATTACACTCGGCATTGAAGAAAGAAATGAACATATTTTCAGTACTGTTTTGGGAAATGAAATGAATCAAACAAAAGCTGATCCTTACGAAAGTGGAATAAAGTTTAATCGCAGTGCCAATCGTTTATTGGGAACAGCGTTTTTTGATTATGCAATAAATTTCGAGCAATGGTACGTTTCGGCTGGTGCTGCCGTTTCTCACACCGTCGCTTTTGGCACAAATCCTTATGGCGGATTCGACATTGCTTATCATCCAAACGGGAAGACAAAGATATTTTTTTCATCGAATACGGCTGTGAGGTTACCAACTTTTACCGACTTATATTACCAAAGCCCAACGCAAAGCAGCAATCCCAATTTAAAACCGGAACATTCCACAACATGGGAATTGGGAACCACCATTCAACAAAAACGCTGGCAGGCAGACGCTACAACTTACTACCGAAAAGGGAAAAACATTATCGACTGGGTAAAGGAACCCGATTCAACAAAATGGCAAAGCCGGAATTTGACAGAAGTTAACGCTATGGGGCTGGATATGAATTTGAACTATTCTTTTTCAAATTCTTTCTTTCAAAAAGCCGGACTTTCGTATTCTTTTCTTCAGATGGACAAAAATGCCGAGAATTTCGATTCCAAATATGCATTGGATTACATGAAACATAAGCTGATAGTAACTTTGCAACATAAAGCAGTGAAAAACTGTTCTCTAAACTGGAAACTCTCCTTTTTGGATCGTGCAGGAAACTACACCGACTTTTATACGCAACAACCAGTAAATTATCAACCTTATTTTTTACTGGATATGAAAGGATTATGGGAAACCGAAAAAATTGCGATTTACCTCGATCTGAATAATATATTTGACAAAACCTATGCCGACTATGGAGGTATCGTACAGCCGGGATTCAACTTCACTGCCGGAATAAAATGGAAATTCAAATAACAGCAATCAACAAGGATCTGAACGTTTACCTGAAATTTCTATCGAAGCTTTTTCGACTTTTCCACCCAAAGGTGGATTTAATTTGGAAAGTCGCACTTGCAAAGAAAAAATTTGAGGAATTTGTTCGAAAAGTCGGTCATAAATTCTTTGTGCAACATGTTCTATGAGATGGGAAGGAATTTCCATCTCCTTGTTTATTATATCGTAAACCAGTTGATAGTTCACCGTATCCGAAAGTTCATCCGTTTTTCCTGCCTTTTCGGTGTCGACTTCCATGCAAACCGAAACCAGAAAAGTATTTCCATTTATTCGTTCCTCTTCCAGACAGCCATGAAAGGCATGAAACTCCATATTTTCAAGTAAAATTGATGCCATAAGTTAAGAATTGAATAATTAAAATTTTCCTTTTCGTTCTCCTCTCAAATCACTTCGCTCTCAAAATTTCCATCATGCAGAAAGGTTTGAATACGGTCGCCCGATTTTACTTCGTGAACAGAAAAAACTTTCTTTCCCTGGAAAGTTGTGAAACTGTAACCATATTTCAACATAAAGGCAGGAGAATGCGTTTCAATGGACTTTCCCATGAGAGTTAACCTGTTTTGTTCTCTGAGTAATTTCATACGAACATCCGTTTTCAAACGATTCACCTGACGATTGATTTCATGATGTTTCCGCATCAGGCTGTTCCTCAACACATGCCGTATCAGCATTTGTTTTTCGTTAATTTCTCTGATTGAAGCATCCAGAAAATTTTTAGAGAAAGAATAAATATTGGAAACTGTATATTTTGTTGAATTTTCGGCTTCTTGCAGGCGATCTATAAGAAATTCGGCAACAGCAGTGGGCGTTTTCAAACTTGAATGTGCCACCAAATCAAGAATAGAAACATCACGTTGATGACCAATGCCGGCAATGATGGGCAACGGGAACTGGGCGCAATTCACAGCCAATTCGTAAGAGTCGAAACAGGATAAATCGGTTGTTGCTCCACCACCTCGAATAATCACCACTGCATCAAACAACTCTACATGACGGAAAATCTTTTCCAAAGCAGCAATAATGGAACTTTCAGCTTGCTCTCCCTGCATAATTGCAGGGAAAAGTCGGGTATAAAACACAAATTTGCCTGGATTGTTTTTCAGTTGATCGCAAAAGTCTCCATAACCGGCAGCTGTAGGCGAAGAAATTACAGCCAGCCGTTGTAACAAAAGCGGTAGAGGTAACTGCTTGTTCATCTCAACAATACCATCGGCTTCCAGACGACGAATAATCTGCATTCTACGTGCTGCCATTTCGCCAATGGTAAATGTCGGTTCAATATCGCGCACTGTCAGACTCAAACCATAAACAGGATGAAACTCCACCGTAACCGACAACAAAACCTTCAACCCTGCACGAAATGTCTGACCGGTGGCATTTTCAAAGTAAGGTTTCAGCAATCGGTAAACGGAAGCCCAACAGTTGGCCTTTATTTTTGCCAGTAAATTATCAGAATTTTCATCCTTTTCAATCAGTTCCATGTAGCAGTGCCCATATGAATTTTCGTGCAATTCGCCAATTTCTGCCCGCACCCATACGGCACGATCGAAATTCAAACGAATGGTTTCTTCAATCCCGGCAGCGAGTTCAGATAATGAAAAAGAAGTCATATTCTAATTTTGATTTTTGAGATATTTTTACCTCAAAGATACAACAGAAAAAATTTTCTCAACAAATTTAAGGAACAAGAATTTTCTTTGAAAATATTTTTCCGTTGTTTTCTACTGAAACAAGATAAATACCGGAACTCAGATTATCAATAGGCAGAACAATGGAAGAAGAACGAGAATAACTGTTGAATAACAAATTCCCATTCACAGCATGAATTTGAACGAATAAAGTTGAATTGTCATTTTTGTCGGGAAAAATTAGCTGGATATTTTTATTTCTCAAATCTACCAACCATTGCGGCTGATCATCAGAACAGGTGCTCAACCCATTGGAAGTTGTACTAAGAAAAGCCAGTTGAAAATCGGGTATGCCATATCCCATCTGCTCAGTTGGCGAATTATACAAACTTCCGGTACCAAAAACCGACTGCAAAAGTTGCGGTATCGAAATAACTTTATGTTGATCTTTGAAATACTGGAGGTAACAAGCCATCAATCCGCAAATAAGTGGAGAAGAATAGGAAGTTCCGTTACCGGCTACGATGTTGCCACTCGAATTTACCAATACCGTTTGAGTGCCGCGTGCGCAGATTTCAGGTTTTACCCTTCCATCAGCAGAAGGTCCAAAGGATGAAAAAACGCTGGGCGTACCATCGGCCGTAACGCCTCCAATTGTAACAATTTTTTTGGCATCGGCCGGCGTAGAAATGTATTTCCAAATTTTGTCGCCTTCGTTGCCGGCGCTGCAAACTACTATCATTCCTTTTTGAGCAGCCATTGAAGCCGCTTTGGCTGCACGCGAAACATCTCCGTTCATATCGGCATAGGTGAAATTCATGGCCGGATCATCAAAAGTAAAATAGCCCAACGAAGAATTTACAATATCCGCTCCAACGCTGTCGGCAAACTCAAGCCCGGCCACCCAAAAATCGAGTTCTTTCAAATATTCAGTTTCGACATCTTCTGTCCTGATAAGCCAATAAGAAGCTTCAGGAGCAGTTCCCAGATAATTTTGAGGTAAATTCCCTGCCATAATGGAAAGCACATTTCCTCCGTGAAAATTTCCGCGAAACACTTCTGATCCTCCAACAAAATCCTTTGTACCCAATAATCGCCCTTGCAACCGGAGGCTGTCGAATGCAGGATTGACATCTACATTCAAAAAACCGGCGTCCAACACACCAACGATAATATTTTTACCCAAATAACCTGATTCGTGAAGAAAATTACCTTTTACCTGCTCAATCTGTGGCCCCGAAAGCCCATAATCTACTGCCGCAGAAAATTTTGATGGACGTTTTGGGACATTGGAAGCAACTGTTTTCTTTCCGGTGTATTGAACCCATTTTACAAACGAAAGGGAACCGACTTGCTGAATCAGCGCAGAATCCTGCAGCACGACAGTTGCTCCGTTTAGCCATCTGCTTTGAGAATGGATCATTCCTCCAAGATTAGCCACTTGAGACAGATAGGAAGGATTTACCGGCAAATCAGTCGAATCAACGGGAAGCGAAAAAAAATTGCGTCGTTCAATTGCGCGCTCAGAAAGAAATTCTTCAGGATTTTCCAATTGATAAGGAGAATTATTTTTATCGGAAAACTCCACGTAGAAATAGAAATCCGTTGCCTTTGCCGGAGAAAAAGTAAATAAGACAATCAAGAAAAACAAAAAAGAAAGTAACCGAGCAGGAAGGGAAAAAGTTCTCATAGATGAATGATTTTTGTACAAAAATACCGGAATATTTTAATAAAACGAGTTTTGAAACAATACTTTACGATAAAAACTTTTGAGATAAAATTCATATCAAATTTTTATACAAAAAACCTTTATAACCACATTGTAACATAATTTTATCACCTTTGAAACAGTTGTTAATTAATTTTGCAGCATAAAAATTCAGAAGAAAAATCAGATGAAAAAAAATTTAGTATTACGCTCTGTTGCAATAGTTTTAGCAACATTTTGCTCTTCGCTTCTCTTTGCACAAAGTGCGATAGAGGGAAAAATTTTGGACAAAAAAACCAAAGAACCACTGGTAGGTGCCAGTATTCTCATTGAAGGAACCTCGCGGGGAACCACTACCGACATCGACGGAAATTTCCAATTAAAAGGGCTGCAAGCCGGAAAATATACTTTATCTGTTTCTTACGTTTCTTACAAAAAGCAACGGCTGCCCGACATAAAAGTGCAGAATAACGAACCAACATTCCTGGAAATCGAAATGGAAGAAGCCGAATTAATGCTTCAAAGTGTGCAGGTAGTAGCACAACATCGTACCGATACGGAATTATCCTTGTTAAAGAGTGTCCGCACGGCCGTACAGGTAGTGAATGGCATTTCTTCCCAGCAAATTGGTAAAACACTCGATCGGGATGCTGCCGAAGTGGTAAAGCGAATTCCGGGTGTAACCGTGCAGGATGACCGATTTGTCGTTGTACGCGGTCTCAATCAACGATACAATAATGTATGGCTCAACAATGCTTCCACGCCAAGCAGCGAAACCGACGTAAAGGCATTTTCTTTCGATGCTGTTCCGAGCAATATGATTGACAACATAATGATATACAAAACCGGGTCTCCTGAACTTTCAGCTGAAGCAACAGGAGGATTTGTAAAAATCTTTACCAAAAATATTCCGGAAGAAAATTTTCAACAAATCGAATACAGTTTTGGATACAATGACCAGACTACCTTTAAAGACAGTTATCACCTACCGATGCAAACATTGGACGTTTTTGGTTTAGGTAGCCTGCAACGAGATTTACCCGTCGATTTCCCCGAAAACTTGAACTCCCTCTCCATTCAACAGCGAGATGCAGCAGCCTTGAAATTGAGCAATCACTGGGTTGCACAGCCCTCTACAGCATTGCCAAATCAAAAATTGACTTTTTCTATCGGCAGGAAATGGAATTTGAAAGAAGGAAATAAAATTGGCAACATTACTTCACTTAGCTACAGTAATTCCTCATCTTCCCGCTTCAGTATGGAGAACAACATGTATGAACGCTTCGACCCCGTCACCGAAACTCCGGTTTATCTTTATAATTATGCGGCCGACATCTACAGTACCGATTTTAAAATCGGACTGATGCACAATTGGGCTTACCTAACACCGAATGGAACAAAGATCGAATTTAAAAATCTTTTGAATCAGATTGGAGTGGATAAAACTTCTAATACATTCGGATGGAACAATTACCGTCAAGGAAATTTTAAATATCTCAGCAATCAGTATTCTGCACGTACAACCTATTCCGGCCAGTTGAGCGGGAACCATAAGCTGAAAAACAACGAAGACAACAAACTGGACTGGAATGTGGGTTATGCTTACGCCAACCGAATAGAACCGGATCGTCAAAACTGGAGTATGAAAGAGAATCAGGAAGGAGATTATGAGTACGTATTGCCTGATGTACCGAGCATCAACGAATTAGGAAGACTTTACATGACCAATCACGAAAATGTTGTAGTATCGGGGATAAATCACGAAAAGAAATTCCAATTTCTGAATACATTACCTGTTTTAAAATCAGGCATTTATGGCGAGTTCAAATCACGCAACTTTTCGGAACGAAGCATTACCTATCGCAAAGCATACGGACCTTTGGGTAATGAAGAAATAAATGCACTCGACTTTGAAACTCTTTTCACTGAAACCTATCTGGGACAAGGCAAGGTTATCAGTGTAGATGAACAAACCAACGTTGCCAACACCTATAAAGCGCAAAACTGGCTTGGCGCAGGATATTTGTCTATAACATTGCCTGTGGGAAAATTTAATTTGACCGGAGGAGTCAGGGCAGAATACAATCATTTGCTGCTGGATGGCTACTACAATCCAACGTCTCCCGTACACGTCGACAATCCGGCACTAAATCTATTCCCATCCTTAAATACTTCTTTTAATTTATCCAACAAGTCGCTGATCCGGTTAGCTTATGCGCATACCATCAATCGTCCCGAATTTCGTGAAGTGTCGCCTTTGAGTTACTATGATTTTACTGAAAAGAATTCAGTGAGAGGAAATCCTAATTTGCAGGATGCTTCCATTCAAAATGTAGATTTACGATTTGAAAATTATCCGTCTCCTACAGAAACCTTTTCATTGGCTGCTTTTTACAAACATTTCACTCACCCGATAGAAATGGTAAACATAGGCGTAGGAAACGATTTTTCTTTCGGCAATGCCAAAGCAGCTGTCAACTATGGGCTGGAGATGGAACTGAAAAAATCGCTGGAAACACTTATCGGATTAAAGAATTTTACTCTTCAGGTGAATGCCTCCTACATTTTCAGTAAAGTTGAATTTGCCGACCGTACAAACGAACAAAACCGACCATTGCAGGGTCAGTCTCCATATGTAGTTAATGCAGCGTTATTTTACCAGAACGATAAAGTAGGATTTTCATCTTCCTTGATGTACAATGTGATGGGAAAAAGAATTTTGGCTGTTGCGCAATTGAATCAGGGAAAAGTAGTTATACCCGATATTTATGAAATGCCCCGTCATGTGGTCGATTTCACGTTAAACAAAAAAATCGGCAATCAGATGGAGTTAAGATTCGGTATCAAGGATTTGCTTGCTCAAAATTACCAAACCCGGCAGACTTACGAGTATGAAAAAGATGGTGACGTAAAAGAAGCAACTTTGATCAATCAAAGCTACAATCTTGGCAGAACCTTTTCGCTGGCACTTAATTGGAAATTTTAATTTTTAAATCGTTCCGAATTTGTAAGTAATCGGCAAGCCGTTCGGCAATTTCGATTTTTTTTGATACGTATGGTTCCATGATTTTTGTAATACCTTCTTCATATATTTTACATACAACCATCATTATTTCGGAACAATCTTGTAACATTCAACGGTTACTTTTGTGCTATAAATAAATAATTTTTAGAATGAGCCGAATAGCTACGGTAAGTTTCAATATGTAAAATTTAATCAACACGTTTATGAAAAAGAAATTTTTAAATTATCTCGTTATTTCTTCTGTCATGGTTTCCGGTTCGATTTTCTTTACGGCCTGTGATGACAAATCAGAACCTGACCCCGAACCAACCCCTACTTCAAACGAAGTAATTATAAATTCGGATATTACTGGAACACGCAATTTGGTAAACGATTCTATTTATGTGCTGGAAGGACAGGTAAATGTAAGTGGTATAATTAATATCGAAAAAGGCACCATTATTAAAGGGGACAAATTGACCAAAGGTTGTTTGGTTGTTTTGCGTGGAGGTAAAATTAATGCAATTGGTACTTCTGCAGAACCTATAGTTTTCACTTCTCGCATGGAACCCGGACTCCGAAATGCCGGTGATTGGGGTGGAATCATTATTGTTGGGAATGCGCCTGTTAATCAGTCCAATCCAAGTGTAGAAGGTTTAACTCGAGAAGTTACTTATGGTGGTGGTAATAATCCTGCCGATAATTCCGGTTCGCTTCGTTATGTTCGTATTGAATTTGCCGGTATAGCCTTGCAACCAGACAAGGAAATCAATGGATTAACATTGTGCGCAGTAGGAAGTGGAACCACCATTGACCATATCCAAGTTTCCTATTCAGGAGATGATTCTTTTGAATGGTTTGGTGGCACGGTAAATGCCAAAAATTTGATAGCCTATTGTGGTTTGGATGATGAATTTGACACCGACTACGGTTATTCGGGACATGTTCAATTTGTGTTGGGCGTTCGCAATCCTCGCGTGGCTGATGTGTCAGCTTCCAATGGTTTTGAATCGGACAATGATGGTTCCGGTACTACCGCAATACCTCAAACCGCACCTGTATTCTCAAATGTTACTTTAATAGGACCTTTCAAAACGACAGGCGACAAAAATGTCAACAGTATGTTTGGTGCAGGCATGCACATTCGTCGAAACAGTTCGCTTTCCGTTTTTAATTCGGTATTTGCCGGATGGAATACAGCAGGATTGCTCCTTGATGGAACAACAACGTATGCAAATGCAACTGCCGGAAATCTGGTAATACAAAATTGTGTATTGTCGGGTACAAAAGGAACTGCTGTGAACGGAGCCGGAGGAGTAACTGCTGATCAGGCACTGACATTCTTTAACAGCGGGAATAACCAAATCATTGCAGACAATGCTACAACAGGAATCGCAAATTCTTTCTACGATGCTACAAAAACCGGCGCAGAAGCTGCTCCTACCTCTTTCCTTCCTGCTGCAGGTTCACCCTTGTTGAGTGGAGCATTATTTACAAGTGCAAAATTGGCTGATAATTTCTTCGACAAAACTCCAACTTATAAAGGTGCTTTTGGCACAACTGACTGGACAAAAGAACAATGGACTAATTTTGATCCGCAAAATACTGTTTATTAATTACATTTCGTTTGTCTCGCTCTTTTTTTCGGGAATTGTCCGTGCGGACAATTCCCTTTTTTGTAACATATATTAAATTTTTAGTGGAAAAGGTGATATATTCATTTTTTACTCTATTTTTGTTCAGACATAACCAATAAAATAACAAACTATGCACAAAATCATAAACATATTAATTTTCGGTTTGGTATTTCTCTGTAACTCTAACGCGCAAAAAAGCGAACCGTCTTCTATCGTTCAGAGTGATGGCCTGTTTTTTACCGATATTTCCCAGACTAAACTCTATACTGGTGACTACAGAGAATTTTACGATAATGGAACGATGCGCCTCGAAATGTACATAAAAGATGGAAAACCTGAAGGTGACTATGTCGTTTATTTCCCGAATGGAAAACCAAATGAAATACGCTCGTATAGAGACGGCAAATTTCATGGAACATGGCGTACCTACAATGAAGCGGGAGTGCTAATTTCAGAAGCTGTGTATGAAAACGATAAAAAACACGGTACTTGGCATGTTTGGGACGACAATGGTATCATGCGCTACGAAATGCATTACGATCAGGGAGTAAAAACCGGTACATGGTATATGTGGGACGAAAAAGGAAAATTAATTTCAGAAAAGAATTATTCCACACATTAAAAATTTCATTGTTTTGTTTTTAGTTTGTAATATAATTGTCATGTAATACAATTTACTTTGTATCTGAAAAAATGAATGAAAAAGACAAACAAAAACAAAACTTATGAAAAAAAGTCATCTTTCTATTTTATGCGTTTCATTGGCATTCTTGTTTGCAAGTTTTGCACAAGCCGGTGAAAATCGATCTACTGAAACAAAACACAATTCAGCTGTTGCTACAGTTGCTCCTCTCGAAGGTCGGGTTATTGACAAGAACACGCATGAAACGTTGGCAGGTGTAAAAATTATAGTTGACGGTCAAAAAGTTTATACCGATTTGGATGGTCATTTTGTGATTACTAACGTTGCTCCACGTAAATTGCAATTGAAAGCAAGCATGATTTCTTATGAAGATCAGATAATTGAAGTTGAACCACAGAACATGAGCTCCGTACAGATACAGCTTGAGCAGTTTTAAACAATTTCTAAAGTATTACAATTCAAGGCAGTTCCAAAAGAATTGCCTTTTTTGTTTATTATATAATAACTCCAAATTTCAAAAATTGTCATATCTTTGTAATAGATATTACATGATCTTGAAACAATTCTGCAGTTACTTTGCCATACAAATTTTAATTCTACAACAACTTCGGAAATTTAAATTATAAAAAGGTTTCCGGGTGCAACTTAAAATTATTCCTATGGTTACTCCTACACGAATTTTGGTTGTCGACGATGAAGAAGATTTATGCGAAATTCTTCAATTTAACCTAGAAACAGAAGGTTTTCAGGTAGATGTGGCTTATTCTGCAGAAGAAGCCTTAAAAAAAGATTTAAACCATTATAAACTGATTTTACTCGACGTTATGATGGGGGAAATTTCAGGTTTTAAAATGGCTCGAATATTACATGATAACCAAAAAACCGCTTCTATTCCCATCATATTTCTGACAGCAAAAGACACGGAGAACGATAAAATTACAGGTTTTAATATCGGCGCGGACGACTATATTTCGAAACCCTTTTCCTTGCGGGAAGTAATTGCAAGAGTGAAAGCTGTGTTGAGGAGGTCAGAATCGGCACAGGATGAGTCAGATACAAATAAAATTCTCTCTTTTGAAAATCTTGAAATCCATCTCGACAATAAAAAAGTTTTCGTGGAAGGAATTGAAGTTCCATTTACAAAAAAGGAATTTGAAATACTTAAACTGCTTTTGGAAAACAGAAACAGAGTTTTTACGCGTGAAGAAATTCTTTCCAAAGTTTGGACAGATGAAGTATATGTCCTTGACAGAACCATTGACGTAAATATCACGCGAATGCGAAAAAAAATCGGTAATTACGGAAAAAATATCGTTACACGTCTGGGTTATGGTTATTGCTTCGAAGGGTGAAAAAATTAATTCCATTTCCTCTTTGATTTAAATAATTGATGATACGTTTCTGTTAAAACTCCCTTCCTTCAAAAAAATATTTGCTTGAGCATGAAATTAAACAAAAAAATTTTCCTCTACTTTTTCAGTATATTTTTTGTTCTTTTCGTGATTGTTACCTATTTTCAGTATCGTCGCGAAAAAGAATTCAGCAGGTTGCAACTGGACGGCCAACTGAACAGTTATGTGCACACCATACATAATTTCATTCAAAGTGAAAAGCCGACTTGGGAAGAACTCACCAGATTTGTGCGTCTATTCCCCGACAGCACACTCAGAGTAACCATTATCGATTCTTTGGGGAATGTAATTTTTGACTCCTCTCTCCCCAAAGGAACCCATTTTCAAAACCACTTAAACAGACCAGAAATAGCCAAAGCGCACAAGGAAAAAATTGGAGAAGCTATCCGCCATTCTGCTTCTACCGGAAAAAACTATTACTACCTGGCCGAACGTTTCCCGGAATATTACATTCGTTGCGCTTTACCTTACAACGTTAATGTCGTTGCATCACTCAAGGCAAACATGTTATTTCTTTACTTTATGCTTTTCATGTTCATCATTACGGTTCTTGCTTTGTTTTTTATTTCTAAAAATTTCTCACGCTCCATCGACAGGTTGAGAATATTTACCCAAAAAGCAGAACAAGACGACATTCTCGATACCGATATTCAATTCCCGAATGATGAATTGGGCGAAATTAGTAATAACATTGTGCAACTCTACCGCCGAATGTTGGAATCGAAAACTGATGCAGACCGTCAAAGGGAAAAACTATTCAAGCACTTGCAAATTTCCCACGAAGGTCTGGGCATTTTCTCTTCCGACAAAAAAGAAATTTTAGCAAACACTCATTTTATTCAATACACCAATATTCTTGCTGACGAAGAAGTTAAAAGTTCGGACGAGATTTTTTCCATCCCCGAATTTTCCGAAATAAATGCTTTTATTGACGATTGCCTTTCAAACAATGAAACAAAACGCAAACGAATAACGATAGAAAAAAACGGATATTCTTTCTACGTTCAATGCATTGTTTTTCAGGACGATACATTTGAAATCTCCATAAATGATATTTCTACACAAGAACATGAAAATGAACTCAAACGGCATCTTACACAAAACATATCACACGAGCTGAAAACACCTGTCAGCAGCATTATGGGCTATATGGAAAGTATTCTCGACAATCCAGACATTCCACTGCAACGTCAACGTTTCTTTATCGAACGCGCTTATCAGCAAACCCAAAGGTTAAGCGCCCTGCTTCAGGATATTTCTACCCTCAACAAACTCGACGAAGCCGACCAACTGTTTGCTAAAGAACCTTGTTTTCTTTCAGAAATAATTGATGAAGTTCTAAATGACGTTCGCATACTAATTGAACAAAAAAATTGCAAGGTTATAAAAAATTATCGTTCCGATATAAAAATCAAAGGAAATAACTCTTTGCTTTATTCTATTTTCCGAAATTTGATGGATAACGCATTGACTTATGGCGGTGAAAATATTACAGTGGAAATCAACTGTTACCGGGAAGATAACGAATTTTATTATTTCTCTTTTTCCGACAATGGGCCGGGTGTAGCCGAAGAGCATTTAAACAGACTGTTTGAAAGATTCTACCGCGTCGACAAGGGTCGTAGTCGGAAAATGGGCGGCACAGGTTTGGGATTGGCCATTGTGAAAAATGCGGTTCTATTTCATAAAGGCAATATTTCTGCTAAAAACCAACCAGGCGGTGGTTTAAGTTTTATCTTTTCTCTTCGGAAATATTAGTCTTCTGTTTCTAATAATCTGTATTTTTATCTAATACTTATTGTCGAAATGTCAAATGTTTTCTCTCGTTTGAAGTTTTCTCACCGTTTCCCTTGCTAATCATTGAAACAATCAAAACAATTAAACCTTAGCTTTCCTTTCTCCTGCGTGTCAAAAATTCTGCCCTTTTGTCAGTTTTTGTTCCAGAAATAAAATTTTTTTCAGTTTTTTTCAAAAAAAATTCAATTTTGTGTGTCAATATTCTGTTGGCACAACCTTTGTGAAACTAAGGGAGAAAAAATTGAAATTAACTGATTAAAAACAACTAATAAACAATAAAGTCATGGGAAAAATTATTGGAATCGACTTGGGTACTACCAACTCTTGTGTTGCAGTGATGGAGGGAAATCAACCTATTGTTATACCAAATAATGAAGGAAAAAGAACTACTCCATCGGTAGTAGCTTTTTTGGAAAATGGTGAAAGAAAAGTTGGAGATCCTGCAAAACGTCAGGCCATCATTAATCCTACCCGAACAGTATATTCCATTAAGCGTTTTATGGGGCGCAGTTATGATGAAGTAACCAATGAAATAGCGAGAGTACCTTTCAAAGTAGTGAGAGGAGAAAACAACATACCGAAAGTAGATATTGACGGTCATACCTACTCTCCGCAAGAAATTTCGGCTATCATTCTTCAAAAAATGAAACAAACTGCCGAAGATTATTTGGGAACTCAGGTTACTGATGCCATTATTACCGTTCCGGCTTATTTTAATGATGCACAGCGTAAAGCAACAAAAGAAGCAGGAGAAATTGCCGGGTTAAATGTTCGTCGAATTATTAATGAACCTACGGCTTCTGCTTTGGCTTACGGATTAGACAAAACCAACCGGGAAATGAAAATTGTGGTGTTTGACTGCGGTGGTGGAACGCATGATGTTTCGGTATTGGAATTGGGAGATGGTGTATTTGAAGTGAAAGCCACCGATGGAGATACTCACCTCGGAGGTGACGATTTTGACCAAAGAATCATTGAATGGCTGGTTCAGGAATTCAAAAACGAAAACAGTGGCGTAGATTTAACCAAAGATCCAATGGCATTGCAACGTTTGAAAGAAGCTGCAGAAAAAGCAAAAATCGAATTATCTACAGCTACTTCTACCGAAATCAATTTGCCATATATCATGCCTGTCGATGGTGTTCCTCGCCATTTGGTTCGTACATTGACCCGCGCCAAATTTGAACAACTGGTTGATGATTTGGTTCAAAGAACAATCGAACCTTGTCGTACTGCACTTCAAAAAGCGGGTTTGACTGTGAACGACATCAATGAAGTGATTTTGGTTGGTGGTTCAACCCGTATTCCGGCTATTCAGCAGGCTGTTGAAAAATTCTTTGGAAAAGCTCCGTCAAAAGGTGTAAATCCCGATGAAGTTGTAGCAATTGGCGCTGCCATTCAAGGAGGTGTATTGACGGGAGAAGTAAAAGATGTGTTGTTACTGGATGTAACTCCATTGTCGTTAGGTATCGAAACTATGGGCGGTGTGATGACCAAATTGATAGAAGCCAATACAACCATACCTACCCGTAAATCGGAAGTCTTTACTACGGCAGCCGACAATCAACCTTCAGTAGAAATTCATGTGCTTCAGGGAGAACGTCCATTGGCATCGCAAAACAAATCGTTAGGACGTTTCCATTTGGATGGAATTATGCCTGCTCCTCGTGGAGTTCCGCAAATCGAAGTAACATTCGATATTGATGCTAATGGAATACTTCATGTGTCGGCAAAAGATAAAGCTACAGGAAAAGAACAAAGTATACGCATAGAAGCTTCTTCAGGATTGACAGATGCCGAAATTAAACGAATGAAAGAAGAAGCTGCAGCCAACGCCGAAGCTGATGCAAGAGAAAAGGAACGTATAGACAAGTTGAATCAGGCAGACAGCCTTATCTTCCAAACCGAAAAACAATTAAATGATTTTGGCGATAAAATTCCGGCTGATAAGCGTGCTACGATTGATGCTGCACTTAACCGACTCAAAGAAGCCCATCGTACTCAAAATCTTTCGGAAATCGATGCTGCCACTCACGAGCTAAATACGGCTTTCCAAGCAGCAAGTCAGGAAATGTACAATGCTCAGCAGCAGGCAGGTCAAGGCGCAGGTTATAACGGCTCCGGACAACAAGGGCAAGGAGGCAACAATCAGGAAGGTGATGTAACTGATGTGGATTTTGAAGAAGTAAAATAGTCCGCATTAAGTAACAAATCAAATAAATCAACTAACCTCTGTAAATCAACTATTTGCAGAGGTTTTTTTATTTTCAATTCTATGCTTTTCTATTTGTGTAATTGGTTTTTTAATAGTATATTTGTACCATATTTGTATCGCGCCTTATTTAAAAGAGAATGTGCGCCTTATAAATGCTTATAAGTTCTTAGTGTGTTTTATTCTGTCTTATTTTCTACGACAATCTAAAATTTGAAGCTATGGGTTACAGCAAATTAAAAATCCCAAAAGTCTGCGAATGCTGCAAAAAACCATTCGAAGCTAAAACTGTCCTAACTCGATTCTGTAGTACCCAGTGTGTAAACAAAGCCGACCGTACAAGAAAGAAAGATGCTAAAGAGCAGATCAAAACTCAAGCAGAAAAAGCGCAGAAAACAGAAGTAATTGCCGACATTCAAAGTCGCCCTTACATTTCCATTCCGGAGGCTACTCTCCTATTCGGAATTTCAAAAGACACCTTACGCCGTCTGATTAAAAGCGGAAAGATACCGGCTTACAATCTTGGTCAAAGATTGACCAGGATAAGCCGTGTTCACCTCGAAGCTCTATTCGTACCAATTGCCATTCCCGAACCAATCCCCGAACCCCCAAAAGTGTATAAGCCCGAAGACTGCTATACAATTGGCGAAGTCCAAAAGAAGTTTGGAATATCTGATAAAACTTTATATCTGGCAATCAAACGCCTGAACATAGACAAAATTCCAATCGGGAAGTATGTATATGTCCCTAAAGAACAAATCGACAAAGTTTTTGCACCAACTCAATCTGAAAACCCATGAAGCAATTATCAAACACGAAAGCAACGGTTCGCATTCGCAAGGCAGAAGACCGCAAAGAATGGTATCTTTACATAGAAAGTTACCCGGTGTATGTGGATGGCAAACCAACAAGAGTACGGCAGTATTTGAACCGTTCAGTTACTACAATTGAATGGGATAAAAAACGAACAGCAAGAACAGATCCGGACGGCAATAAAACATATAAGCCCAAGCGAGATGATAACGGCTTAATTGTATGCAAGAGCGAAATGGACCGTGCAAGCATTGTTTATGCCGATGGGATTCGCGCGTTACGTCAAAAAGAGTTTGATAATGCAGAACTTTACACCGACGATGACAACAGGAAGATAGAAGCCAAGAAGAAGGCAGAAACTAACTTCATACAGTATTTTGTAAAGTTAGCCAATCAGCGAAACAAGAATCGTTCTGAAAGCATACAGTTAAGTTGGCTTTGCGTGCATGACTACCTGAAGAAATTCAGTGGAGAGACACTTCTTTTCGCCAATCTTACTGAAAGCTGGTGTGAAGAATTCAAAGAATTTTTACTGACAACCAAAAGCCGAAAATCAAGCGAAGCCGTTTTAGCCCAAAACACAGCCGTAACGTATTACAGCATTTTCAAGGCAGCACTCAAAAAAGCTTTTGTGGATGGCTATCTGACAACAGACCTAAGCGCAAAAACCAAAGGGATAAAATTATTAGAAACCCGCAGAGAATTCCTCACTATCGAGGAACTAAACAAACTTGCTGAAACACCCTGCAACAATCCTACTTTGAAAAAAGCAGCTTTATTTTCAGCTCTCACAGGGTTGCGGTTATCCGATGTTCAAAAGCTCACATGGAAAGAACTTGTTTTCGATGGCAAGCTGTATAAAATCAATTTCACCCAAAAGAAAACAAAAGGAGTTGAATACATGCCAATATCAGAGCAAGCCTTCGGGATATGTGGAGAAAAAGGTGAGCCCAATGCACTTGTTTTTGAAAAGCTACCCGATTCAGCCTGGATATCGTCACCACTCAAACACTGGGTAGAATCAGCAGGCATAGACAAGAAAATCACATTTCACTGCTTCCGCCATACCTTCGCCACCTTGCAATTGACAAGTGGCACCGACATTTACACTGTAAGTAAAATGCTTGGTCATAAAGATTTGAAGGTAACACAAATCTATGCAAAGATTGTAGATGAAACCAAACAGAAAGCAGCTAACAACATAAAAATCAATGTAATCAAATAAATAACCTTTCAATTTAATACTCACATGCATGTAAAGAACATTTTCAATTCAAAAAGTGATTTTAAAAACTTCACTATGAGCGAAAGAGCTGCCTTTGGTGTTGTTATTAGATTTTACCAGAATGAAACCGAAACTACCGAACGGATAAAGGAAAATTCGCTCTCTCAAACCACACTTTTCAATTGCGTTAGCACCATTACCGAGAAATTAAAAAGCGAAGAATTCCCAGAAGCATTTGTAAATGAAATTTGGGACGATATCAAACACATTCGGGGCAAAAAGAATGATGATATCCAAAATCAGCCGATTAGAAACATGCTCAATCTCGATTATGAATACAATGCGAATCGCTGGTATGAAGCAACAATCATTTTTGCATGTGTTTATATGGTTTTGGCTTTAGATTGCCCCAATAAGGAAAACTGTTTGTCTATTATCAAAGAAAAAGGAGCTTACAATGAAGATGCCAAACCCTATTTCGAACCATTCGAACAAGCGGTTATAAAACTCAAGGAAAACCAAGCCAAACACCCTTCTGCCTACGGCATTGAAACAGAACAACCAAAAGAAGAACAGAAAAAATTATCTGAAGCTGAGTGGTTAGCCAGTGAAAAACATTTCTCCTGGAAATTTGATAAATTACGCACTA
>JAAYUQ010000151.1 GCA_012517575.1 Bacteroidales bacterium | reverse complement strand
TAAAATTAAATGGGAAACTACGACACAGACAAATTTAGGTGTTGATTTCGGATTGTTTAATCAGAATTTATACGGTACACTCGATTACTACATTAAGCAAACAGATGATATTTTGATTTCTCCACCGTATCTTGGGGCAATTGGTGAAGGCGGTTCTCAATGGGTAAATGGGGCCTCAATGGAAAATAAAGGAATGGAATTTTCGCTCGGTTACAGGGGAAAAACATCATTTGGAGTCTCTTACGATTTAATGGGAAACATATCAGGCTATCGAAATAAAGTTACAAAGCTTCCAGAAAGCGTAGTAAATAATTATGGGGGTAACGGCACCACCGATAATATACTTGGAAGGCCAATCAATTCCATTTACGGATATGTGGCAGACGGATTGTTTAAAACACAAGAAGAAGTGGATAATTATGTTGAGCAGCCAGGAAAAGGAGTAGGACGTATTCGCTATAAAAACCTGAATAACGATGACGAGATTGACGAAAACGATCGTACTTGGATATGCAATCCTTATCCCGATTTTGAATACGGATTAAATATTAATATTGAGTTTAAGAATTTTGATTTAATATGTTTTTTTCAAGGTATATATGGGAACCAAGTATATAACAGCGTAAAAAGATTTACTGATTTTTGGTCGGTCGATCAATTGGGAGCTAATAAAGGAACACGTTTATTGAACGCTTGGAGTCCCACAAATACAAGTTCGGATATCCCGGCTATTTCGTACAGCGACGATAATAATGAGAAAAGAACTTCTTCTTACTATGTGGAAGACGGTTCATATATGAAATTGCGTAATGCACAACTGGGTTATTCTTTTCCACATACTTTAATTACTAAAGCAAAACTCGAAAAAGTACGATTTTATATAAGCGGACAAAATCTGTTTACCATTAAAAGTAAAGACTTCTCAGGAGTTGATCCTGAAAATCCGAACTTGGCATATCCAATTTCAAAAACTGTTACATTCGGATTAAACGTGGCATTTTAAATATTTTATAAAAATAAAAATTGAAAATATGAAAACTAATATAAAAAGATTATTATTCTCAGTAGGAATTATTCTTTCTTTATATTCTTGTACGGATTTTTTAGAAGTACCTACTTCTGGAGCATTAACAGATGATGAATTAACTGGATGCGAACAAGTGGAAAATGCAGTTATATCTGCATATGCTGGTATTGGGAATGATGAAATAAATAGGCCTTTAAGTTTATGGAACTATGGAAACGTTCGCGCTGATGATGCTTATAAAGGAGGTAGTGGGGCCACCGATGGAGAATTTCTACATTTTCTTGAAATATCTTCTCCATCCATAGGAAATGAAACTTGGTACACCGATGGGTTTTGGTATAGAAATTACGTGGCAATTTCAAGAGCTAATTTCGCTTTGAAATTATTAAATAATATCAGTGAAAAGGAAATGCCTAACAAAAAAATACGAATAGCTGAAATGCGATTTTTAAGAGGGCACATGCACTTCATTCAAAAAATTGTATTCAAAATGGTTCCATATATTGATGAATCTATGTCTCCTGAGGATATCGCAAATACCTCAAATGTTGCTTTGACAAATGATGAATTGTGGCAAAAAATAGCTGATGATTTTCAGTTTGCTTATGATAATCTGCCTGAAACACAATCTGAAGTAGGACGTGCAAACAAATATGCCGCCGCAGCGTATTTAGCAAAAGTGTTTTTATACAAAGCTTATCGTCAAGATGAAATGCACAATGTCGTTTCAATTGACAAAGGTGATATGCAGAAAGTTATTGATTTAACGGGCATCGTAATAAATTCACCATATAGATTAGAAAACGATTTTGCCTATAATTTTCTTCCAGGAAGTTATGAAAATGGACAGGAAAGTCTCTTTGCTGTACAATACTCTAAAGATGACGGAACCACTTACGGACGTTTGAATATGGGTAATGCTCTTACAACCCCAACTCCCGGGGGAGATTTTAACAAACCTAGCCAAAATTTGGTAAATGCATTTAAAACAAACAATGGATTACCGATGTTTGATACTTATTCTGATGTTGAGTATAATGAAGCAACCGACAAAACAGACCCGCGATTATTTCACACGGTGGCAATACCCGGTAAACCATATAAATATACCAATGTAAACTTCAGGACAGATCAATCCCGCAATCCGAATATGTATGGATATTATTCTTCATTGAAGGAAAATGTAGATCCAGCGAGTGAATATTACGTAAAAACAGGTCCGTGGTATGCAAATTCAAAAAATACAATTGTTATCCGGTATGCTGATGTACTATTAATGCGTGCTGAAGCACTTATCGAAACAGGTGATTATCAAGATGCACTGCCTTTGATAAATCAAATCCGAAACCGTGCAAAAGTGAGCACAAGTTTAATTGGTTTCGCCTCTTCTTATGTAAATATTCAACCCTATGAAGACGGTGTAAACTGCACTTGGACACAGGATTATGCACGTAAAGCATTACGCTGGGAACGACGTTTGGAATTTGCTATGGAAGGGAG
>JAAYUQ010000150.1 GCA_012517575.1 Bacteroidales bacterium | reverse complement strand
TATCAAAATAAAGGATATGTGAAAGAAGCTGATTTTCAGAAAACCTGTAAACTTCTTCGACCAGATGAACAATTCTTTGGTTTGGGAGAAAAAAATGGCTCTCTTAATCGTAGAGGTCATATTTTCAAAATGTGGAACAGCGACAAACCTTGTTATGATGTTAACGAAGATCCTTTATATAAGAGCATTCCTTTTTTTATAAGTAATTATGGATATGGAATTTTTTTCGATAATACTTATAAAAGTGAATTTGATTTTGGTGCTGAGACTAATGAATTTTTTTCATTTGGTTCTCCGGGTGGTGAAATGATTTATTATTTTATCTATGGACCATCCTACAAAAAAATTATCGAGCGTTATACTCAACTTACCGGTAAACCCATTATGCCTCCGAAATGGGCTTTAGGATTTTCCCAGAGTAGAGGTTTATATACCAATGAAAAATTGGCTCGCGAAGTAGCCAGCGAATTCAGAAAACGACAAATACCGTGCGATGTAATTTATCAAGATATTGGCTGGACAGAATATTTACAAAATTTCAACTGGAGAAAAGAAAACTACCAAAATCCTCGACAAATGCTGGGTGATTTATCTGCTCAGGGTTTCAAAGTAATTGTTTCTCAAGATCCAGTTATCTCCCAGAACAACATTGTTCAATGGAAAGAAGCTGATTCGTTGAAATTTTTTGCTATTGATCAACGTACAGGAAAAACTTACAATATGCCCTGGCCCTGGGGAGGAAATTGCGGAATTGTAGATTTTACCAATCCAGAAGTTGCTGATTGGTGGGGAAATTATCAGCAAAAAGTCATTAATGATGGTGTGCGTGGTTTTTGGACAGATATGGGAGAACCTGCCTGGTGTAATGAAGAGGAAACGGATCGTTTGAATATCCAGCATTACATGGGAAATCATGCTGAAATTCATAATGTATACGGACTTCTCTGGGATAAAATTGTAACTGAACAATTTGAAAAGCACAATCCCAATCAAAGAGTCTTCCAGATGACGCGTGCTGGATTTGCTGGTTTGCAACGATATACTTTTGGGTGGTCAGGCGACTCAGGAAATGGTGATAATGTTTTGCTTGGTTGGAATAAATTGGCTGCTCAAATACCATTGGCACAATCTGCCGGTTTAGGATTAATTCCTTTTTGGACTACAGATATTTCAGGATATTGTGGCGATATAAATGACCGAGAAGCGATGGCTGAACTTTATATCCGCTGGATGCAGTTTGGTATTTTCAATCCATTGAGTCGGGCTCATCATGAAGGAAATAATGCTGTAGAACCGTGGAGTTTCGGTCCTTTAGCTGAAAAAATTTGTCGAGAAGCTATCAGTTTAAAATACAAACTTCATCCTTACATTTATACTTATGCTCGTGAAGCCTACGATACCGGTCTTCCTTTGATTAGAGCCATCTTTTTGGAATATCCTGACGATCCTGTTTCTTCTCAATTGAACGATCAATTTCTGTTTGGAAAAGAATTGCTGGTTGCTCCTGTCATTGAGAAGAATGCTACCCAACGAAAAATTTATTTACCGGAAGGAGAGTGGATAGATTATAATCATCCAACGAATATTTTTGAGGGGAAACAATGGATTTCTTATCCTGTCACATTGGAAACGATTCCTGTTTTTGTAAAGCGTGGTTCTATTGTCCCAGAAATGCCTGTTCAGCAATATATTGGAGAAATTAAAAACATTCCTGTTTGGTTTAATATTTATCCTGCTGCTGAAGGTAAAATTGCCAGTTTTCGGCTTTATGAAGATGATGGAGAAACCAATAATTATAAAAGAGATATTTATGGCACCACTTCCATTCAATGTCTTACACAAAATAATGCCTTTGAAATTTCAATTATATCAGAAAATCGAAATGGCTGGAAAAACATAGAGCGAAATGAAGGTATCAAAATAAACATGAAAAATTCTCCAAAAAATGTAATGTTTAATGGAGAAAAAATTAAATTAATGAAAATTAAAGATTTATCGAATGATTGGTATCAATTTTCAGAAAAACCGATTTGGAGTTGGGATAAAACGAATCAGACTTTATGGATAAAATTTAAAAGAGATAACTTACCTACAAAAATAATTATAAATCAATAAGATAAATGCAAAAGAAGGTATTTTTTATTCTGCTCGTTTTCCTTTCTTTTTCTGTGAAGGAATATGCTTCAAAAATTATTTATCAATCAAAAGTTTATACTGTTTATGATGACCGGGTGGTTCAGAGAAATTTTGAGGCAAAAGCTCTTTCCAACAATGAAATAATTTCAAATTATCAAAGTTCATCAGAAAACATCGATAATTCTGTAATTTATTTTAGATTCAGTATCAATAATCGTGATAATGAAATGGAAATGAACAAACTGCATGTTGTTCATTTCCATTTTAATAAAGGACATTTCATTACAGAAGCTGAATTTGGAAACTCAGCAAGCACCTCTACTGTATTCATAGCCGATTCTTCGAATTTAATCAAAAACGATGAAATCCAATGGACTATTCGATTGGATATGAGAAAAGTGATAAACGATTTTAAGAACAAAGGATTTTATACGTTTTACAATGGAGAAAAATTATATCCGTCCGATTTTAAGGGAGTTTATATCGCAGGCAATATTGCCCCGTTAATTTGGGATTATAACAATCTGTATACTCGACCGGAACTGGAACTGAAAGATCCTGATCATGATGGCATTTATGAAACCACTTTAAATATAAAAGTAGCTGAAAAATCAGAAACAATTAAAAGTTGGAAGCTTTCTAAAGACATTTCTCAATTGCCAAAATACTCATCCGAATATTTGCTTTCTGATGCAATTTATCAACTGTCATTGGAAGAGATGTTAAAAGCAGTAGAACCAGACAGTACATTCCGCACAGGTAAGGAATGGGCCGGTGTATGGACGCGTGACATTAGTTACAGCATTATATTAGCAATGGCAAATTTGCAACCTCAAGTAGCAAAATACAGTTTAATGAGAAAAGTAAAAAATGGTCAAATCATTCAAGATACAGGTACTGGAGGTTCTTATCCTGTTTCATCAGATCGTATGATTTGGGCTGTTGCCGCATGGGAGCTTTATAAAACTACAGGTGATCAGGAATGGCTAAAATACGCATATCCAATTATAAAAAATTCGATAGAACATGATATTAAAAATATTTATGATCCGAGAACGGGTTTGGTAAAAGGTGAATCTTCTTTTTTGGATTGGCGGGAACAATCATATCCTTATTGGATGCAACCTGCCGAAATATATCAATCAGAATGTTTGGGTACAAATGCCGTTCATTATCAAGCCAATAAGGTTTTAGTCGAAATGGCAAACATACTTCACGATAAAACGACTGCTGAAAAGCACACAAAGATTGCAGCCAATATTAAAAAAGGAATCAACCGATATTTATGGCTACCAGAAAAAGGATATTATGGTCAATATCTTTATGGAAGAAGTCATTTAATGCTTTCTCCACGCGCTGAATCATTGGGTGAAGCTCTTTGTGTGTTGTTTGATATTGCTGAAAACAAAAATGCAGAACAAGTAATTTCGAATGTTCCCATTTTGGATTTTGGAATTCCCTGTTTTTATCCACAAATTCCAAACATTCCTCCTTATCATAATAATGCTGTTTGGCCTTTTGTACAAGCTTATTGGGCTTTGGCTTCAGCAAAAGCAGGAAACGAATCGTCCGTTTTGGAAAGTATTGCTGCTATTTATCGACCTGCCGCACTTTTCCTGACCAACAAGGAAAATTTTGTAGCCGATAATGGTGATTTTAAGGGTACCCAAATTAATTCGAGTAATATGTTGTGGAGTTTGTCAGGAAATTTGGCAATTGTTTATAAAATATTTTTCGGATTGGAATTTCAGAGTAATAAACTTGTATTTCATCCTTTCGTTCCAACAGTTTTTGCAGGACATCGCGAATTGAAAAATTTCTCTTACAGAAAAGCTTCATTGGATATTGAAATGGAAGGTTCTGGAAATAAAATAAAAAGTTTTGAAATCAATGGAAAACCTTCAAAGCCAGAATTAGATGAAAACATTAGCGGCAGAGTTTCTATCAAAATAATTCTCGAAAATGACAATAATCAGCAGCAATCTATTCATAAAGTTGACAATTATTTTTCCTTGCCAAATCCTACCTTGAAAATAAGTGAAAACCAACTTTCATGGGATTCAATAAAAGATGCTGATCATTATGAAATCATCCAAAATGGAAAAATTTTAACTTTGACTAAGAATGCTCATTTCCTTATTGATACAAATAAATTTTCAGAATATCAAGTAGTTGCAGTGGATGACAAGAATATTCCTTCTTTTGCTTCTGAACCCTTGTATGCTGGGAATGATAAAGGAATCCAAATTTTTCAAATGGAAGATTACGCTCCCATCTCAACTTCGATTAAGTCCGCAAATTTTCATGGAAGTGGATATATTGAAATCAGTAAAAATCAGAATACCAATATTATTCTGTCAGTTGAAGTCAAACAATCGGGAACTTATTTGATTCAATTTAGGTATGCCAATGGCAATGGCCCAATAAATACGGACAATAAATGTGCCTTGAGAAACTTAAATGTAAATGGAAAATTTGTTGGGGCGATGGTTTTTCCTCAACGTGGAAAAGATGAATGGTCTAACTGGGGATATACAAACATTATACAAGTTATTTTGCAAAAGGGGAAAAATGAAATTGCTCTTTCTTTCGAAAAAAATAATGAAAACATGAATGGAGAAATAAATCAAGCTTTGCTGGATGAAATGTTGATGACAAAATAAAATAAGATACCTAAATATTATGTTAATTTGTTATTTTTTAATTCAATACTTTTTCCTTTCCAAAGAAAAATTTGGAGAATTTTAATGTATCCATTAAGAAGGATATGCCAAAACAACCTGCTATAGTGAGAATTGTTGCTGAGCAGGCAAAACTTACAGCTGATGAGTCGAATGAAAAGAAAGGAACAAGTGTTTTTGAAATGATTGTGAAAATTGGCGAGAAAAGTAGAATAACAAGCGTATTTCGGCCGATGAAATTTGTTATTTGCAGTCCACGTTGAGGAAGGTAGCGATAAATTGCCAACAGAAAACTGATGACCAGAAAAGTTATTGCCATTCCTCCAAGTGTAGCTCTGTTAAAATTCTGCGGATATAAGCATAAAATGATTAGCGGTATCGCAGACCAGAAAGAGGCCTGAAAAATCGATAAAAAAGAAAATTTACTTTGTCTGATCAGCGCTCCAATCATAAAATATAGCGTGTTGGCAAATAATACGATTTCCATGTTTTTTAACGACAGTAAATACATGATCGTTCCCCACACCATGAATTTGGAAAAAGTGTTCATTTTTTTTAATTGAAAAATTGCATAATAACTTATTTCACAAATAATTAATGTGTGTAGATACCAGTAAGGACCGATTGGATGAAGAAAAATTTTATTCAATAACAACGAAAGCGTAAGATTATCTATGTGTTCCCTTATGGGTAATCGGGCAGCCATCATAACATAAGATGCTTCCATAAAAGCATAAGGAATGAGCAACCACAATATTCCACGAAAAAATGACTTGGCACTTTTGTTAACATTAACCAGATATCCGGAAAGAAGTAAAAAGGCAGGCATGTGGAAAGTATAAACAAATTGTTTCATCATCAAGTGTTTTTCGCTAAAGTACACCAAATGAAACATAACCATAAGCACAATAAAAATGCACTTCAAAAAATCCAGTTCTTGAATTCTTTTTTTGTCGCTTAAACTTGCATCCATGCGTACATTATTTTATTTTTAATCTGGTTTTATATCTCGATCCTTAGTTCAATAAAATTAATATATTAGCAAAGCAAACTCCATTTAATACATTGAAGCTTATTTCGGGGTGATTTTTTCGTTGAAAATATCTCTCTTCTCTTCGTTTTAAATCACAAAAATGTAATTTCAGGTTTTGAGTGATAGGAATCGACTTTCAAAAAACGTAAGAGAAAATCAATGTCTTTCAGATATGTTTTCCATAACTTTTTCCTGAGAAACGGCAATTTATTTTTGCAGGTATCCAGACAGAATTTTACCAATTCAGTTGAGTAAAAATTAGATAATAATAACTGCCAAAAATCGTTTTCACTTTCCTCCGGTTGAAAAAAAGGATTGTTTTTCATGGGAAATGCGCTGTTAATGCCAACAGCGATTTCTATCCCAGTAAGGGGATTAAAAAAAACTATACAGGGGTCATCAAGTTCTTCGGCACTTATTTCCTCTTTTTTCTCCAATTCCAAATCTTTTTTTTGTTTAGCATTTTTTTCAAATGTTTCTTTTTCTTCTTCCGAAATATTTAATGCATCATTATAACAATCGGTTACTTTTTCAACAAATTCGTTCACTTGGCCTCTTTTCATAAATGCAATAAAACTTCCTTTGTTAGCATTAAAAAAAGCCATCATTTGATCTTCTATTAACTTATTTCCTTCAAATTCTTCAAAATCAAGAAAGTTGACAGATTGCTTGAATGCAATAGAATGTTTTAAATCTTCAATCAATTTCTTATTGTAGCCCATCTTGGAAGAAGTACCCTAAAACCACCATTCTCCACGCCATTTTACAATTCCAATGAGCAAAATTGTATCTATTTTTTTCAAATCGTTGTAATGTTCAAAGGATTTTTTTGTCATTTCGAATTTTCTTTTTGAAGCAATATGCTCAATGAAAATATTGTTTTTGTCCTGACCTTTATAAAGAAAAAAACCTTTAACTTTTGGAGAAATATTTATAATATCTTTATATAATGGATGGTTTTCTCCCAACAATTCGGCTGCCCACTCTTTTCCGGTCATTGCCAACAGGCTGGTGGAAGAAGTGTTCATAAAATTATCCATCACGTCATAAAATAACAGTGCCTCTCTATCCTTGTCAACAGATTTTTGCTTATT
>JAAYUQ010000149.1 GCA_012517575.1 Bacteroidales bacterium | reverse complement strand
CAGTTTGCCTTGAAGAATTTGCAGAATGATTTTCTGGCAGTTACCGGTAAAAAGCCGACTCAAACGTACGATGCAAAAACACAAGAGATTAAAATCATTGTGGGCACACTTGATAAAAGCAAGTATATTGACCAACTAATCAACAAAGGGATTATTCATAAAAACGATTTATCCGATAAACGAGAAAAATTTATTATCCAAACCGTAAAGCAACCTTTCGAAGGAATAGACGAAGCTTTGGTTATTGCAGGCAGCGATAAGCGAGGAACGGTTTATGGAATTTACGAACTTTCACGGCAAATAGGCGTTTCGCCGTGGTATTACTGGGCGGATGTTCCTATTCGGAAATCGGAAAATATTTATATCAAACGTGGAGTTTACACTGCCGGTGAACCGGCTGTTGCCTATCGCGGTATTTTTCTCAACGACGAAGAACCTGCTTTGGGAGGTTGGACAAGAGCCACATTCGGTGGTTTTAATCATAATTTTTACGAAAAGGTTTTTGAGCTTATTCTTCGACTGAAAGGGAATTTTCTTTGGCCGGCCATGTGGGGAAAAGCTTTTTACGACGATGATCCTCAAAATGCCACACTTGCCAACAAAATGGGCATTGTTATCGGCACTTCGCACCACGAACCGATGGCGCGTGCTCATGTGGAATGGAGCCGATATGGAAAAGGAGAATGGAATTATCAGACGAATAAAAAAGTTTTGAAACAATTCTGGACAGAAGGTTTTAAACGAGCTTACGGAACAGAATGCCTGATAACTGTCGGTATGCGTGGCGATGGAGATGAACCGATGAGCGAAGAAAGTAATATAAAATTGCTCGAAAAAATCATTTCCGATCAACGCAGCATTATTTCTCAAATTTCGGGAAAAGATGCTGCTGAAACTCCCCAAGTTTGGGCTTTGTATAAAGAAGTTCAGGATTATTACGACAAAGGAATGCGTGTTCCGGATGATGTTACGTTGCTGCTTTGCGACGACAATTGGGGAAATGTCAGGAAGTTACCGTTATCGGATGCTCCGAAACGAAAAGGCGGTTACGGCATGTATTACCATTTCGATTATGTCGGCGGTCCGAGAAATTACAAATGGATCAATGTCAGTCAAATACAACGCATTTGGGAACAAATGAATCTCACTTACAGCCATGGGGTCGATAAACTTTGGATCGTAAACGTGGGCGATTTGAAACCGATGGAATATCCGATTTCGTTTTTCCTCGATATGGCATGGAATCCCAATCAATTTACGGCCAATAATTTGCTTGAACATACCGAAAAATGGTGTGCCGAGCAGTTTGGAGAAAAATATGCCAAAGAATCGGTTCGGCTGATTGATACTTACACGAAATACAATCACCGCATTACACCGGAGTTGTTGAACGATACGGTTTACAGTCTTGAAAATTACAATGAATTTCAGCAGATAACTTCGGATTACGAAAAATTGGCTTTGGACGCATTCAGACTTTACCAACAAATTCCTGCCGAAACAAAGGATGCTTTTGACGAATTGGTTTTGTTTCCCATTAATGCTTGCAGTAATTTATACGAAATGTATTTTGCCGTTGCAAAAAACAAACAATTGGCTAAACAAAACAATCCCGAAGCAAATATCTGGGCTGATGAAGCAAGAAAATGTTTCGAACGTGATTCGCTGCTTACGAAACACTACAATAATGAAATTGCCGGTGGAAAGTGGGTTCACATGATGGATCAAATTCGAATTGGATACACCTCTTGGCAGGAGCCAAATCACCGAATAATGCCTAATGTAAAATATATTGTTTCGGCCGGAGAAAAAAACAAAAAATTTGTAGAAAAGGACGGTTATATTTCCATTGAAGCCGAACATTTCAATCGAGCAACAGGAAACGAAAGAATCGAATGGAAAGTGATTCCGAATTTGGGGAAAACATTATCGGGAGTAACTACTTTTCCGCAGAACGAATATCCAAAACCGCAAGACAGCATTTATCTGGAATATGATGTTATTACCCAATCGACCGGTAATTTCCCGATACACGTATTGGTTTCGCCAACGCTGAATTTTAACAACAACAAAGGACTGAGATATGGAATTTCGGTTGACAATCAGGAAGAAAAGATTGTCAACATAAACGGAAAATACGATACAAGATTGCTGGAAAAATGGCAGGCACAACGTATCAATGAAACCATTACGACGCACGTGTTTCAGTCAGCCGGAAAACATATCGTCCGATTTAGAGTATTGGAACCGGGAATTGTATTGCAAAAAATAATCATTGATACGGGTAACTTGAAAAAGAGTTATCTCGGGGCTCCGGAAAGCAAACGAATTGTGGATTGAAGTATTTTCAAGGTAAATTTCAAGTCAAAACAAATGAGCAGAAAAAACATATTCATTTTTTCATTTATCATACTTTCAGTCTTTGCCATTCAGGCAGAAGACGGACACGATTTGTGGTTGCGGGGAAAAGGAACGAATCCCGTGAATGTAATTTGCGCCAAAAAATCACCAACGCTCAGCATTGCAATCAAGGAATTGCAGCAAGGTTGGCAAGGAAATACAAATGAAAAAATAGAACTTGTCGTTAAATCCTCCGATAAGGCAATTAGGGACGATGGCTTTAGAATTGGTAAAAATAGTATTCAAGCCAATTCGGATATTGGAATTCTTTACGGAGTTTATGATTTGTTACGAAGGCAGCAAACAGGAGAGAATATTCACGAAGAAGTTTGCAATCCTTCCTATGAGCGACGGATTTTGAATCATTGGGACAATAACCTCACCGGAACGATTGAACGTGGTTATGCCGGTAGTTCGATATTTTGGAGAAAAGGGAAAGATTCATTATTAGTTACGGATGCGGATAGAAAATTGTGGCAAGAATATTCGAGAGCCAATGCTTCTGTTGGAATCAATGGAGCAGTGCTCAACAATGTAAATGCTTCGCCTTCGATATTGACAGCCGATTATTTGAAAAAAACAAAAGAAATTGCCGATGTTCTACGACCGTACGGCATTAGAACCTATTTGTCGGTCAATTTTGCTTCACCCCAAGTGATAGGAGGTTTAAAAACTTCTGATCCGCTGAATCCGGAAGTTGCCCAATGGTGGAAAAATAAAGTAAAAGAAATTTACGCCCTGATTCCAGATTTTGGTGGTTTTCTGGTAAAAGCTAACAGCGAGGGTCAGCCAGGCCCACAGGATTTTGGTCGCACTCATGCCGATGGAGCGAACATGCTTGCCGATGTCCTTTCTCCTTTCGGAGGAGTAGTTATGTGGCGTGCTTTTGTATATAATCCTTCTGACGAAGACAGAGCGAAACAGGCTTATTCGGAATTTATGCCATTGGATGGAAAATTTCGTGATAATGTGATTGTTCAGGTAAAAAACGGACCAATCGATTTTCAACCGCGAGAACCTTTCAGCCCGCTTTTCGGAGCGATGAAAAAAACTTCCGTTATGCCCGAACTTCAAATCACACAGGAATATCTTGGACATTCTATTCATTTGGTTTTTCTGGCAACAATGTGGGAGGAATTTCTAAAAAGTGACACCTATCAGGAAGGTAAAGGCTGTACAGTGGCTCGTTGTACCGATGGAAGTCTTTTTCCGCAAAAGCATACAGCAATCGCCGGCGTTTCCAATATCGGTTCAGACGTCAACTGGTGCGGACATACTTTTGCTCAGGCCAACTGGTATGCTTTTGGACGGTTGGCATGGAACAATTCTCTTTCGAGCAATCAAATTGCTGACGAATGGATTAAGTTGACTTTTGCCGATAATTCCGGTAAAATGGATGCTAAAAATTCTATTTTTTCTGCGGATTGGCAAGTGAATTTTTTACAACCTATCAAGCAAATGATGTTGAATAGTCGGGAAGCGGCAGTAAATTATATGATGCCATTGGGTTTGCACCACATTTTTGCGGCTGATCACCATTACGGTCCCGGACCGTGGTGGGCACCCAAAGGTGTCAGAAAAGATTGGACGCCACCCTATTATCATAAAGCCGATTCGATTGGAATTGGGTTTGACAGAACGGTAAGCGGAAGTAATGCCGTGAGTCAGTACCACGAACCACTTCAGACGATGTTTTCCAATTCACAAACCTGTCCTGATATTTATTTACTGTGGTTTCACCATTTGCCCTGGAATTTTATAATGAAAGACGGACAAACGCTTTGGGACGAATTATGCTATCGTTACGATAAAGGTGTCCGGCAGGTTCGTGATTTTCAAAAAACGTGGGATCAAGTGCAGCCTTATGTGGATGCAGAAAGATTTTCGCAAGTTCAAACTAAACTTCGCCGGCAAAGCATGAATGCTCAAGTTTGGAAAGATGCCTGTTTGCTCTATTTCCAGCAATTTAGCAAAATACCTTTTCCAAACGATATGGAACGCCCGGTGAATAATTTGGAAGATGTAATAAAAAAGGATGAGGAAAGCAGAAAATAAAATAGAAAGAGCATGAAAATAAAACTTTTTACAGCTAAGAAATTTTGGTTGAGCATTGTAATTTTATTGTTTACGCTACCGAATTTTGCCCAACTTCGCTTACCTAAACTGGTAAGTGACGGAATGATTTTGCAGCGGGATGTAAAGCTTAACATTTGGGGATGGGCAAAAAGTAACGAAGCGATTACGATTGATTTTAACGGGAAAACTTATCACGCGGCAGCCAATACTGCAGGTGAATGGAAAATCATTTTGCCAGAGCAAAAAGCCGGTGGACCTTTTGAAATGCAGGTGAAAAGCGGAAAGGAAAAAATTACGCTTCACGATATTTTGATTGGTGACATTTGGTTTGCGTCAGGACAATCGAACATGGAACTGCCGATGCGACGCGTAGCTCCGATTTATGAAAATGAAATCAAAACGTCGGAATGTACTTTTATACGCCAATTTTTTGTGCCGCAACGATATAATTTCAAGCAACCAGAAAAAGATTTGCCAGATGGGAAATGGATAGCTGCCAATCCGCAAACAGTTCTTGATTTCTCGGCAGTAGCCTACTTCTTTGCACGCAATCTTTACGAAAAATATAAAATACCTGTTGGCATTATCAATGCGAGTTTGGGTGGATCGCCCATTCAATCATGGATGAGCGAAGAGGCTTTAAAGGAATTTCCTTCCTATTATCAGGAAGCCCAACGATTCAAAAACGACGATCTAATTCGTGAAATCGAACAAAAAGACAACGAACGAATAGCAGAATGGTATCGCAATCTTCGACAAAAAGACGAAGGTTTTCAAAAAGATTCGCCTTGGTTTTTACCCAATATCGACACTTCCGATTGGTTGACAATGAATATCCCGGGTTATTGGTCGAATAAATATCCCGAAATTCAAAATGGTTCGGTTTGGTTTCGCAAAAAAGTGGAAATCCCTTCTCGTTTGGTCGGTAAACCCGCAAAATTGATTTTAGGAAGAATTGTTGATGCCGATTCTGTTTATCTGAATGGAAAATTTGTTGGCACAACAAGTTATCAATATCCGCCACGTCGATACGATGTTCCGGCAAATTTACTGAGAGAAGGTGAAAACGAAATCGTGGTAAGGGTTATCAGCAACATAGGGAAAGGGGGATTCGTTCCTGATAAGCTGTATGCCTTAATTATCGACAAAGATACGATTGATTTGAGCGGAGAATGGGAAATGAAGCAGGGAGCCAAGATGCAACCGCTCGGCGGACAAACTTTCGTGCGTTGGGAGCCGGTAGGTTTGCACAATGCAATGGTTTCTCCCGTTACGCCTTATCGAATCAAAGGCTTTCTGTGGTATCAAGGAGAAGCGAATGCCGACAAACCTTACGAATATCGTCTGTTGCTTCCTAAACTGATTGAAAGTTGGAGAAGTGAATGGAATCAGGGGCAACTTCCTTTCCTGTTTGTACAATTGCCCAATTTTGGAAAGTCAAGGACGGAACCAAGCGAAAGCAACTGGGCTGTTTTGCGCGAATCGCAGCTGATGACGTTGAAAAAAGTGACAAAAACAGGGATGGCTGTCGCAATTGATTTAGGCGAGTGGAACGACATTCACCCATTGAAAAAGAAGGACGTTGGCGACAGATTAGCCATTCTGGCTCAAAAAATTGCTTACGGCGAAAAAAACTTAGTAAGTTCAGGCCCTCTATACAAATCGATGAAAGTGAAAGACAATGTGATTTGGATTGATTTCACGGAAGTCGGCAGCGGACTAACAGCTAAAGGAAATTTACCACTCAAAGAGTTTGCCATTGCCGGAGCCAACAAAAAATTCGTTTGGGCAAATGCCGAAATTGTGGGGAACAGCGTGAAAGTTTGGAGCGACAAAATTGAAAAACCTGTGGCAGTGAGATACGCATGGGCAGATAATCCTGAAAATTCGAATCTTTACAACAAGGAAAATTTGCCCGCTTCACCTTTCAGAACGGATAATTGGTAAAATTGAAATTATTAATGTAAAAATATAGAATATGAAATCAACTTCACAAAAAGTCTCACTGGGAGAAAAAATAGGTTATAGTTTAGGCGATGGTGCTGCCAATCTGGTCTTTCAAATGACCATGATGTTTCAGTTGTTTTTTTATACGGATACATTTGGTTTAAAAGCAACAACTGCCGGACTGATTTTGCTGATTGCCAGCATAGTGGATGCATTTATCGATCCTGTAGTCGGTATTTTGTCCGACCGAACCAACACTCGCTGGGGAAAATATCGTCCCTGGATTCTTTGGACTGCAGTTCCTTTTGCTCTATTTTTTGTACTGGTTTATTTTACACCCAATATTTCTCAGGGAGGAAAAGTTTGGTATGCCGGCATAACTTATCTGTTGTTGATGACACTCTATTCGTTTAACAATACACCCTACTCTTCGTTGAGTGGCGTAATGACCGGCGATATCAAAGAACGAACCAGCATTTCGACCTATCGTTTTATCATGGCCACAATCGCAACTTTTGTTGTGCAGGGATTGACATTGCCACTCGTAGGAAAATTTGGACAGGGAAATCCTCAAAAAGGTTGGTTGACTACCATTTCCATTTTTGCAGTTGTGATGGTCGTATTTTTAATCATTACTTTCTTAAGTGCAAAAGAAAGAATTTCTCCTCCTGCCAATCAAAAAACTTCAGTCAAGCAGGATTTCAAAGACATTTTCAGCAACAAACCCTGGAAAGCCATGTTTGTGTTGACACTCTTTTTATTCATTACACTTGCTATGTGGGGAAGCAGTATGTCGTATTATTTCAATTATGTAGTCGATAAAAATTCTTTGTTCTCATTTCTCCGAAATGTTGGTTTAATCAATGAATCGGGACAAAATTATGGTGCCTGGCACCAATTTTTGAATGCTTTCGGGTTGATAGCCAACGATCCGGATCATGTTTTCGCAGTTGGTTTCAGTCTGTTCAATATGGTAGGTCAAGTCGTAACTCTATTAGGCGTTATTTTGCTGTCACAATTTCTATCAAATATTTTCGGCAAAAGAAATATATTTTTGGTTTGTTTGACCCTGACAGCCGTCTTCACCTCTCTTTTCTTTTTTGTATCGCCAAAAAACATTGAAACCATTTTCTTGATAAATATTCTGAAAAGTCTTGCCTACGCTCCTACTATTCCGTTGCTTTGGGCTATGATTGCGGATGTTGCCGATTATTCCGAATGGATCAATTATCGGCGAGCCACAGGATTGGTTTTTGCCGGAATTGTTTTTGCTCTGAAAGCCGGATTAGGTATCGGGGGCGCTATTTGCGGCTCCATTATCGATGCTTTCGGATTTGTTCCCAATCAAATACAAACAACGTCAGCTGTATTTGGTATAAAATTATCTGCAGGACTTATTCCGGCAATAACCTTTATGATTGGAGTGGTAGGGTTGTTTTTCTATCCTATTTCCAAAAAATTAAACGAACGTATTCAGGTAGAATTGGAAGAAAGAAGAAAAAATAATTAATAAACATACTAAATATCTTTTTTATGAAACTGAAATCGCATTACTTTGTAATATCTCTTCTTATTACAATTTTATTGGCTGATTGCATGGCAGGAGAACGCAAATCGGAAAATTCGCTCAAAGACGCTTTAAAAGGGAAATTTTTAATTGGAGTCGCCATGAATGCGAATCAAATTACCGGAAAAGATACGGCCGGAGTGAGATTAATCAAGCAACATTTCAATTCGATTACTCCTGAGAATTGTATGAAAAGTGAAATTTTGCAACCCGAGGAGGGGAAATTTGATTTTACCTTGGCAGACCAATACGTTGATTTTGGACAAAAAAACAATATGTTTATCGTCGGACACACACTTATCTGGCATTCGCAGGCACCGAAATGGTTTTTTGTGGATAAAGACGGGAAAGACGTTTCACGCGATGTGCTGATCGAACGAATGAAAAATCACATTTACACCGTCGTTGAACGTTACAAAGGGCGTGTAAATGGTTGGGATGTAGTAAACGAAGCCATTGAAGATGATGGATCTTTCCGCAAAAGTAAATTTTATCAGATTATTGGTGAAGATTACATACGTCTGGCATTTAAGTTTGCCCACGAAGCTGATCCGAAAGCAGAACTTTACTATAACGACTATTCCATGTCTAAAAAGGAAAAACGGGACGCTGTTGTCAAAATGGTAAAAAACCTCCAATCGCAAGGAGTAAAAATTGATGGAATTGGCATGCAGGGACATATGACGATGGATTTTCCTACGCTGGATGAAGAAGAAAAAAGTATTGTCGCATTTTCCGGTACAGGAGTCAAAGTAATGATTACCGAATTGGATTTAACTGTGCTGCCTTCACCTGGCTCTAAAGTTTCTGCAGATGTGGCCTTAAGTTATGAATATCAGAAACAATTGAATCCTTATCCCGACGGTTTACCGGATTCTGTTGCACAAGCGGCTCACGACCGTTATGCTGCCTTTTTCAAACTATTTTTGAAACACGCCGACAAAATAAAGAGAGTAACCATTTGGGGGCTTACTGACGGTCAAAGCTGGAGAAACAACTGGCCGGTTCCCGGACGAACGGATTATCCGTTGTTATTCGACCGCAATTATCAACCAAAACCAATTGTAGAAACCATTATAAAAGAAGCCAAATCCATTAAATAATTTTAAAAAAAGATTCCATGAATTTATTCAAAAACAGGTATATTTCGAGATTTTTCATTGTTCCTTTGTCCTTGCTTTTATTTGAAATGCAATTTCTGGAGGCACAAACAGTTACTACCAATCAGCAAGGAACGAACAACGGATATTTCTATTCCTTTTGGAATGCAGGAGGTGGTTCGGTTGTGATGACTTTGGGCAGCGGGGGCAATTATAGTGTAACATGGAATAATTGCAACAATTTCACGTGTGGTAAAGGCTGGAGAACCGGATCAAACAGATCGGTCAACTTTTCCGGCACTTTCGATGGAGGAAGCAATGGATATTTGGCACTTTACGGATGGACCAAAAATGATTTGATTGAATATTATGTGGTCGAAAATTATGGAGCATGGACGCCTCCTGGCGGATCGCCGTTGGGCTCGTTTACTTCGGATGGCGGAACATACAATATCTACAAAACGCGACGGGTTAATCAACCTTCCATTGTTGGAACGGCAACTTTTTATCAGTATTGGAGTGTTCGTACAACGAAACGCACAAGTGGAATCATTACTTTCAGCAATCATATCAAAGCGTGGGAAAGTTATGGCATGAAGTTGGGAACTACTTGGGATTATCAAATAATGGAAACCGAAGGATATCAAAGCAGTGGAAGTTCAAATATTACCGTTAGTGAAGCGAATTCAACTTCTCAAGTTCATACGAATAAGGCAATCAATCTCCAAATCTGTCCCAATCCGGTAAAGGAAAATCTTTTAATTTCATTACCTCAAGAAAATTCACAAAGTGAAATAAATTTATTTTCAATGGATGGAATGCAATTGTTCGCATTAGAAACAGGAAATTCTGAAATTCAAATCGATATGAGAAATTTTCAAGCTGGACTTTATTTGTTGAAAATTGTAAATGACGGTCAAGAATTTGCTCAGAAAATAATCAAATTGTAAGTTTATCAAAATGAATTGAAAACACAAAAAGTAATAACTAATTAAAAATCAAAACAATGAAAAAGGCAAGATATCTAATTAACGAACCAGACGTCTATATGGCAGATCCTTCGGCACATGTATTTAACGGAAAAATTTATATTTATCCTTCGCACGATATTGATGCGGGCATTCCGGAAAATGATAACGGCGACCATTTTGATATGCGCGATTATCACGTTTTTTCAATGGATTCCATTGATGGTGAAGTAACAGATCACGGAGTCATTCTCGATGTGAAAAGTATTCCTTGGGCAGGTCGTCAACTTTGGGATTCGGACGTTGCTTACAAAAACGGGAAATATTACCTTTATTTTTCGCTGAAAGATAAAAATAACGTTTTTCACATTGGCGTAGCCGTAAGTGATAAGCCTGAAGGACCATTTATTCCGGAAGATCATCCCATCAACGGAAGTTATTCCATCGATCCGTGTGTGCTTCAGGATGATGATGGAAATTATTACATGTATTTTGGCGGACTTTGGGGTGGACAATTGCAGCGTTATCGCAACAACAAAGCCATTGAATGTGGTCATGAACCTAAAGATGATGAACCGGCTCTTTGTGCAAGAGTTGTGAAATTAAGCGAAGATATGCTTAACTTTGCAGAAGAACCTCGTGATGTGGTTATTTTGGATGAGAATGGAGAACCGTTAAAAGCCGGCGATCACAACCGACGTTTTTTTGAGGCATCCTGGATGCACAAATACAACGGGAAATATTATTTTTCTTATTCAACCGGAGATACTCATTTGTTGTGTTATGCCATTGGCGATAATCCTTACGGACCATTTACTTACAAAGGAGTCATTTTAACGCCGGTAATTGGTTGGACTACACACCATTCCATTGTCGAATTTCAGGGAAAATGGTATCTTTTCCACCATGATAGCGTGCCTTCCGGCAGTAAAACCTGGTTACGCAGCATGAAAGTGATCGAATTGGAATATAATCCGGATGGAACCATCAAAACTATTGATGGAATGGCTGAATAGAAAAAAATTTCCCAATCGTAAAATTTTTAATTCCGTTTTTATTGTGAAAAAATCAAATCTAATCTTTCTATTTTTTACATTTTCTCTTGTTTTTTCGTTTCATTCACAGGCTGTTGAACCTTATTTGAATACGTCGTTAACTTTTGAAGAACGAGCAAACGATTTGCTTTCGCGGTTGACATTGGAAGAAAAAGTCAGTTTGATGCAAAACAATTCGCCGGCCATCGAGCGATTGGGGATACCGGCTTACAACTGGTGGAACGAATGCCTGCATGGCGTGGCACGTTCGGGATTGGCAACCGTCTTTCCGCAAGCAATCGGGATGGCTGCCATGTGGGATGCCGACGAAATGTTCGATATTGCTACAGCGATTTCCGACGAAGCTCGTGCCAAACATCACGATTATGTTTCGAAAGGAAAGCGTGGAATTTATCAGGGATTGACTTTCTGGAGTCCCAATATCAATATCTTTCGCGATCCGCGTTGGGGAAGAGGCATGGAAACCTACGGCGAAGATCCTTTCCTTACTGCCGAAATGGCTATTCCGTTTATCAAAGGTTTGCAGGGCGACGATCCAAAATATTTGAAATTGGTGGCGACGGCAAAACATTTTGCGGTCCACAGCGGGCCGGAAGCGGTTCGTCATTCTTTTGACGTGCATCCCAAAGAATACGATATGGCAGAAACTTATCTGCCTCATTTTAAGCGGTCAGTAGAAGAAGCCGACGTTTATTCGGTAATGTGTGCCTATCAGCGTTTGAACGGTGAACCTTGCTGTGGCAGCAAGTATGTGGAGGATATTTTGAGAAACAAATGGGGTTTGAAGGGATATATTGTTTCCGATTGCGATGCCGTTGGCGATTTTTATTGGAAAAATGCCCACCATATAGTTGAAACGCCTGAAGAAGCTGCTGCCAAAGCAGTGAAAGCTGGAACAGATTTGAACTGTGGAGATACTTACAAGTATTTAGTGGATGCCGTAAAAAAGAATTTGATTACCGAATCGGAAATTGATGTATCAGTCAAAAGATTGTTGTTGGCAAGGATGCAACTCGGAATGTTTGATCCCGACAAAGAAGTGAAGTATGCTCAAATTCCAATCAGTGTAGTTGATTGTGAAAAACATCGGTTACTGGCTTTGGAAGCTGCGCGTAAATCAATGGTATTGCTCAAGAACGATAAAAATTTGCTTCCTTTCTCAAAAAATATTCGAAAAGTGGCAGTTATTGGACCCAATGCTGATAACGAAGAGATATTATTGGGAAATTACAATGGTTATCCTTCCATGAAAATAACGCCTTTGAAAGGAATCAGAGAAAAATTGCCAAAAGCAGCAGTAAAATATGCGTTGGGTTGCCGATGGACGGATGAATTTCCCTATTTGACACCAATTTCCGACGAATGTTTTTATTCTGATAAAAGTTTGAAAACAAAAGGATTACGAGCCGAATATTTTGATAATTCCCAATGGCAAGGAAAGCCAAAACATATTCGTATCGATAAAAAAATAGATTTTACGTGGGGAACAACGGCTCCATTTTCTGATATGAATTACGATCAATTTTCAGTTCGATGGCGAGGTGTGATTGTTCCTCCGGTTAGTGGAACTTATGCTATCGGAGGTGAAGCATTCAGTGGTTTTAAGTTGACATTGGACGGAAAAGTGTTAAATTTTGGTCAAAGTGTGCATCATGCCAAAAAAGGATTTGAAAAGGTGTTACTTGAAAAAGGAAAACCGTACGAAATTGAATTGGAATACGTTCAAAAAGACAGTGAATATCCTTATGTTCGACTTTTATGGGATGTTCCGGGAAGAGATTTGAAAAAGGAAGCATTGGATTTGGCAAAAAAATCTGATGTGCTAGTTCTTTGCATGGGATTAAGTCCTTCGTTGGAAGGAGAAGAGTTAAATATCAATATTGATGGTTTTTACAAAGGCGACCGTACCGACATCAAATTACCGCAAGTTCAAACCGAATTGATGCAGGAAATTGTAAAACTCGGGAAACCGACGGTGCTGGTTCTGCTCAACGGAAGTGCATTGGCTGTTAATTGGGAGAACGAAAACATTCCGGCCATACTCGAAGCCTGGTATCCGGGTCAAGCGGGTGGAACAGCGATTGCCGACGTGATTTTTGGCGACTACAGTCCCGCGGGACGGTTACCGGTTACTTTCTATAAAGACATTCATCAAATTCCGGCTTTCGAAAACTACGACATGCAGGGAAAAACCTACCGTTATTTCGGAGGCGATCCGTTGTACGAATTTGGGTACGGATTGAGTTTTACAACGTTTAATTACCGTTTAAAGAGCATTCCGACGTCGGTTAAATCGGGAGAAAATATTCCCGTTTCGGTGGAAGTTACCAATTCGGGGAAAAGAGACGGCGAGGAAGTGGTTCAACTGTATGTTTCTTTGCCCGACAGCAAACTCCGGACGCCGATTCGGGCTTTGCAGGGATTTCGACGAATCTATTTGAAAGCCGGCGAGACCAAAACGGTTGATTTCCTGCTCAAACCCAATCAATTTGCTGCACGCAACGAAGAAAACATCCCACTCGTAGAGGCCGGCAAGGTGTTGATTTCTGTCGGCGGAAAGCAACCCGATGAAAAATCAATTGCTGCAGCGAAGGTCGTTCAAAAAAGTGTTGAGGTAACCGGCGACAAATTTTATATAAACGAATAATTTTGGTTGATTCGATATGGAAAAAACGTGGAGATGGTTTGGGAAAAAAGATCCTATCACACTCGACATGCTGCGACAAATTGGCGTGGAAGGAATTGTAACGTCGCTTTATAATGTTCCAAGCGACGAAATTTGGAAAACGGAAGATATCCTTGATTTGAAAAAATTTATTGAAGATGCCGGGTTGCATTGGTCTGTGGTGGAAAGTGTGCCGGTTTCGGAATCGATAAAATATGGCGGGAAAGACAGGGATTTATTGATTGAAAATTACAAACAAACGCTCAAAAATTTGGGCAAAGCCGGCATTCATACCGTTTGTTACAATTTCATGCCGGTGATAGACTGGGTGCGAACCGATTTGCATAAAACATTGCCTGATGGCACGCAAACCCTCTATTTCGACAAAGTCAAGTTTGCGTATTTCGACTGTAAAATTTTGATGAGAAAGGATGCCGAAAAAGACTATTCTCCCGAAGAAATGCAAAAAGTGAATGAGTTGGACAGCATTATCACCGAAGCCGAAAAAACCGAATTGATTGATACGATTATAGTCAAGACACAAAGCTTTATCAGTCGAAATATTGTTAACGGTAATGAAGATCCGGTGGAAGCTTTCCGAAAGTTGCTGACTTTGTATGAAAACGTGGATAGGGAAAAACTCCGGGAAAATCTTCGGTATTTTTTGCAACAAATCATTCCCACTGCCGAAAAACAGGGCATTCGGATGTGCATTCATCCCGACGATCCGCCATTTCCCGTATTTGGTTTGCCGCGCATTGTGAGCAACGAAGACGATATCCGATGGATTTTGGAATCGGTAGAGAGTCCGGCCAACGGTTTTACGTTCTGTGCCGGTTCACTGAGTGCCGGAATTCAGAACGACGTAGTCGATTTGGCTAAAAAATTTGCAAAAAAATCTTTTTTCGTCCATTTGCGAAGTACGGAAATCAAGGAAAACGGCGATTTCGTGGAAGCTTCTCATCTGGGTGGCAGAGCAAACCTGATTGAACTGATCCGCATTTTTGAAAAGGAAAATCCGAATGTCGCCATGCGTGTCGATCACGGAAAACTCATGCTCGACGATGTCGCAAAAAATTACAATCCGGGCTATTCCTTTTTGGGGCGAATGTTTGCGTTGGCGCAGGTGGAAGGCATGATGGCCGTCGTTCGCAATGAAATAAAAGCCGGCTTAATTTAGAAGGGAAAACTCCAATTTTTATGTTCTATGAAACAACTTGCAAAGAGAGTCTCAATACGGTATTTATTAAGGAAAAAACAATAATTTCAGTACCGTATAAGTTGTTTTTCTTGAATTTTCTGCAAATCTGATCTCTTTCATTACGAAAGATTCGAAAAAGAAAAAGAAATTAAATAGGGATTTAAAGTTATCTTTTTGCCCTTAACTTTATAAAAGACGCATAACCGGCAGCCAGCAGCAACAACACTCCCAATCCGTTTCCTGCAGGTATTGGATTACCTAACGGAGCACCTCCGGGGTCAGTGGCACCTTTATTTGGTTCATAAGGTGCTCTTTGTGGGGCAGGAGTACTGTTTGAAAAAGGTTCTCTCAGTTCGCTCGCAGCAAGCATGCTCCCTCTTGCAGCTTGTCCGGAAGCTCGGTTTTCAGAAGAATTTCTTTTTCCGTAGGCATAAAATCCTCCACTGCTGCCTGTTCCTTGTGTTGAACCAACAATTCGGTTTTTTTGAGAAGATAAAGGCGAACCCGTCATTGTGGATCCATTGTCGAAATTGTATCCGTTTCCTTCGTTCTGAAAGCCTCTGCCCGGATTGTCGGTATTTACTTGTTCAGTCATTAATCCATCAGAAGAAAAAGTTTGCGAACCTTTATAGCTTGCTTTGGGGAGTGGATGTTGAAAGGTCGGATAATCGTAAGGCCTGTTGTATTGCCGTATGTCCAGCACATCAGACTTGTATTTCAGATTGGGTAAAAAGGGTATATCGAAAAAGAAAAGGCAAAAAATAATTCCCAGCCCTCCAACCAGCAAAATCAACGACAATTTAATTTCTCCCTTTTTCATTTCTCTCCGTTTTTTACCGAACAATGATGCGTTCCGTTACCGTTCCCTTGTTCGTAAAAGCTTTCACCACATAAGCTCCCGTAGGATAATTGCCATAAACGGTAATGCTTTCTCCAGAAAATTTCTCCTGAGCTATTTTCCGTCCCGAAATATCGTAAATCAATGCTTCTCCATTTTCCGTACTCAGGTTGTCGATTACAATATGGCTTTTGGAAGAAAATACCTTGATTTGCGTTTCCCCTTCCGTCTCCCCTTTATCGTAATAGCGTGCAACAATGCGAAAGCGCTGCTGCAAATTTCCCGCTCCCGTAGCCGTAAAGGTGTAAGCTGTTTCTTCGTTTTCTATTTTTATCGCTTTGTTTGTGGCTTCGTCCAGCAGATAAACGGCCGGATAGCGTTGCTGCAGGTTTTTAGGATAAAATGTTAACGTGTATTGCGTTGCTGTTCCTTTCCGGAATCCGAGTTTGGTTTCGTCCATATTGTTCACCGAATTTACTTGATACAAACCGTCTTTTTCTATAGCACACAATGCCGGTGTCCCATTTTCGGTAAGCATTTTGGGTCCGTCCCAGCCATTGTCGAAAGACCGTGTACAGTTTTCTTCGTTGAATATCCACATCCTGTCCACAATGACCGTATCTGTTTTTAAATCGATCCGTAAATATTGCTTTTCGTCCGAGCTATTTTCATTGGCGGCTTTTGCCCGTTGCAGGGTTGTATTTTTCACGGCTACCGACGAATAAGGTATCGAAAGCGTATTTCCTGTTGTATTGCTCATGGCTTTTACCAAAAATCCCTGCATGGAAGGAATTTGCCCCTGAACTCCTCCTTGTCCCGCTTGATTTTGTGGAATTGCCGCATACGTTCCGGGATTGGTATTAGTAGGAGAATTACTTGTTTCGCCATTATTGGTTCCCCAATTATTGAACGAACCGGTATTGTACAGATACACCGTAGCTTCCATGTTATTGCCAAAGTTGATTTGGGTGATATCGATAGCAGCCGTATAGGAATTGCCAAAAATATGCTGGCCTGGATACAATGCCGAACTGGTGTAGGCCAATTCTCCCGAACTGAAATCTCGATTTTCCAAAATTCCCTGCCATGTATACGTTTTTTCCGACGGCTGACAAATTTCATAGCCCAAAAAAGACTGAATAACATCGTTGTTTCCCAATTGCACCCAATGATTGGAAATCGTAGTTCCCGTTTCGTCCCATTTCCTGACGTATGCACCATAAAACGAAGGATTGGCTTGCAAGGAACGGAAAGGTAACCCGAAATATTGCCAGAAATATTTGTTATTGGTCGCTCCATTGGGATCGATCCATGCTTTCGAATACATCTCTACCGTGCCATATACAGGATGATCCGCATCATTGTGGAAAATCAGCGTGCCTTGCGGAGTGGAAGAACCACCTGATTTTATCAGTATCAAATTGGCATTTTGGCTGTCGCTAATGGTAATCGTATTGTTTACCGTAAGCGCTTTTGCTGCGGGGATGATTAACTTTTTGTTCGTTGCATTGATTAAACTGCTAATCGTTCGGTCGGCATCCAGTTGCAAATCGTTGACGGCTGCCGTCCCATAATTCGCTACTGTGGCATATTCTACATTATCGCCGGCCAACGGCACAAAACCTGCCGTCCAGTTTGAAGCTGTTGCCCAATCGGTACTCGAAACAGCTCCCATCCAATAATTGTTTTGCGTCAATACCGTCATGGTTTTGCTACTCGTAGCCGGATTTCCTGTCGCACACGGATAAGAGGAGGTCAATTTACAGGAAACTACATCTCCATTTTGAGGCGTATAGGTATAGGTTGAACTGTTCGTCCCCACGACTGTTCCATTGACCGACCACTCATACAGGGGGGCAGAACCTCCATTGGTTGGAGTAGCCGTAAAAATTACCGGCGTATTCGTGTAAACTACGGACGGAGAATAAGAAATGCTTACGCTGACAGGCAGGTTGTTGTTTACGGTAACATTGGTAGAGGCTGTTGCCGGAAGAATTTGATGAAATACAATGTCATCCAATGCAAAGTCATTTCCACCTGCAATGGTATTTTGATTGACCAATTCCAAATTTAGTACCGTATTAGAACCGGCATTCGTATTATAAATAAATTGAGTCCAAACGGCAGTTGTCGGATTGGCTGTGTAAATAGGACCTGCTGCTACACCATTTACATACAGTTGAAGTTGGGAAGGGTTTTGATCATTTCCATTTACTACTGTCTGTACCCAATACGTAAACTCGTAATCGGCATTGGCAACCACAGCCACCGATTGCGACCAAACCACAACACCCGGATTGGTAGCACCGTTGATTACCATTTGCTTTCCCGTTCCGGTAGTATGATCAACGCCGGTAGAGGTGAAATTGGAATGTACTGTACTTGGTAAATTGACAATGGCATACAAACCTTCCGGAACAAGCGAACTTGTTGTGAATGGCTCAGCCGGATAACCATAACTGCTGCTGATGGCCACATTTCCCATTTCAAAATCTCCGTTCACAATCAGATTTCCTCCTGTTATTACATTCCCGGTTACGGAATAAGTACCCGACATGGAGGGAGTACTGTTGGCTATGGAAGGATTTTGAGAAGTTGAATAATAATTGTTTGGACCCGACCAGTAACGATTGACAATATCGTCTCCTGTACTGGTCAAATTAATGGTGCTACCCGAACAATAATCGCCTCCTCCTGAAGCCGTAATCAACGGCGTAGCATAAACTTTCCCATTCAGCGTTACATTTTGTGTAATTGAACCCGACACAACTGTGAGCGTTTGATTGTACGTTCCGGCGGTTAATCCCGATTTTAATCGGATATAAATATTCGTTGGATCGACTTTCCCGCTTGATTGGATCAGTGTAATGGCTGTTGATTGAAATCCTGAATTGGGCGATGTCGAAATCTCGTAATTGGACGGCGGAGTAACAACAATGTTGTTAGTACCCAATGAAGCTCCACTGACTGTCAACGACTGAACCGGCGAAGGTCCACCGTTTAATTGATAACCAAAACCTGTAACCGTATTCTTCGATACCAATACAGTAGCCGTATTCACAAGCTGTCCGTTCAATGCAACGGTTTTGGTTACTGCTCCTGTACAAGATAGCGACACATTACTCGGACCATATGTTCCAACTGCCAATCCCGATTTTAACCTTGCATACACCGTCTGATTGACCGCTCCGCCACTGGGCGTCAAAGTAAATGAACTGCTGAAAGTAGTTCCGTTGCTCGATATTTCAAAATTAGTTGGTGCTGTCACGGTTACCGTATTTGTCCCCAAATTGGAACCGGTTAAAGAAAAAGTTTGCGCACCGGAAGGGCCGCTTCCGGAAGTATAAATAAAGCAGGCAAGCCAGGCGGGAGTTGTAGTAAGAGTTGCAGCGGAAGTAACGCTTCCATTCAAGGAAAGATTTTTTGTTACGGCATATTGACTGGCTGCCGTCAATGTTTCATTATAAGTGCCTACGCCCAAACTTACTTTTAATCGTACGTAAATGGTTGTAGACGGCAACGTTCCTCCTGTAGGCGTGAGCGATATTGACGAGGTAAAACCGGAACCGGAAGTAGTAGATATTTCATAGTGAACAGGTGCAGTGAGCGTTACATTCCCGGAAAGATTTGACCCACTGACAGTAAAACTTTGTTGAGCCGATGGTCCTGCCGAAAAAGAATAGGTAAATCCACTTAATCCTGAAGTAGAAAGCGTTACAACCGGACGAACGGTTACTGTTCCGCTCAGATTTATCGTCTGATTGGTGAAACCGGTGGAAGCAACCGTTAATTGTTCCGGACCAATGCTGCCTTGCGACAAACCTGCTTTCATCCGAACGTATACAGAAACATTGTTGACGCCTCCCGAAACAATCGGAATCGTAATCTGACTGCTGCCGCTGAAAGATGTTCCTCCCGAAAGCGAAACTTCAAAATCGGTTGGAGATGTAATTATCACATTGTCAGTTAGTCCGTCTGCATTGACGGTAAAACTCTGAATGCCGGATGGACCATTCCCTTCCGGATAAGTAAAACCGGTAAGGCTTGTTGTTGAAAGGGTTAAATATCTTGCACGACCCAATGCAAAATACCGATTGGAACCGATTGAATTGGAGTTCGTTACTCCGTTCGTTCCGGCTGTTCCACCCAATGAAGTGTAAGTACCGTTCACAGCAGTTGATCCTGCAATCACGTTATAAGGAGTGATAGCCGTCGGACGGGAAATAGAAATGGAACTGTTCGTAAAACTTCCTGTAGTAGTCATGTTCCAATATTCCGTCGTACTTAACGAAAACAACGTTCCGTCAAAAGTTCCTCCACCGCTGCCTGCTTTTGCTTCTATTTGAACGGTTGGTGCTGTAGCTCCAGTCGTCGGGTTCACGAGCGTAAAAGGGTAATAATTGTTTCCTGCTCCCACAGGGAAAATATAGCTTGTCCCTGCAGCCAAGTTCGCAGGCAAGTACCACTTCAATGGACCATTGACAAAGGTTGAAGCACTTCCACCCGAAATGCCTGAGGTAGCCGTATTGGTAACCGAAAGAACATTTGTTGAGGTCATATTGACAATCCCGGAAGTCAACGTAAGCGTATTGGTTACGGTGGTTGGCTGCTCAAGGGTAACGGTATTGTTTCCTGAAGTGCCGGTATTGTTAATGGTTAAATTATAAAAGGTAGTCGCTTTGCTTCCGCCAATGGTTTGCGGAGAAGTGCCATTAAAGGTAACGGTGGAAGTCCCGTAAGTAAAAGTAGCATTATTTGTAAAATTGCCTTTAATAGATATATTAGCAGAAGCACTCAACGATTTTGTACCGCTTGAAAAAACCAAATTGTAATATGTCGTGGCAAAAATGATTTGACTTGCTCCTCCATAATCTACCGTACTTGTTCCTTCTTCCCAACTGCCAGTTAATGTTCCCGGTGTTCCGTTGATTTTAATTGTACTCGATCCTCCCTGCAATGTTCCGGCGGTGATATTGAATGTTCCGGTAAATGTATGCGTCAAACCTGTTCCAAAACTTAAGGTTCCTCCTGTACCATTCAGCGAGAATCCGGCTGCGGATACGTTTCCGGTAAAAGTTGCCGTACCGCTTGTTTTGGTCATGGATACATTTCCGGTAGTCGTAAAGCCGGCAATGGATTGGCTGGCTGCCGTATTGGTAATGGTAATATTGGAACTTCCGGACGTAAAAGTACCATTGTTGATAAAATCTCCTCCAAAAGTCAAAGCATTATTGTTTGTTGTCAATTTGCCCCCAGTGTTAATGTTCAATGGCACATTTACTCCGAGTGTCTTCGCTCCATTTAAAGTAATCGTTCCTGTTCCCTTAATAATAACTCCTCCTGTACCGTTAAATGTTGCTGGCCATTCGGCAGCAACCGTTCGATTGGATGAACCGGCATTGTATTGCAAAGTAGCTGCTGCACCATAAGCTAAAGTTCCCGTAAAAGTATTCGCGCTAGTGCCATTTTCTATTGATAATACATTATTGACTGTAGTCGTACCGGAAGGAAATGTTTTAGCTTCTGTTCCGGATAGGGTTAAATTGCTATAAGTAGTAGCACGAATTTGTTGCGCTGCTCCGCTGTAATTCACCGTTGCACCTGTCCCATTCAAGGTGATGGTATTTGTTCCCGTACCTGAAAGATTGAAAGGAGTACTTCCGGCAATATTTAGAGTTGGAGAAGAATTGCCCAAAGTTAACGTTGATGAATTGCCTGAATTTTCATTATTGGTTGCCACTGACCCATTCACAGTTACAGTTCCACTATTTTGAATAAATATTCCATTGCAATAATTATAAAAGAAAAAGAAGAAAAGTGTGTATCTACTTTTGATTGTTAAATTCTGGGAGATATTTAACTGGGTAATAGTAGAAGTAAGTGTATGTGCAACGGTTATGCCTAACGACGAGGAAGGATTCGTATTATTTCCAATGTTTAAATTAGCGCAACTTAAAGTACCTGCTCCAGAAATATTAGCTGAAACATCTTCAGAAGGTGCATTCTCCAAAGTAACTTCACCACTCACAGCAAGCGTAACTCCGGTATTGACAGACAATGTTCCCAAATTTCCGGTAGTGGCGGTACTGAAATACAAATTAGTACAGGATGCATTTGCTGTTACAGTAACCGTGTAACCCCGTTCGATATACACATTATCTCCGGCACCCGGGGCGCTTGCACCCGAACCTCCACCTGAAGTTGCAGACCACGTTGAAGTAGAATTCCAATTGCCATTCGCTACAGCATAACGATTTGCGGCATATAGCGAAGACATTCCTCCTAAAACAAGAAAGAGTGTAAACAAACAGATTTTCAGGTACTCTGTAAAAATTTTCTTCATTTTAAATCCCCCACTCCCGTTTTAGAGCTCAAACACCGCTTTAACACTGCAATTAAAAAAATTGTGAATGTTTTCCATAGAAATATTCGGTACAATGTTACATTCATTTCATGAATAAAAAAAGAAAAAACGGGAAAAAGTTAACCGATTTTTCTATTTTTTATGTATATTTAACAAGTTGTTTGTGCATTTATAGCTTAAGAAATCCGATATTTCAATACAATCTATGAAAAATACTGATTAAATCAGAACAAGAAGGAAACAAGATACAAAGATAAAAATATTGAAATACAATAAATTAACGATCGAATGAAACGAATAATGTGAAATAAATTAAATTAACTCAAAATATAATTAAAATTAAGACTTTTTTGTGAACGGGCTGGTTTTAATTCTAAATAATTTTGGGTTGCAAAGTTATAATAATTTCAAATATGGGCAATTTAAAAAATAATTTAATTTTTATTTTTATTTCTGTTTAACATAATATAACGTTTAATTTTTTTATCGGAGGATGATAGCTTTTTCAATTTGTCTCAACGGGAATATGGAAATGTTGCATTTGCTATGGATAGAGACGTAGCATGCTACGTCTCATGCGAGAACATCAATTGTTTTCACGGTAAAATAAGGTAATAAGGTTTCGATTTTGGAGTTTATTCAGGTTATTAAGGTTTTTTGCACGATAAGGTTGGAAGAATTTCAATACATTCATTTTTCAATTAATTATTTGTAATTCAATTAATTAAATAGATCCGTAGCATGCTACGTCTCATGCGAGAACGTCAATTGTTTTCACGGTAAAATAAGGTAATAAGGTTTCGATTTTGGGGTTTATTCAGGTTATTAAGGTTTTTT
>JAAYUQ010000148.1 GCA_012517575.1 Bacteroidales bacterium | reverse complement strand
TGTGAATACGGAGCCATTATTGAACAAGAAAAAACAATAGGGACTGTAAAAATCAGTCTTGTCGGAAACTCTTCTCACATTATCGAAAGTCGTTTGGAGGTTGGAGAGCATTCACCTGTTTCCGTTATCAAAAAAGCCATAAAAGCAGGCAATTCTCAAGATTTGATATTGCTGGATGCTCCTCCGGGTATTTCTTGTCCATTCATTACAACAGTGGAACAAGCCGATTTTATCATTTTGGTTACAGAGCCTACACCGTTTGGATTACATGACCTGGAACTTTCCGTGAGTACCATTCAACAGCTTGAAAAACCTGTTGGTGTGATTGTTAATAAGTCGGGGCTTGGCAATCGGGCTGTTTATCAATGGTTAGACGAAAACAAGATTCCCTTGCTGCTCGAAGTTCCATTTGATAAAGACATTGCCCGTATATATTCGGAGGGTAAGATACTGGCAAAGGAAAATCCGGCATATCAAAAAATTTTTATGGATTTATTGAATAAAATAGTTAAAACGCTTTGGTCATGATGGAAATTGCAATCCTCAGTGGAAAAGGTGGAACAGGAAAAACAAGTCTGAGTGCCGCTCTCGCCACCATTAACCATCAGATCGTGGTTGCCGATTGTGATGTAGATACTGCCAATCTGTATTTGATCTTACAGCCCGAAAATTATGTCGAAGAAAAATTTTTAACGGGACACAAAGCAGTGATCGATTACAGTTCCTGTAATCAATGTGGAATATGCATCGACTATTGCCGCTTCGATGCCATTTCCTATGTAAACGGACGTGTAACCATTTCCGAAACAGCCTGTGATGGGTGCAAACTCTGTTCGCGGGTTTGTCCTTCGCAATCTATTACCATGATCCCATCCGATAAAAGTTGCTGGTATATAGGTAACTATCGTAATGGAAAAATGATTCATGCCCGTTTGGCACCCGGAGAAGAAAATTCGGGGAAACTGGTAAATGTGGTTCGGGAACAAGCTCGGAAAACTGCCGAAGAAACCGGATGGGAAACGCTGATCATCGACGGCCCTCCCGGCACAGGCTGCCCGGTTATTTCCACGCTTACAGGAGTAAACAAAGTGATCGTAGTAACAGAACCCACTCGTTCGGGATTTCACGATTTGAAACGCATTGTAGATTTGACGAAAGGATTTAACATCCCCGCTTATATCGTTATCAACAAATATGATCTGAACGAAAATATGACAGACGAAATTCTTGTCTGGTGCTCCGAAATGGGACTTTCCGTAATTGGTAAAATCTCTTTCGAACCCCAAATCGTCGAAGCCATGCTTCAATGCAAAAGTATTGTCGAATGGGCTCCCGAAACACAAGCTGCAAAAGAAATACATGCCATTTACCAACAAGTGGTGAACATCGAAACAAATTAAAGCAACACATTGAAATAAATCAATTATGATCACATTTGGCCCGGTTCCATCAAGAAGGTTAGGCAATAGTCTCGGGATCAATAATATCCCGGTAAAAAAGATTTGTACCTATTCCTGTGTGTATTGCCAGGTCGGGATAACCAAACATTACAGCATAACGCGCGAGGCTTTCTACGATCCGGTGAAAATATATGAGGAAGTAGCCAATCATTTACATAAAATTTCCAACAAACCGGATTACCTGACATTTGTAGCCGACGGGGAACCGACCTTGGACATCAATTTGGGAAAGTCGATCGAAAAATTAAAAAACTTCGAAATACCAATTGCCGTTATCACCAACGCATCACTTTTGAACGATCCGGAAGTACGAACCGAATTATCGCTTGCCGATTGGGTATCCGTAAAGATTGACGTGAATGACGAATCGGTTTGGAAAAAATTAAATCGGCCGCACAAAAATCTTTCTTTTGATAAATATCTGGAAGGACTTTTCCTTTTTTCTTCCATATTTAAAGGCAAACTTGCCTCGGAAACCATGTTGGTTCAGGGACTGAACGATCAGGTAGATTTGATCCGCTCGACTGCTACACTTATCGAACAAATTCAACCGTTCATTGCCTATATCTCTGTTCCGACCCGACCACCGGCCGTTTCTTCGGTGAAAAAACCTTCCGAAAACACCATTAATACGGCTTATCAAATTTTTAAGGAAGCCGGATTAAATACGGAACTCTTAATAGGATTTGAAGGTGTAAATACCGGATATACCGGTAACGTCATTGATGATATTATGGACATGTGCGCCGTTCATCCTATCAGGGAGGATACGATGGACGAAATACTCAAAAAGGATCAAGCCGATCCGACGATATTGCAATTATTGTTGGATGGCAATTACATTAAAAAGGTGGCATATAACGAAAAATTTTTCTATGTCCGAAATATGGTAAAACAATGATTCGGAAACCCGATAAAAGAAACGTACAAAAACAATAAATAATAAAGCAAGTTATGGAACAATTGAAAACAATAAAAAAATCGCCATTCGAAAAAATAGCAATTCCAAGTATTAAAAACATGGTCATGGTCTCTTCCGGTAAAGGCGGAGTCGGAAAATCGACGGTAGCCGCAGGTATTGCACTATCTCTGGCAAAGAAAGGATATTCGGTAGGTCTAATGGATGCCGATATATACGGACCTTCAGTCCCTACTTTATTTAATTTGAAAGACGAACGTCCTTTAACCATTGAATTAGACGGGAAAACTAAAATTGAACCTTTTATCCGATTTGGGATTAAAGTCAATTCATTGGGATTTTTTGTCAATCCTATGGACGCTGTTTTATGGAGGGGACCTATGGCTTCAAATGCCATAAAACAACTCATGAACGATACCAATTGGGGCGAATTGGATTTTTTGATCATCGATACTCCTCCCGGAACAGGCGATATTCACCTTACGCTTCTTCAACAATACGAAATCTCGGGAGCAATCGTGGTTACAACTCCCCAGCTGGTTGCCTTAGATGATGTTCAAAAAGCTATCACCATGTTTAAAAATGAACGGGTGGGTGTTCCCGTATTGGGAATTGTGGAAAATATGGCGTGGTTTACTCCATCCAAACATCCTGATGAAAAATATTTTTTGTTTGGACGGGGAGGAGGAGAAAAATTATCGAAAATATTCAATGTGCCTCTCATTGCCCAAATTTCGATCAACGAAAATATTTGTCAAAGCTGTGATGAAGGTAAACTCGATATCTTATTCGACGATGATGAAGTAAAAACAGCTTTTTCAAATTTAACAGATGCTGTCCTGGATCAATTAAAAACAAAGGCCTAATTCAACAATAAAAAATTAACTTTGTTAAAAAACATACGGAAAAAGCTACGTAATACTAATCTCTTCAAAAAAATTAACACAAATGAATTCAAAAAAGATTATCGTAATCGGAGGGTCGGCAGCTGGGCCAAAAGCTGCCTCAAGAGCCCGCAGACTGGATGAAAATGCTATGATTACTATTTATCAGAAAGCATCCGATCTTTCCATGGCCTCGTGTGGATATCCTTATTACATAGGGGGTTTTTTTAACGACCGCAACCAACTGTTATGTTCTCCCGCAGGCGTAGTAAGAGATTCTAAATTCTTTCTCAATGCAAAAAACATCAATGCCGTCGTCAATACAGAAGTTACTGCGATCGATCGAAAAAACAAACGCATCGAATTCACCAACTTGTTCACCGGTGAAAAAGGCAGCGATAGCTACGACAAACTCATTATTACTACGGGAGCTTCTCCCCGTAAACCACCTGTACCCGGAATAGAACTTGAAGGAGTAACCACTTTGCATTCCCTATTGGATGCCGATTATTTGAGACAAATTCGAGATAAAGGTGAAATTAAAAAAGCTGTCGTGATAGGTGGTGGATTAATTGGTATTGAAACCTGTGAAGCACTTCATCTGGCAGGTATAGAAATTACCATCATCGAATTGTTGCCGCAATTGCTCACATTCCTGGATAAACAGATGGCGCGGCTGGTAGAAAAATATTTACAAACCAAAGCCAACGTTATCCTGAAAAATGGGGTAACGGCATTTTTGGGTGAAAACGGGAAACTTACCGCTGTAAAACTGCAAAACGGAACAGAAATTCCCTGTGAATTAGCGGTAGTTGCAATTGGAGTATCCCCTAATATAAAGCTAGCCCAGGATGCCGGAATTAAAATTGGGCATGCCGGAGGTATTAAGGTGAATGAATATATGCAGACAAATGATCCGGATATTTATGCGGCGGGCGATTGCGTTGAAATTCCCAATCTGATCACGGGAGAATCTGTTCTTGCACCCTATGGCGATTTAGCTAATCTGGAAGGCAGAGTGGCCGGAGAAAATGTAATTATGGGTAATGTGGCCAGATTTCCCGGAACAATTCAAACGGGAATATGCAAAGTGTTTGATTATGGCGTTGGCTCTACCGGATTATCCGAACAAAATGCGCTGCAACAGGGATTTGACACTATCGAAACCGTTGTCAATGCCAGTCTCGATAAGCCCGGATTCATGCAAGGAAAATTACTCATTACGAAATTAGTGGTAAACAAAACCACCGGCAAGATATTGGGCGCTCAAGTCATAGGGCCGGGCGAAGTAAGCAAACAAGTGGCTATTTGGGCAATGGCGATAAAAGGCAATCTGACAATTGACGATATGGTTAACGCTGATCTACCTTATGCTCCGCCCTACTCACTGGCCATCGATCACAGTATTGCCACGGCTCACGTGATGCAAAACAAATTAAAGGGACTTTTCAACGGACTATCGGCCAAAGAACTGAAAGATAAATTAAATAACAAAGAACCGATGGTTTTGATTGACGTTCGTAATGCGGACGAATACGAAGAAATGCGCCTGGGTATCGGTGAAAAACTGATCCCTCTCGGACAACTGCGCAAACGGCTCAACGAATTGCCGGAGGATAAAAATACCGAAATCATTACTTGGTGTAAAATCTCATTGCGCGGTTATGAAGCTGCCCGTGTACTTCAAGCATACGGTTACCAAAATGTAAAAGTATTGGAAGGCGGAATTGTCGCTTGGCCTTATCAAAGGGAAAAATAACGTGCAAAGAAAAACAAAAGAGCTATTCAAAAGAGGAGTGGCCATTTTTATGTTGGCGCTTCTAATGACTTCTTTCGCTATTAAAACAGCGGACAGTTGTTTTCATGAACATTATAATGAAACTTGCAATAAGCAAAATGGCTATTATCTGCATCAATATCATGAAAAATGTGCTGTTCACTCTTTTGAATTTTCTCTTTTGTTATTGAAGAATTCTATTAAATCTATTCCTGTTATTGTTAATTTCGATTGCTTCTCCATTCATTATCGCTCTCGTAGTTTTTCTAAACAATTAAATCATTCTTCCCTTTTCCGTGCTCCTCCGTTTCAAGAGAATTTTTCGCTATGATCTAATTTAATAGTAATTAAAGAACAAAAAAAGTTCTTATAAATTAATATTGAAGAGGGGATCTTTTTTATTTATTACTGACAACAAAAAAAATTCTCTATGAAACAATTAATGGTTTTATGGGCATGGCTGTTTTTTAGTCAAGCCATATATGCTCAAGCAATATTAGAAGGAAAAGTCACCACAATAAGTGATAAACCACTGGCAGGGACAACAGTTTATCTACCCGAACAAAATAAAGGAACAATATGTAATAAAGATGGTTATTATCGCTTCGAAAACCTCCCTTTGGGAAAGATTAAAATTCAATTTTCGTTTATCGGTTATAATACCGAAATTCAAACCATAAATGTATCGGAAGGCATCAATGTTTTAAACATTGAACTGACAGAAGCCGTTATTCAATCTCAGGAAGTTGTTATTACGGGAGGGTATGTGAGTTCACAACATGAAAATGCCGTCAAGATTGATGTGCTGAACAGCAGGGATGTTCTGCTTGCAGGCACTCCCAATTTTACGGAATCTTTAACTCAAATTCCCGGGATAGATATGATATCCAAAGGACCCGGCGTATCAAAGCCGGTTATCAGAGGACTTTCCATGAATGATGTACTGGTTCTGAACAATGGGGTTCGGATCGAAAATTACCAATTCAGTGAAAATCATCCTTTGGGGATAGATGGCAATGATGTGGAAAGAATAGAAATCATTAAAGGTCCTGCATCTTTACTTTACGGATCAGATGCCATTGGGGGCGTATTAAATTTTGTCAAAGAAAAACCTGCTCCTGCCGACAAAATAGTTGGTGATTATCAGATGCAATTCTATTCCAATACCCTTGGCATGATCAACAATTTAGGAGTGAAGGGTTCCTCCGGAAATTTTTTCGGCGGATTTCGCGTGGGTCATAAAACACATGCCGATTATCTACAGGGCGGAGGCGATTATGTCCCCAATTCCAGGTTCAATGAACTGACTTTCAACGCCAATACAGGTTATTCGGGCAAAATCGGCACTTTTAAAGTTTTCTACGATTATTTCAAGCAAGATTTGGGAATGACTGTTCCGGATGCTGTGCCACTCATCAACGAACGTGGTCGGGAAAATGAAAATTGGTACCAGGACCTGAAACATCAACTGGTTTCCTCTCAAAACAGCCTTTTCCTGGGTAAATTCAAATGGGATATTAATGCCGCCTATCAGCTTGCTGATAGAAAACTTCAAACAACATTGGACTTCCCATTTGTCGAAATGAATCTTAAAACTTTTACTTACGAATCAAAACTGTATTTTCCTTCCGACATAAAATCGGAATATATATTGGGTGTGCAGGGTATGTATCAAAATAACAG
>JAAYUQ010000147.1 GCA_012517575.1 Bacteroidales bacterium | reverse complement strand
ATGTTTATTCCAACAATCGCTATGATGGCTGGTATTATAATAAAATTGAAGATTTAGGTGATGTTTTAGATTCTTTGCATGCCAAGTACCCAAAACAACGAATTGGGATAAGCGAATATGGCGCAGGAGCAAATGTGAATCATCATGCATATCCTGCTCTAAAGCCGAAAACAGACGGACAATTTCATCCTGAAGAATATCAAAGTCTTTTTCATGAAGAATATTTGAAAATGATCAATGCACGGCCTTATATCTGGAGCAGTTCCTTGTGGGTAGGATTTGATTTTGCGTGTGATAGCCGCAATGAGGGTGAGCAGCCTGGTATCAACGATAAAGGATTAATAACATTTGACGGAATGGTGAAAAAAGATGCTTTTTATTGGTATAAGGCTAATTGGAATAAAAATGACCCATTTGTTTACATTACAAGCCGTCGATTTACTAATAGACCAAGTACATTAGTAACTATAAAAATATATTCTAATTGCCCGTCCGTTTCATTGAAAGTTAATGGAGTTGATTATGGAATAAAAACTTCTACAAACCATATTTTTTTATGGGAAAATTTAAAAATGAAAGAAGGAGAAAATTTTATTGAAGCATCAGGATGGATAAATAAAAATGAATATTCGGACGAAATAACTTGGATTTGCACAAAAACCGACTCATTTTAAATTTTTTGGATATTTATTCTAAATCATTGATTAATAAAAAGTTAAATTAAATTATCTTTATTGAATATGAAATTATTAAGATTTTTTTCTTTCGGTGTTTTTTTGATTTTTAGTTGCCAAATAAATTCTCAAAGCAATGACTACCATTTGGTATGGCAGGATACTTTTGATGGAAATGAGTTGAATTTAAATAACTGGGTGATTGAAGTGAATGGAAGCGGAAATGGTAACAATGAGCTGGAGTATTACCGGAAGGAAAATGTTTCGATCGGAACAGAACCCGTCAGTGGAGAAAAATGCTTGGTTTTAACGGCAAAAAAGGAAAACTACTTGGGAAAAACTTGTACTTCAGGAAGAATAAATTCGTTAGGGAAAATATCATTTAAACACGGGAAAATTGAAGCTCGTATAAAATTACCTCATACTGCCAATGGACTTTGGCCAGCTTTTTGGTTAATGGGTGCCAATTATCCTTCTGTCGGATGGCCAAAATGTGGAGAAATTGATATTTTGGAAATGGGGAATTCTAACGGCATTAAGCGCGGTACACAAGATAAATATTTCAGTAGTTGGTTTCATTGGGGAGAAAGTTGGAATGGAGGTTCGTATCCCAATTGGGGTAAAGATTTTACCAATTCAACGAGTATTCAGGAGGATTTTCATTTGTTCACTCTCATTTGGGATGAACATTCCTTAAAAACCTATTTCGATTTGGATAAAGATCCAAATAAACAGCCAATAGTTGAAATGGCAATTGACGGAGAAGATGTGGCCGGTAATGCTGCTCATTATTTTCATAAACCATTCTTTGTGATTTTTAACCTTGCAATTGGTGGAAATTTTACGGGGATCTGGGATATCAATAATGTTACGGCTTTGAATCAAAGTAATAATTATCAGGCAAATATGTATGTAGATTATGTAAAAATTTATCAAAAGGGAGATGCTTCAGAAGATTTTTCTGGTTCCACTATGGGAATGGAAAGTGTGCAAAAAAAGAATAAATTTACTGTTTCTCCCAATCCTTTTATCGACCAGATAAATATATCAGGAGAAACAATCCCTCGTCATATTACAATTTTTTCTATAACTGGGAATAGTCTTATTCACATCGAAAATTCAGATATTATTGATACTTCAAGACTCTCAAATGGAGTTTATTTTTTAAGTATCACCGACATGAATGGAGATATTGAAACACATAAGTTAATTAAAAAATATCGCAATTAGTTTTTCTTGTCAGTATTATTGATTTAAGATATTTTCCAAACTGTTGGTTATCTAAAATTCTGTAAGAAGTCCGACAAACTGACGTTCCTGTCGAGATTCATTTTTTTTCTCAAGCGGTATCTGCTCATTTCTACACTTCTATACGACATATTCAACAAGGGAGCAATGTCCTTTGAACTTAAGCCCATTTTCAGATAGGCACAGATTTTTTTGTCGGTAACAGTGAGATTTGGGTAAGTTTCTGTGAGCCGTTTTAGATAGTTTTCATAAACCAAATCGAAATTTTCTTCAAATTTTTTCCAGTTGTTATCGTGCTCAATATTTGATTTAATTTCTTCCTGTATTTTCTTTAATTCATTGAAAATTGCTTGTTGCTCTTTATTTTTGTTCAAGGAAGAAGAAATTTTATTTAAGTTCTGAATAATATCGGTAAGTATTTCGTTTTTTCGTATCAAATTCATGGTAGAATCGGCAAGTTCTTGTGATTTATGTCTTAATTCGTACTGAAGCCGTTGGTTTTTCAAGGCAATAATTTCTTTTTCCTTTTCCTTAGCTTCTAAAAGGAATCTTTTTTCCTGCTCCTTCATTTCCTGTTCCTTTTGTTCTTTCATTTTCAATGCACCTTTTTGGGAGCTTTTCTTTATAAATTTGAGCAATAGAATCAGTAGAAAGACAGCTACTAAGCTATAAATTAAGTAAGCCAACGTAGTTTCATACCATGCCGGTAAAATGATAAATTGATAGGAAGTCTCAGCAATTTTTGGGTTCAGCTGGCTTTTTGCTCTGACTCTGAAAGTATAGCTTCCTTTTTTGATTTTGGTATATTCTTTTGAAGTATTTGGGGAAAAAGTTGACCATTCCGTATCGTAATCTTCGAGTTTGTAACTGTATTGAACCATCCCTTCTTTTCTGTATTCGGGAGCAGTAAATTCAAAGCGGATAGAATTATGCTTGTGATCGAATTTTGGAATCTGTTTTTGATTTGCAATATTTACATATCCATTGACAAGAGAATCGAATTTGCTCGTCAGGTAAACATTGCTTATAGAAACTTGGAAATTGTTTTCAGACGAACTGTTTTTTAAGTTTCTCAGGTTGATCCACGAGAATCCATCTTCTGTACTGACGATCAAATGATCGTTGTCGACAAAATTGAAATGTTCAAATCCTGGAACAATCATAGTTTTTAATTGATTAAATGAAATGGAATCTACTCTGTATTTCTGATTATTTTCCTTGAAAGCTGCAGCAATGTAGGTCGTAGAAATGCACCAAAGGTCTCCTTTGTTGTTTTGGAATAATCGAACAGAGTGAGGAGGCTGATTAAATAATTTATCGAGTTTGGTATCTTTGATAATCAGGTCTTTCTTCTTGTCGTAGGCATAAAAACCATTTTCGCTCGAAAATCTGATGGCGCTATCCAACAAAAAAAGTGTATTGTTTCTAATGGTCGGGAACCCTTTAGAAGTATCATAGGTTTTTACCTGAATAACACTGTCCAATGTCTGATTCAGCGTGAGCTTTGAAATCCCCTTCATCCAGTGGCTGAACCAGATGCAGTCATTTTCTCCAACTTCAAACATTCCACCTGCATCTGAAAAACCTTTGAGAAAATTGGAAAGTTCCCATTTTCCCCCATTTTTTCGCAGGATGAAAAAGCCCTGATAGGATGATCCGATAATACAATCTGGGTGTTGATTCATTTTTCTGAAATTCCATGTGCCGCTAATGCCGGGAATCTGTATTATGTTTTTTCCTGAAAAATAATACGCCCCATGATCGGTACCGCAAAAAATTGTATTATCAATTTTCATCATGCTCCACACTTGACCCTGCATGCCGTTTACGAGTTGAATATTTGCCGGTTCAGGAGATTCGGCAATTGGGAAGTTGGTATGATATAATCCCTGATTGGTGCCAAGATATAAATTGTTGTTTTCCATCAAAGAACAATATCCTGTTCCTATTTGATTTATGCTTGAAATCAGTTCATAAACCGGTGAATCAATGAGTACATAATCAATGCCTTTATCAAGTCCCAACCATAAATTGTTCTGATTGTCGAATGCCATGCTTAGAATAGTATTGTTTTGCAGACCACTGAAAGTATTAGAAAAAAAGTTGGAGTTGTTTTCAAAATCCTTAACAACCAAACCTTTCCTGACAGTTCCTATAGCCAATTTTGAATCTTTTATACCTGCACAGAATACCTGATTTTCGGACAAAAATCGGTCTATATCTGTTTTGAAAACTTCTACGGAATTTCCATCAAAAACAAATAAACCATTAAATTCTGTAACAAACAGCACTTTATTTTTCTGAAAAGGTAAGATGGCACATACCTTTTTCCCTTGTAACATTTCTGAATTGGGAATTTTAATAAACATGTTCCCGTTTAAGAAAAATGCGCCATTTGGCTTGCTACATACAATAAAAGAATTGTAAACGGCTGCCGAACAGTCAATTTTACTCGGGAAGTGATGGTGTGTTATTCTTCCGTTTTTATATTGAAAAATATCCTTGTCTCCCTGAAAATAAATAATATTGTCTATGGATGAAATATTCCAAATTTCGTTAAAATTTCTGTTGTTTGCTGAAATTTTATCAATGAGTGAAAAGTACTGAAGTAATCCTGTTTCGTTTCGCTCATAATAACCAAATTCATTGAATGCACCCGCATAAATTCTGTCGGTTTTTCTATGATAATACAGTGACCGAACATTGGTGTAATTGCTTATGGGATAAACGGTCCATTTATTTCCATCAAATTCCAGCAGCCCGTTGTTGTTGGCAAAGTACATCCAATTGTTTTCATACTGAATTATATCCCAATTTTGTGTGCCGGAATGGGTCGTTTTGTGCGAAAAATTTCTGACACAGGGATGGATTGCCATTATGTAACCTTGCGGAAGCAGTAACAAGAAAAAAAGGAAACGAAGCCTTTTTTTGAATATTGATTTCACTTGATGGAGAAATAAATAGGTATTCATGTTAATATTGAATTGAACCTGAAAAAAAATTGATTTAAATAAAAAGGAATGCCAAATTTTTGGTAAATAAAAATTTAATAGAACATTCTTTATGGAGAGAATAATTGTTTCATGGTATCAAATTAGCTCATTTATTGGTTTTAATAGAAGCAGATGAAATGTTAGTGTAAAAATAGCACTAAATTTACAAACGTAATAATATTCAGTTAATTTATTCGGATATTTTTCAAAAAACTTAAAGGGGAAATACTTTCTTTTTAAGATTTGAACCAAAATCAGCCGAATCGTTGCTGTTATTGTAGTTGAACGAAAAATTATTATTTCTCTTTCAAATTCACTGAGGATTTTTTACCTTTGCTTTTCTCAATTTTTTGAGGGAACGTTTTTTCATTTTTTGTTTCTGCCGGTAGTTCCGTTTTTTTAGTTCAGTAATTAGGCAAAAAATGATTTTCCCCAAACTTTCTTTTCAATTATATGAAGAGAAAATCTATTAACAACCTCGTCCTGACTTTAATTAAAAATGCTATGAAAAGTTTGTTTGTTTAAAATTATCAGAACACATTTAGAACTTTATATTTTTCCGATATCAACATGAAAAACAAACAAACCAAAAACATTTCTCCGTGGGCGTGGGTTCCCACCTTATATTTTGCTGAAGGCGTGCCTTATGTAGTTGCCATGACGGTAGCCGTGATCATGTACAAACGGCTGGGAATTTCCAATGCGGATATCGCGTTGTACACCAGTTGGTTGTATCTGCCGTGGGTAATAAAACCTTTCTGGAGACCTTTTGTCGATTTAATTAAAACCAAGCGCTGGTGGATTACTTCCATGCAGTTGCTTATTGGTGCCGGTTTTGCGGGTGTTGCATTTTTAATTCCGGTTCCTTTCTTTTTTCAGGCTACGCTGGCTGTGCTTTGGTTGATTGCTTTCAGTTCTGCAACGCACGACATTGCGGCAGATGGTTTTTATATGTTGGCGCTGGATAGTTCACAACAGTCGTTTTTTGTGGGAATTCGCAGTACTTTTTACCGTTTTGCCATGATTGCAGGTCAGGGAATTCTCATCATTATCGCCGGAGCTTTGGAAAGCCATACAGGCATGGATCCGGTTACTTTTTCTGTTCAATCTTCTCCTACTGCATTTACTCAAGTAGTAAATGTTGACAGCTTGTCAAAAGTAAATTTTCCAGAAGAAGAAACGATTCAATTTGTAGCTTTTCCTTCCAATCTGACATTAAGTACACAGCCGATTACTCTCGATTCGCTGCAGCGAATCAAAGCCGTTGCATTGGAATACAACAAAAACAACCATTTTATTTCGGAAGAAAATCAGCAAAACAACCTTACCAAACAAAAAAATGAAACATGGTGGCATCGACATATAGCCGGACCTTTTGCCGATTTTATCAAAGAGAATTTTGGAGAAAAACGTGAAAAAATTTCAACGGTGGATAATTTAACGGGAAATGCTGGAATTGTCGCCATCCGTTTGACAAAAAAACCAGAAGCCGGGAAGGCATTGATTTTGAATTTAAGTCATTCCAAAGGCGATAAAAGTATTTCACTTGCCAGTGGCGAACGTTTCGTTTTTACCGAAGAAAATTGGAACAAACCTGCGTTGGTAGTGGTACAGCTCGATGCAAAGTTGAAGGGACAAGCTTCCAGTGAATTTAAAGGCGTTTCCGGAAACATCAGGTTGGCTTGGAGTATAACCTTTTTCATTTTGTCCGGATTATTTGTCTTGTTTTATCTTTATCACAGGTTTATTTTGCCACGACCGGCTTCCGATCACCCATCTTTCAATCATTCATCAAAAGATATAATAAAAGAATTTGGACGAACTTTTGCGACTTTCTTCCAAAAGAAAGGAATTGGGTTGGCTATAGCTTTCATGCTTCTTTATAGGTTAGGCGAAGCAATGCTGGTCAAAATGTCTTCTCCTTTTTTACTCGATCCGCGAGAAGTTGGAGGTTTGGGACTGACTACCGGTGAAGTTGGATTGGTTTATGGGACAGTGGGAGTCATTGCTTTGACTTTAGGTGGAATCGTTGGCGGAATTGCCGCTTCGCGCAAAGGACTGAAATATTGGATTTGGCCAATGGCTTTGTGTATCACGCTGCCACATTTGGCTTATTTGTATCTGTCGTGGTTCATGCCGGAGAGTATGCTGCTTATAAATATGGCAGTCGCTTTTGAGCAGTTTGGTTACGGATTCGGTTTTACTGCTTATATGCTTTATATGATTTATTTTTCCGAAGGAGAGCACAAAACGGCACATTATGCCATTTGCACGGGATTCATGGCGCTGGGAATGATGTTGCCGGGAATGATAGCCGGATGGCTGCAGGAATTGCTTGGCTACAATCACTTCTTTATTTTCGTATTGATTTGTGCCATTCCCACTCTTGCCATCATTCCGTTTATGAAAATAGACAAAGAATTTGGTAAAAAGAAAGCCGAATAAGAAATCTTTTTATTTAAACATCTGTTTAGAAAAGAAATGAATCTTTTTACTTTCATTTTTGCTACTTTTGTATACAAAATAGGAAATATAATGATTTTTTGTTATAGTCTGTAAAGAAACAAATTATGAAGATATTGATTTTGGGTGCAGGGAAAATGGGCACTTTTTTTACCGATTTATTGTGTTTGCATCATGAAGTGGCTCTTTATGACGTCGATCCTAAAAGATTGCGTTTTGTTTTTAATACCTACAGATTTACCCAATACGAAGAAATACAAGAATTCGAGCCAGAATTGGTTATCAATTGTGTTACGCTCAAATATACCATTGAAGCTTTTAATAGTGTGTTACCGTATTTGCCCGAAAATTGCATGTTGTCCGATATTGCCTCGGTGAAAACGGGTTTGAAGGAATTTTACCAGAGTACGGGTAAGCGTTTTGTTTCGACTCACCCGATGTTTGGACCAACATTTGCCACACTCGATAATTTAAGTTCGCAGAATGCCATTATTATTTCGGAGTCCGATTATCTTGGTAAAATGTTTTTCAAAGATCTGTATCATTCTCTGCATTTAAAAATCTTTGAATATTCTTTCGAAGAACACGATAAAACAACAGCATATTCGCTGGCTATTCCTTTTGCTTCAACATTGGTTTTTGCAGCTGTCATGAAACATCAGGATGCGCCGGGAACCACTTTCAAAAGGCACATGGATATTGCAGAAGGACTTTTATCGGAAGATGACTATTTGCTCACCGAAATTCTTTTTAATCCTTTTGCAGTAGAACAGATTGAAAATATCCGCACTCAACTGAAAGTGTTGCTGGAAATTATTAAAAAGAAGGATACGGCGCGTATGCAAGAGTTTTTGGAAAAAGTCAGAAAAAATATAGAATAATTTTTTGGAATAAACATTTTCGGCAAATGATTGTTGTAAACAAAAAAATTAACAGCTATGAATACAAAAGAAGTTGTACTGGAAGCAATGAAGAAGGCCGGTTCTCCGGTGAATGCCGGTAAAATTGTCGAAATGACAGGCCTCGACAGAAAAGAAGTGGACAAGGCCATGAATGAGCTGAAGGCTGAAGGTGCCATTGAATCACCCAAAAGATGTTTTTGGCAACCAAAGTGATTGGAAAATTTTAAACAGAAAGGTTCAAGGGTTATTTAGAAAGTATTCCCTTGAACTTTTTATATAAACACCTAATAATCAATAAATTATTAGGTGTTTATATTTTTTGTTTTTTTGCTGATTTCTTTCTATTTCACAATTAATTTCCCAATAGAGATTTCTTTATCTCTATAGAATTTTAATAGATAAATTCCTTTTGGCAAAGAAGAGATGTTGATACGTTCATTCATATCTTCCATTTTTCTTATTATCAGAGTTTTTCCCTGAAGGTCATCAATTTCCATTTTGTATACTCCAGTGGTGTTTTTGATCGCGATCCATTCTTTTGCAGGATTTGGATAAAAGTTTTGTTCTTGGTTTTCATAAGTTTTGTTTACGCCCGTATTGATAAAACTTCTAACCGTGTTGCTGATTCGTACTTCGTCGATGTAGCCATCTAAATTTGCTCCGATAATCAGATCTTTGGAATTAAGCAACGTTTCATTCGGAGAATAGGTAAAGTCGACGGAAGAAATCAAGTTTCGATTTTTATCGTGGACAATCAGTTGCAACTGATTTTTTGCCGTATTTCGGATATAAGCCACGTGATACCATTCGTTCAATGAAGGACTGAAACTTGTCGATAAACCGATTCGGTCTTTTGCCTGCGAAAAATAGTATCCGAAAAAGATATTTCCCCACCAAGGATTTATTTCTAATGCGTAGTTAGAGAAGTAAGTATCTATGTCGCCAGGTTTACAAAATAAATACATATCGTTGCTACCAAACGAGTTCAGTTTTACCCAGGCCTCAAGTGTCCAATCGCCTGTAAGATTCAAATTCACATGATGTGGAACGGTAAGGCTCGAAACCGTTTTGTAGCTTTTACCGAATTGTGAAGAAATAACATTGGAACCGGAAATATTCTGAATATCCCCAACGGCATTTCCTGTAGCTATACTTCTGTTGCTCAAGTCGTTGTCGAAATGAAGTAACAACAGCGTATTTTTATCGTAAAGATAAGGACCGCCTGTTTCATTCGGTTTTACGAGATTGAAAATTTCGCTTTCGGAATAATTGTTAGCATTGGAAATGTCTGTGATTTTCAGTCGACAAGTTCCTTCGAGCGTAGCAGGAATAGCCCACCGATAATTGGACGCAGTGGTCGAAATATCGTCGGTTATCGTTTTCCAATCAGCTGCATTGACCGGCAAAGCAGGCACAACATTCGTTGCATATTCCAACTTAATCCGTTGAATGCTGGTTGTTCCCCATTTGACGCTTAATGTATCTCCGGCAATGGCATAATTGTCGATTATTGGAGAAATAAAATTCAATTTTGTCAAATCTCCCTTTACAAAAGGTCCGTACGTAGAGGAAAGATTCATGTTATCGGGAGCTTCGATTTTTAGATAAAATCGTGTCATAATATTTCCGGCATTCCAAACGCAGGAAGTTTCAGTTATCTGATTGGCAATTTTTGTCCATGTTTTTGCGTCATCCACTGAAACATATACGTTCCACTTAACATCTGCTTTGAGAGGCGACCATGCAATCTGTACGGTTGGATTGTTTTCATCCATATTCGTTACCGGTTTTATCAAGGTAGCAACTGGAAGCTTTTTGACGCGGACATCAAAATCGAAATAAAAATCTTCGAGAAATGCTTGAGAAGAAGAATATCCTAGCGATTGGTAGGCTGCTAAATCATTCATTTGAATGGCTTTTACAAGCGGATATCCACCTCTTCGATATTGATAATCAATCAGAAAATATCCTAGCGTATAATATCCGTAATCAGGCGAAGGATAGATTCGAGTCTCTTCGTATGTAGGGCGGTGTCCGAAATAGTTTACTGCTGCATTCATGCAATCAATGCCGCTTTGAGCCATTTCTATGAGTTTCGTATCGGAAATCGGTCCCCTTGCACAGAATTCTGGAAATCCTTCGTTGAGCCATGCAGTTACAGTTCCTTGCGGCATATTTCCCTGCATTCCGTGAGCCAGTTCGTGCCGATTCATGTGATAGAACAGTGGCAATTCATCTTGTGTTGAAGCACAAGTAGAATGCATCCCCGACGACCATGCCGTACCGCCGGTAATTCTTGACGGAGGCAAACCATTGCAAGGAACGCCTTCTATTTCTCCATCAATGCAAGTTGGCAAAGTAAAGTAGGAAAACTTTTCAGTAATATTCAAATTGAAATTTGTGGTATATTCTACGAAAGCGGGTTCCAAAACATCGCTGAAATAAGGAAAATTTAATGCATAATCCACCGGACGCGTATAGAATTTAAAGTGTTCCGTTTCTTTTACCATTTGAACCCGGAGATTATTATCGGTCTGTAAAAACCGATAATTCACGTACCGATTAAAGTCACCCAACAATCCCGACAAATCGTTTACGTTGTACCAGTAGGAGAGAACATCAAAACCAGTTGCATTGATCGAACTTATCATTCCATAGCCCCAATTTTTAAATATATTCATAAATTCTCCGAATGCTGCAGCAACAGCCTTTCCATTATTAGAAACAAAAGTTGAACGATTATTCAATGCATCAAAAGAAGCAAAACTGCCTCCATAAGCAGTTACAGCTGTTTTTACCGTTTCATCGGAAGGCATGAGTCCGGCTTCAAAAAGAGGAAATCCAACTTTGAAAATCAATGGCATATTTCTCGTTTGGTAAAAATGGTAAAGATAAGCTTGACACAAATAATACAAAGCCACATTCGTAACATTGTTGAAAGTTGCTATCTGTTCATTCGTAACCGGTTCTGATATATAAATCGTGTCGTTTGCCCCAACAAATCCGGCATCAAAAGCAAATGCATCTGCAGGTTTTTGGGATTGATAATCTGAAGCACTGATCAATTTAAAAGGATATTTGAATGTATTGAATGAAGGAGAGTTCCAGATACGTCCGTGAAATTTGAGCACTTGAACTTTGTCCGATATTTTTTTCATATCGACATTTGCTATTGACGGAATGGCATTCGATTTGAATTGAACAACACCCAATGTTTTAGGTGCATTGTAAATATCAAGCAATCTGTTCCCGTCAATGCTTTCATCCGTATTCAATTCCAATCCTTTGTTTGGTGCTGAAGCTGAGTTTGTGAAGAATTTGTATTCATTGAAGCTGTAAGTGTTGATTGGAACAGAAATGGAATAAATATTTCCCGTTTCGAGTGTCATTTGTTGTCCGTTCCACCAATTCCAGTCACCTTTCACATAAACCTTATCGGTAGCAGGATTGAAATATCCGGCGGCAATCATATCGGTCATGTTGACGCTAAATTTCACGTTTACGTTTGTCTGTGAATTTAAATAAACATCCAAAAAATTGTTCCAATCATTTTGAAGAGCCGGTAAACCGGAATATCCAATGTCTGAATAATTCATATTTTCAACAAACTTAGCCATTGCCGGCATTCCTTTCGTCTTAATAATGTAGTAAGCAACGATAAACGAATAGGCATAACCCATATCTGTATTGAAAATATCCTGAATAGCCGGTTTCCCTCTT
>JAAYUQ010000146.1 GCA_012517575.1 Bacteroidales bacterium | reverse complement strand
TTTTTCGTGTCCGAAAAGTTCACTTTCAATCAGTTCAGAAGGAATCGCTGCGCAATTTACTTCAACAAAAGGTGCATTAGCTCGGTTACTTTTCTCGTGTATTAATCGGGCTACCAGTTCTTTTCCTGTCCCATTTTCACCGGTAATCAAAACCCGTGCCTCTGTGGGAGCTACGCGCTCAATCATTTGGCGAACGTTTTCCAGGGCAGGAGATTGCCCAATCATTTCATATTTTTTTGCTGTTTTCTTCTTCAGATTTTTAGTTTCTACAACCAAATCCTTTTTTTCCAAAGCATTGCGAACAGTAATCAAAAGACGATTCAGATCGATTGGTTTTTCGATAAAGTCAAAAGCTCCTTTTTTGATACATTCAACTGCTGTTTCTATGTTCCCATGTCCCGAAATCATTACGATAGGAGCTTCTATTTCTTTTTCCTTTAATTGGGTAAGCAGTTCTATTCCATCCATTTCCGGCATTTTTATATCCGAAAAAATCAAATCAAACATTTCATTCTGTGCTGTTTCAAGGCCTTTTAAACCATTTTCAGCCAATGAAACCTGATGTTTTTCAAATTCCAGAATATCTTTCAAAGTATTTCGAATGCTTCTTTCGTCGTCGATAATTAATATTTTGGCCATTTTTAATGTTGTTATGGTCGGGTTGATTTTCAGAAACAAAGTTAGGAAAAATATCTCTGTTATTTTATCGCAGAAGCCAACGGACAAGAAAATTTTTGTAAAATATTGGTCCGACTTTTGATTTGTTTTGAGAAGAAAGGAAACAGCCTACAGTCCGAATTCGGAAAGAGAGGTACCAAGAGAAAACTGATAAACACTGTTTCCGACTTGATAAGTTGACATGCCAAAACCAACGTGAAATTTATACAATTTTATACCTCCACCAAACGACAATCCTGCCTGAGATTTAAAATCTTCCACTTTCATTTCTTTGGCGCGTCGAAAATTATATCCCAGTGTCAAATAAAAATTATTGGAAGGAATAAATTCTGCATTGAAAATAAAATGGCGCAATGCCATGTCAAAAAAACCAATATCCTTTGTTTCGTCCTGAGATGAAGAAGTGGAAGAAGCGTACGATAAATCCCAATGCTGTAAATTGTGAAAAGTTCCGGTAAATCGAAGCGGAGCGTAAGCCAATTTTTTTGTTACGCCCAGTTGGATGTTGAATGGAAGGGGTTCGTAATGTTGTCCTTCTTCATCAGAATAATAGCCCTTAATTTGGCTGCCTATGTTGCGCAAAACCAACCCTGCCGAAAAAAAACTGGTCGGGTCGTTATAACTTACACCGGCATCTATAGCGACTCCAAAACTCGAATAACGTTCATAAGCCGAATAAATTGGTTTAAAAGTTCCTCCAACCGAAATTTTTTCGGTAAGCGGATAAGCATACATAACATATAGCGCCATGTCTTTAGCCGTAAATTCACCGATAATTTGATTTTCTTCTGTTGCTTCCTGAAAAGTCCCATAATCTACATACTGCACGCCAAAAGCCATGTAATGCTTGTTTTTGAAGTTTTTTCCAAACACTGCACTCCCGTACTGAATGTCCGATAAGTAATTGGCCATGCTTAATGACAGGAAATTATTTGTTTTGTCGGTAAGTAACGAAGGATTGCAGAAAGAAAAGTTAATATCGTTGTCTTTCAACGAAACATTGGTTCCTCCCATAGCTGCTATCCGTGAAGAAACAGGCAAATCCAAAAACTGATAAACACCTTTACCCGCTTGAGAAAATGCTAAATTATGGAATAAACAACAAATGAGAAAACACAGTATAATTTTTTTAGTCATCAATCAGAAAATGGTTTGATAATATGAAATAAAGAAATTTTTTCAGTTGTTTTCTGAAAAAACTTTCAAAGATATATTATTTTTGTATCGTTAAAAAACACGTTCACGATTTTTTCTGTTTACTTTAACGATAAAACTTAAAAAAAGGTACATGGGAGGCGTAAATTTTTCAGAAAAAAGCGAAAATATCTCTTCGAAAGAAGTGAAATTTTTGACATTAAACATAGGAATTTAAAAAAAACAGAACATTGCGTTATTTCAAAAAAAAAATTACTCCTGATTCTCTACCAGAAGCAAAATCATCAGCGTTCGATTTTGGAAAGAAGAAAACGTTCTTTTTCCAGTTGGGATTGATTATGGTGTTGTCTTTTTTTTACATAGCTTTAGAATGGACGCAAACGTCTGACGACAACTTCTATGAAGATTTTTCGACAGACTTAAAAATTGAAGAAGATCTTGATTTCACTCAGTTTTTGCCTCCTAAAACGCCTGTCCCTTCTGTGCCGCTTTCGTTTACTCCACCTGCTCCCGAAATAAAGACCGGACAGGTTCTGAATGTGGTTGAAAATTCAGTTGAAACCAAAACCATCGACATTGAAGCGGAAGACAGTAAAGATAAAACTGTTGAAATTATTTCGGAGGCAGCTACAGGTGCATCTGCCGCAGAAGAAAGCAAAAATGAGCATTTTCTGGTAGTGGATGTAATGCCTCAATTTCCAGGAGGAGAAGCAGCATTGTACAGATTTTTGCAGGGGAGCATAAAGTATCCCGCTGTTGCCGAAGCGGGAAAAATTCAGGGACGTGTTGTTTGTCAGTTTGATGTGAATACTGATGGAACAATTTCAAATATTCAGATTGTGCAAGGCGTGCATCCCAGTCTCGACAGCGAAGCCATTCGTGTCATTCAGTCTATGCCTCGCTGGGTGCCAGGAAAAAGGAAAGAAAAACCCGTTAAAGTACGTTTTACATTGCCCATCAATTTCGCTTTGCAATAAAAATATTTGATAGATTAATTTTTTTGAAAATAAAAATGCAATTCTCATACATAAAATATACAGAAATACAAAAACATTTTACTAATTGGGAACAGATAATTATCAAGAAAAAACTATCTTAGTGGGATTAATTACACCACTTCAGAGTAGAGAGAAGGCAAAAGAATATCTCGATGAATTGGCTTTTTTGGCAAAAACTGCCGGAGCAATTCCAGAAAAAATTTTTTTACAGCAGTTGGATCATCCCAATCCCGAAACATTTGTTGGTCCAGGTAAACTCGAACAAATAAAAAATTATTTGATGGATCATCCGGTTGATATGGCTGTATTTGATGACGAGCTTTCGGCACGTCAAATCAGAAATCTTGAATCGGAACTAAAAATTAAAATTTTGGATCGCACCAATCTGATTCTTGATATTTTTGCCAAGCGCGCCAAAACTGCCAGCGCCAAAACTCAGGTTGAATTAGCTCAGTATCAATATCTTTTACCTCGTTTGACGCGTATGTGGACGCACCTTGAGCGTCAGCAGGGAGGAATTGGCGTCAGAGGCCCCGGCGAGACCCAAATTGAAACCGACCGAAGAATTATTCTTTCAAAAATTTCTCTGCTGAAGCAAAACTTAAAGGAAATTGACCGTCAGATGAGTACGCAGCGAAAAAATCGCGGTAAAATGGTGAGAGTAGCATTGGTTGGCTACACCAACGTTGGAAAATCGACATTAATGAATTTGCTGAGCAAGTCAAACATTTTTGCAGAAGACAAACTTTTCGCCACACTTGATACGACTGTCAGGAAAGTAATTATTGAAAATTTGCCTTTTTTGCTCACCGATACGGTTGGTTTTATCAGAAAACTGCCTCATCATCTCATCGAGTCATTCAAATCAACTCTCGATGAAGTTCGTGAAGCCGATTTGTTGATTCATGTGGTGGATGTGTCGCACCCAAATTTTGAAGAACAGATTCAAATTGTCAATCAAACGCTTAAGGAAATTACCAACGAAGAGAAACCCATGATTCTGGTTTTCAATAAAATTGATGCTTACAGCCACAAAGTCAAAGAACCTGATGACTTGACTCCCAAAAAGCCGGAAAATATTACCTTGGAGGAAATCGAAAAAACGTGGATGGCTAAAATTCATGAAGATTGTGTATTTATCTCAGCCACTAAAAAGCAAAATATCGAAAAATTGAAACAAATTATGTATCAGAAAATCAAAGCTATTCATGTGCAACGCTATCCGTATAACGATTTTCTTTATCAGGATTTTGAAGATGATGATACCAAAGATTAGTCATAAATTATTAAAAATTAAATTCTTACACTTATGAAAAATTATCGGCTTCTTACAGAAAATGAAATTGAATGGCTCAAGGCAAAGGGTTGTACAGCTGAAAACTGGAAAAATGTGCGTGTTTCTGAAGATTTTAGATCTGATTACATTACTGATGTTCATTTTTCAGGTAATATTCTACTTGGGAACTTTAATAAGACTTTTGAATTGGCAGGTGGGTTGCAAAGGCATTCAGGAATTCATCGGTGTTGCCTTCACAACTGTACGATAGAAAATGATGTTTATATTGATCAGGTAGCCAATTATATAGCCAATTATCATATTGATGAAGGTACATACATTGAAAATGTAAATTTGCTGGTGGTAGAAAAAGATTCCACTTTTGGCAATGGAGTGAAAGTACCTGTAATGAATGAAGGAGGTGGAAGAGAAATACCGATTTTCGATTATCTCTCGGCGCCATTGGCTTACATACTTACTTTGTATCGCCATCGGCCGGTGCTTATCCAGAAAATTCAGAAACTCATTGATGAATATGCCTGTAAGTTAAAATCGGACATTGGAACTATTGGTAAAAATGTAAGGATTGTGAATGCCGGCAGTATCAAAAATGTTCGCATTGGCGATTGTGCCAATATAGAAGGTGCTTCGTGCCTGATTAACGGAAGTATTAACAGTAATTTCTTTGCACCGGTAACCATTGGCGCCGGGGTAAAATGCGACGATTTTATTATCAGTTCTGGAGTTTCAGTTACCGATTACACATTGGTTTCCCGTTGTTTTATCGGACAAGGATGTATTTTGGGAAAGCATTATTCTGCGCTCGATTCACTTTTCTTTTCCAACTGTCAGGGTATGCACGGAGAAGCAACTGCCATTTTTGCCGGCCCTTATACGGTTTCGCATCACAAATCAACTTTACTTATTGCAGGGATGTTTTCTTTCCTCAATGCAGGCAGCGGTTCCAACCAAAGTAATCACATGTACAAACTTGGCCCTATTCATCAAGGATTGGCCGAACGTGGAGCAAAAACCACCAGTGATTCTTATTTGCTTTGGCCGGCTAAAATTGGTGCTTTCACTTTGGTTATGGGACGACATACCAAACATTCCGATACTTCTGATTTGCCTTTTTCTTATCTGATAGAAAATGCAACCGACAGTTTTTTGGTGCCTGCGGTGAATTTACGAAGTGTGGGAACCATTCGCGATGCCCAGAAATGGCCAAAAAGAGATAACCGAAAAGATCCCAAAAAACTCGATCCAATTAATTTCAATCTTTTGAGCCCGTACACTATTCAGAAAATGATAAAAGGCGTTGAAGTTCTGAAAAATTTACAGAAAATTTCGGGAGAAACGACTGAAATTTATACCTACCAAAATTGTAGCATTAAAATTTCGTCTTTACTCAAAGGTATTGATTTGTATAACATAGGAATTTATAAATTTTTGGGCAATTCGTTAATCAGTAGATTGAAAGACAGAAAATTTAATACCATTGAGGATATTCGAGAAATTTTGAAGCCAGATACGCATGTTGGTAGTGGAGAATGGATTGATTTGTCGGGACTGATATCCCCAAAAACCGAAATTGAACAATTGATGAAGAAAATAGAGTCTCAACCGGTTTCTCTGGAAGAAATTCAACAGTCATTTGAAAAAATGCATGAAGAATATTACAGCTATGAATGGACTTGGGCAAAAGATAAGTTGGAAATTTATTGGGGAAAACCGATTGCTGAAGTTACCCGAGAGGATTTGGTACAAATGGTGGAACTTTGGAAAAATTCTGTCGTTACACTTGATCATCTTATTTACGATGATGCCAAAAAAGAATTTAGTTTGAATGCAAAAACAGGTTTTGGCGTTGATGGAGACGAGCAACAAAAATCTCTTGATTTTGAATCGGTTCGTGGCAGTTTTGAAAACAATCCATTTGTATTGGAAGTTATTAATCACATAAAAATAAAAAGCGAGTTGGGAGATGAACTTTTAAATAGATTAAAAAGAATAACAAATTAAAAAACTGATTATTAAAAACTTATTGATTATGAACAATTTTAATTTTTACAGCCCCACTTATTTTATTTTTGGGAAAGGACGTGAAAATGAAGCGGGAAAATACGTAAAACGTTTTGGCGGAACAAAAGTTCTGCTTCATTTTGGTGGAAGTTCAGCTATTAAAAGCGGATTGTTGGATAGAGTAAAAAATTCGTTAAACGGAGAAGACATTTCGTTTGTGGAATTGGGCGGTGTGATGCCCAATCCGCGTAGTGGTTTGGTCTATAAAGGAATAGATATTTGTAAAAAAGAAAGTATTGATTTTGTTTTGGCTGTTGGGGGTGGAAGTGTAATTGATTCGGCTAAAGCCATAGCAGCCGGAGCATTATACGAAGGTGATTTTTGGGATTTTTATACCGGGAAAAAGGTTGAAAAAGCTTTGCCGGTTGCTACGATTCTGACAATAGCTGCTGCCGGAAGCGAAGGATCAAGCAGTACTGTCATTACGCACGAAAACGGCATGTTGAAGCGTTCGGCCGAAGGGAATGCACTGCGTCCTGTTTTTTCCATTCTCAATCCTGAACTTACTTTTACTTTGCCTGCTTATCAAACGGCATGTGGTATTACCGACATGATGGCTCATGTGCTGGAAAGGTATTTTACCAACACGCAAGAGGTGGAAATTACCGATCGCCTTTGTGAAGGAATTTTGCTGACAATTATAAAAGAAGCTCCCGTTGCAATATCCGAACCGACAAGTTATGGCGCACACGCCAACATTATGTGGGCAGGCATGGTAGCTCACAATGATATTTGTGGAGTAGGACGGGAGCAGGATTGGGCAACTCATCAGATGGAACACGAGTTGTCCGCACTTTACGACGTAGCTCATGGAGCAGGTTTGGCTGTTATGTTCCCGGCATGGATGAAATTCGTGATGAACCATGATGTTATGCGTTTTGCCCAATTTGCTGTGCGTGTTTGGGGTTGCGAAATGGATTTTCAACATCCCGAGACGACTGCAAAAGAAGGAATAGCTAAATTTGAACAGTTTTTAATTTCCATCGGAATGCCCGTTCGCTTTGCCGAGCTGGGAGCTAAAGCGGAGGATATTCCAACGCTGGTGAAAAATATGAGACTTGGCAACCATACGGTTGGAAGTTTTGTGAAGCTCACCGAAAAAGATGTCACTGAAATTTACAAACTGGCCGTTTAAAATTTTTATATCTACCGTAATTCAGTAATTTTGTAGCAATATTCTCCTTTCCCGCATAAGGAGAATGTTGCTTTTTTGTACCCAATAAAAAATGAAATTTCCTTGCTATGGAACCTAAACATTTATATTTTCCTTCAGCCGATATTCATCTCGATATTTCCCTTCCGGCTTCAAAAAGTATCAGCAATCGTGCACTAATTATCAATGCCTTGTCGGGTTCTCGGTCAGAAATTCGAAACCTTTCCGATTGCGACGATACGCAGGTTTTGATACGGGCATTAAAGATGGATCAATCTATCATAAATGTTGGGGCTGCAGGAACAGCCATGCGTTTTTTGACTGCTTATCTGGCCATGACGGAGGGAGAATGGACTCTTACAGGAAGCGAACGAATGAAGCAACGTCCTGTGAAGTTACTGGTTGAGGCGCTGAATAATTTGGGGGCAGAAATACAATATATTGATAAACACGGATTTCCACCGTTATTTATCAATGGAAAAAAATTAAAAGGTGGAACTATCCATCTCGATGGCAGTGTAAGTAGCCAATATATTTCGGCTTTGATGATGACTGCGCCTTGCATGCAGGAAGGATTGAATATAGTTTTGGAAGGTGAAATTATTTCGCTTCCATATATACTGATGACTATGAATATGATGAAAGAATTTGGTGTTGAGGTCAAGTTCTTGACAAACAGGATTGAAATTACTCCACAGTTTTACAAACCAGTAGATTTTACCGTTGAGTCGGACTGGTCGGCAGCTTCATATTGGTTTGAAATACTGAGCCTTGTAGGAGAAGGAGAAATTTTTCTGAAAGGTTTACATCAAAATAGTTATCAAGGCGACAGCAAAGTAGCAGAACTTTTTGATAACTTAGGCGTTGCCGTTCAATATTTTTCGGACGGAGTTTTATTAATGCCCAACAAGGTAAATATTGATTATTTTAACTATGATTTTATCAATCAGCCTGACTTGGCTCAGACTTTTGTGGTTTGTTGTTGTCTGAAAAATATTCCGTTTCATTTCAAAGGACTTAAAAGTTTGAAAATTAAAGAAACCGATCGAATAGAAGCTTTAAAAACCGAATTGGCAAAATTTGGTTTTCTGCTCACCGAACCGGCAGCAGGAGAATTGGCATGGAGTGGAGAAAAAAAAGAGGTCTGTCATTTTGAAGAGACAGGCGAAATATTTATTGAAACCTATGACGATCATCGCATGGCAATGGCTTTTGCACCGGCTGCATTAATGTTTCCGGTTGCTATTGAGCATCCCGAAGTTGTCAGCAAATCGTATCCCACATTCTGGGACGACATCGAAAGAATAGACAAAAGGGAACGTAAATCAGTTAATTAATATTTAAATTTACTTAATGATTTTTTTCATCTTCGTTTGGATTTTGTGTGAAATTTAGTTTCTTGTATTTATTTCGATAATCTTTTGGACTTAAATTCATCTCTTTAGTAAATGATTTTGAAAAATGAAATGGATCAAAATAACCTAAACGAAAGGCTATTTCTTTAATTTTAAGGTCTGAAAATTGAAGATAAGAAGCTGCTCTTTGTAATTTAAGGTGATGATAATATTCCATAGGAGGGTAGGTGGTTTTTTTTAAAAATAAATTACTAAAATGAGATGGAGAATATCCAACTTTTTGAGCAATATCTTCCAGTGTAATTTTATTTTCCAAATTATTTTTCATAAAAAGGATACTTTTTTGAATAATGTCTTTTTCCTTAACATTCTTTATTTCACGAAATTGGTCGATATATTTAACTGAAGCTAATAAGTGCATAAGACAAAAAGTTGCATATTCTAAATTTTCAGGATCATAACCCATTTCCAAATTTTGAAAAATTTCTTCAAATAAGGTAAAACGATCTTCAAAACGACTTTTATCCGACTCTTCGATTGAGATTATTTTTCCCATCACTGAAGAGAACATAAATGAATTGCCTCCTTTAAAATGTAGCCAATAAATGCTCCATGGATTATCATTGTTAGCTCCGTAAATATGATGTTCATTTGCTGGGAAAATAAATCCCTGATGTCGTTTAATTTCAAATCTTTCTCCTTTGTATTCAATCCATCCTGAACCTTCTTCGCAAAAAATAAAGATATTTTGATCAGCCCCTTTTTTTCTCTCCCGAAAATGAAATTTGGCATGAGGATAATATCCAATGTGGGTAACATACAGTTGTCTTGTTATTTCATTTTCTGATTCATATTTTCTAATGCTGTATGGTAAAATTATGGCTTTTTCTCCTTTAAATCCATCTGCAATTTTTAATTTTTCTGATGATTCTTTAATCCTATTTTCCATTGAAAAAATTTTTGAAATATATATTTTAAATTAACCAATTATATTAACCAAACTTACGAATGATATTTTTTCATTTTCATGAAATAACTGGCAAAGATATAAATTCTTTTTACATTTTACCTTTATATAATTATTAAAATTGCTTCAAATCAATTATTTAAATTAATATCAAAATAATTATTTATTACATTTTTTCCCGCTTAATATCTATTTTTTTCAATTAATTCAAAGTATATCTTTGTATCAAACAAAAAAATAGATGTAATGTTGAATAAAAATAAGTACGTCCTTTTAATTTCATTAGCATCTGCCCTCGGTGGCTTTTTATTTGGCTATGACTGGGTGGTTATTGGAGGCGCTAAACCTTTTTATGAGGTTTATTTAGGCATACAAAACTCTGTTTCTCTACAAGGAGCAGCAATGAGCAGCGCGATATTAGGTTGTCTGATAGGAGTGATGATTTCCGGTAGTTTTTCAGACAAATATGGCAGAAAGCCATTAATAAAAGTTGCTTCTTTATTGTTTATCATTGCTTCTTTTGGTACAGGAATAGTGAATACTATTTCGTGGTTTATAATTTTTCGAATTATTGGAGGAATAGGCATTGGAGTTGCTTCAAATATTTCTCCTATGTATATAGCAGAGGTTGCTCCTACTGAAATTAGAGGAAAATTTGTTTCCATTAATCAATTAACTATCGTTTTAGGAATTCTTACAGCGCAAGTAGTAAATTGGCTAATTGCAAAACCAATTCTTCCAGGAGAAAATATTTTACTTTCATGGAATGGTCAATGGGGTTGGAGGTGGATGTTTTGGGCATGTATGGTCCCTGCAATTTTCTTTTTTATTTTCTCATTTATAATACCGGAAAGTCCTCGATGGTTAGTTGTTAAAGGTAAAGAAGAAAAAGCTGTTAATATATTCAATCGAATAAATAAAAAAGATGATTACGCAAGTAAACAAATAGATGAAATTAAACAAACAATTGTTCAAGAGAAAGAAAAAATTGGTTTTTCCTTTCTTTTTAAAGGCAAAATGTCAAAGATCCTTTTAGTGGGAGTAATTATAGCAATTCTTCAACAGTGGTGTGGCATAAATGTAATATTTAATTATGCTCAGGAAATATTTACAGGAGCTGGTTATAATGTTTCCGATATGCTTTTCAACATAGTTATAACGGGGATTGTGAATGTCCTTTTCACTTTTGTAGGCATGTACACGGTTGATAAATTAGGAAGAAAATCATTGATGTTATTTGGGTTAAGTGGGTTGACCGTCATTTATCTCTTTTTGGGTATTGGTTATTACTTTTCGTTAAAAGGAATAGCTATGCTCATTCTTGTGATTTTTGCAATTGCATGCTATGCTATGACTTTAGCTCCTGTCACGTGGGTAATAATTTCTGAAATTTTTCCAACCAGAGTTCGAGCGTTAGGTGTAGCTATTGCTACGTTTGCTCTTTGGAGTGCTTGTTTCGTTTTAACTTATACTTTCCCTATCCTTAATAAAGGTCTTGGTTCTTATGGAACATTCTGGCTATATGGATTAATATGTTTACTTGGTTTTTTCTTTGTTAAATATAATTTACCAGAAACAAAAGGAAAATCATTGGAACAAATAGAAAAAGAAATTTTAAACGGATAATCATTTAAAATAATCACTTTTAAAATAGTAAAAAATCTGAAATGGAGAAAATAACGGAATATCTTATAAAATCCACTGTTTTTGAAAAAGGATTAGTAAAAGCTTGGGAAGAAGACATTTTACTTCCCACATATGAAATCGAGGAAGAAGAAAAAAATCCCATGTTTTTGGAAAAGAGAGTTTATCAAGGAAGTTCAGGTGTAGTATATCCGTATCCTGTTATTGAAAAAATTGATGACGAAAAAAAGGATAAGAAATACAAAGCTCTTTTTATAGAAAATTACTATTTAAAAGTTATGATTCTTCCGGAATTAGGAGGGCGTGTTCAAATGGCATACGATAAAATCAGAAATCGTCATTTTGTGTACTATAATCAGGTAATAAAACCAGCTTTAGTAGGACTTACCGGTCCATGGATAGCCGGTGGAATTGAATTTAACTGGCCGCAACATCACCGCCCCAGTACTTTTTTGCCAACCGAACATAGGATCGAAGAAAATGAAGATGGCAGCAAAACGCTTTGGTGTAACGAGGTAGAACGTATGTTTCGTACCAAAGGAATGCAGGGATTTACCCTTTATCCTGACAAAGCCTATCTTGAAGTGAAGGTAAAGATTTACAACCGAACACCTTTCCCTCAAACTTTCTTGTGGTGGGCAAATCCGGCTGTTTCTGTCAACGATGCCTATAAGTCTGTTTTCCCTCCTGATGTGCATGCGGTATATGATCACGGGAAACGGGATGTATCTTCCTTCCCCATTGCTAAGGGTGTTTATTACAAATACGATTACTCTCCGGGAACCGATATTTCTCGATATAAAAATATACCTGTACCCACTTCTTTTATGGCAGTACATTCCAACTATGATTTTTTGGGCGGATATGATGACGATACCGAAAGTGGAATACTACATGTAGCTGATCATCAGATATCCCCGGGTAAAAAACAGTGGACGTGGGGAAACGGCGATTTTGGGAATGCATGGGAACGTAATCTTACTGATGAAGACGGACCTTATATTGAATTGATGACCGGTGTATACACGGAAAATCAACCCGATTTTAGTTGGCTGCAACCTTATGAGGAAAAATCGTGGTCACAGTATTTTATGCCATATGCCGAAGCAGGGTATGTAAAAAATGCGACAAAAGATATCATTGCGAACTTGGATATTCATGACAAAAAGGCAACGATCATCTTATATGCCACTACTGAATTAAAGGGAATCACGGTTTTGTTAAAGGATAATTCGGGTAAAATTCTTTTTAGTGAGAAAATAAATATTTCTCCGGAAAAGGCCTACAAAAAATTTTTCCCATTGGACGATGAAAAATCCGAGGATATTATTCTTGTTGTTTTATCTGAAGATAACAAAGCTCTGTTAACATATCGACCCGAGAAAGAAGGTGACGAATCATTACCCAAACCGGCAATGGCTCCTAAAGAACCCAAAGATATTCCTTTAATCGAACAACTCTACTTGACAGGATTGCATTTGGAACAATACCGTCATGCCACATTTAATCCGCTGGATTATTATGAGGAGGCTCTTTCTCGCGATCCGGGAGATGTAAGATGTAATAATGCCGTAGGACTTCTTTTATTGCGAAGAGGACAGTTTGAAAAAGCGCAACCTTATTTTGAAAAAGCAATTGAAACGCTTACGGAAAGAAATCCGAATCCGTATGATGGGGAACCTTATTACCATTTAGGTCGATGCCTGAAACTGCAGTTTCGTATGGATGAAGCTTATGACGCATTTTTTAAATCGACGTG
>JAAYUQ010000145.1 GCA_012517575.1 Bacteroidales bacterium | reverse complement strand
CATAGATGTTTCTTCCTTTGAGTTTTCCGCTTATAATTCTCATTCTTTTTACTTAATCAATTGTTTCACATTGTTTTACAAACTTTCTGACAAATCCATGCAGTTTTGCGTGCTGTTCCATGTTGTAAAGATAAACCTTACAATTCTGCAAATCGAAATTCAGTTCTTCTATGATTCTTAAAAGATAATACACGAAATCTTCGTGTGTTTGAAAGTCGAAGCTGTTTACCAGCAAAAGGCGGTTATGTTGAAGAGCAACTACATCCATTATTTTCTGGCGTGCCCAGATAAAAATACATTCTTGCAACGAATGTTTGCTGATGTGATTTTCAATAAAATGAGAAATAGAATGCTCTATTTTGTAAGCTGGAAAAAGCTGTCTGAAAACCTCTAAAATATCTTCAGGCAAAGAAAAAATGTTAATTACATCAAAAGCCGGTATTTCGTTGTACAGTAAAGAAACATTTTTTTCTTTCTGATGAGAAAAGTAAAGAAGTTTGTCCATTTCCTCTTCTTTAAAAATAACTTTTGGTACAATGCTGTAGGTTTTAGTTTCGGCAATCAACTGAATTTTGTCGTATAACAGTTGAGTTTCAGGTTCCTGAAGCAGCAAAGGAAAAATTTGTTCCTTTGTAAGGGCATACAGAGGCATTTTAATTTTTTTCGACGAAATGAGTGACGAATCTTGATAAATGGATAAAGCAATCCCATCGGAAGCAAATCGCAAGACCAAGCTGTAAGGGCTTTTCTGCATCGTTGCAGCCGAAAGGTCAGAATTTAATTGTAAAGATTTGTTTTCCGAATCTTGCTTCATTATAGTCAATTTATTCATTCCCAATTACCTGCATTGTTGTTTGGCTCAATAATAGAACATACTTTAAGACCGGGGAATTTGTTCTCGTTTTCTGCCTTGTCTATCAGATTGAGCAACTCATGCCTGTCCAAATCGTAAAGATAAGATTCATATGGTGCAGCAGTTTCAAACAGCGGAATACGAATGCCTGAAGCGTTGGTGTAATTGTTGTTCACTTTCAGCTCGAATTTTTCATTTCTGGAATACGGAATAATGCACATTTTTTCGATATTCTCTTCAGAATAATTGGGAAATAGTTCTTTCAGCAAACTTACCTCCACAGTATCCCGACGAAAATGTGCCAATCCTTTTTCCAAAATTTCCATCTTGTTCCCCTTACGCACTATTTCTGCTGCTTTTGCCTCGGTTAATCCGGATTTCAATTGTTTGTCGGTTAGAGTTCCTTCCTTTATTACCCGTTTCTTTTTGGCAGTTTTTATAAATTGAAACAATGTATCGAAATTGGCCGTATATTTTCCGTTTTGATTTTTATATTCAACTTCGGCTTTACGAATTTCCACCAATCGTTGGATAACGGCTTTTTCTCTTTGTTCCCTGATTTTTTCGAAGCGCACAGGACCAAGTATGCTTGTTATGCAAAGATACGTAAGCAGCACAATGGAAAGCCAAAGCAGAATATCGATTACTTTTTTAATTATTTTGTTGGAGATTTAAAGGATTATACAATTTTTTCCGACAATAATAAAGTTTTTAAAGTTGTCGTTTTTATCTTTCACAAATTTATGAAAGAAAATTCAATGTGCCACATACCAATAAAAAATTTTTTGGTGCGTATTTGAGCTGTTTTTAATTTTTTCTTTCAAATTTTTATTCCTTATTTGTCTTTTCAGTAGATTTTGTGTTGTATATTTGCAATAACGAAAAATTTTCACCGAGGTGGTGATAAAAACCGGTTTCATTTGTTTTATGAAGAGTACTTTTAAAATATGACTACCTATCCTTCACAGTCTGTTTTTAGCTTATACCGTCGCTTGGTAACTTCGGAGAAGAATATGTTTTCTTTTCAGGAAAGGAAAGACATCAAACAGATGCTGAAAGAATATTATCGGTTTCATCCACAACAATTTACATCGTCCGGCCATTCTATTGAAGACAAACTGCACATTATTCAGATTTTGCTTGATGAAATAGGATTAGGGAAAGCTTCTGTTTTGAGTGTGCTTTTTATGGAACCAATTAAGAACAATTATTTGACTGTTCCCGAAATCGAACAAAAATTCGGTACTTCGCTGGATTCGATAATTAGTGGAATGCAGCGCGTAGAAGAACTTTACGAACGCAGTTTTTCGCTCGAAACGGAAAATTTCAGGAAACTTTTATTGACTTTTGCTCAAGATGTTCGTGTCATTTTAATGATGATTGCCGAACGACTTTATTTTATGCGAATATTGGATAAGTTTTCCACTGATATGCAGCAAAGCATGGCTCGCGAATGTTCGTTTCTTTATGCTCCGCTTGCTCACCGTATGGGACTTTATTCCATTAAAAGTGAAATGGAAGATTTGTCGCTAAAATATACCAATCGGGAAATTTATCGGGAGATAGCACAGAAATTGAACGAAACGAAGCGTTCTCGCGATAAATATATCGAAGAATTTATCGCACCTTTGAAAGAAAAACTTGGTAGGGAAATAAAATATTCTTTCGAAATCAAAGGGCGAACAAAGTCAATTTATTCGATTTATTCTAAAATCCTGAAGCAAAATACCCCTTTTGAAAATATCTATGATCTTTTTGCCATTCGTATCATTCTGGATGTGCCACTGGATAAAGAAAAAATGGTATGTTGGCAAGTGTATTCCATTGTGACGGATATGTACCAACCCAATCCGAAACGTTTGCGCGACTGGCTTTCCATACCGAAGTCCAATGGCTACGAAAGTCTTCATATCACAGTATTGGGACCCCAAAATAAATGGGTGGAAATTCAGATACGTACTACGCGAATGGACCAAATAGCCGAAAAAGGATTGGCGGCACATTGGAAATATAAAGGAATAAAAGGCGAAACAGGCATGGATGAATGGCTGAAAAACATTCGCGATATTTTGGAAAATCCCGACTTGAATGCCGTGGATTTTATGGACGAATTCAAGCTGAATCTTTACGATCAGGAGGTATTTGTTTTCACCCCTGCGGGAGATTTGCATAAACTGCCAAAAGGAGCAACGGTATTGGATTTTGCTTATCTGATTCACAGTAATTTGGGGAGTAAGTGTATTGGAGCCAAAATCAACAAGGAAAGAAATGTTCCGATAAAATATGTGCTGAAAAACGGCGACCAGGTAGAGATTCTTACTTCTCCTTCTCAAAAGCCAAATCCTTCGTGGTTGAATATAGTGATAACCTCGAAGGCGAAGTCTAAAATTCGTCAGGCGTTGAAAGATATTGAGTTTAAGGACGCCGAAATTGGAAGGGAAATTATTTTGCGCCGTTTCAAAAACTGGAAAATTGAATTGGAGGAAGGGAAGCTTTCGCGTTTGGCCAAGAAAAAAGGTTATAAAACAGTCAGTGATCTTTATCAGGACATTGCGCACGAAAAAATAGACATGTTGTTTATTCGCGATGCCTATCTCGATCTCGACAAGCATGAAACAGGTACAGAACAGGCAGAACCGCGAAGTGCCGAAACTTTTTCCAAAGAAACGCCGGCCGAAGAACTTTCTGCAAAAGAAGATGTGTTGATTATCGGGCAAAATCTTAAAAATGTGGATTATACGCTTGCCAAATGCTGTCAGCCCATTTATGGAGATGATATTTTTGGGTTTGTTTCTGTAGGCGGCGGTATCAAAATTCATCGAACCAGTTGCCCCAATGCACCACAATTGATTTCCAAATATGGTTATCGGATTATTAAAGCCCAGTGGGCCGGACGCTCAGGCGGTACACAATATCCGATTACACTTTATATTGTCGGGAAAGATGATATTGGCATTGTAACCAACATAACTTCACTTATTTCAAAGGAGAAAAATATTTTGTTGCGTTCTATATCAGTTGATTCAAGTGCCGGAGTTTTTCAGGGAAACCTGACGATAATGGTTAATGATGCCAATGATCTGAACAGTATTATCAAAAAAATCAAACAGATAAAAGGTGTTCTGAATGTTTCAAGGACGAAAAGTTTAACCCAAAACAACCAGTAAAATTTAAAACAATGTTTTCAGGAATTATCGAAGAAGCTGCGCCGGTAGTGGCTTTAAAAAAAGAAGCCGGCAATTTGCATATTACCATGACTTGCTCATTTGTAGATGAATTGTCAGTCGATCAGAGTGTTTCGCACAATGGAGTTTGTCTCACTGTTGTTTCCAAAACTTCCGATACCTACACGGTAACAGCTATCCGTGAAACACTGGAAAAAAGTAATTTGGGACTGCTGGAAACTGGAAGTAAAGTCAATCTGGAAAGAAGTTTGCTTCTGACCGAACGCCTTGATGGACATATTGTTCAGGGACATGTTGATACAACGGCTGTTTGTACTGATATTGCAGAAGCTGACGGCAGTTGGTATTTTACTTTTCAGTATGAAGTGGATAAAGAATTGGCAAAAAGAGGTTATGTTACAGTAGATAAAGGCTCGGTGGCTGTGAATGGAGTCAGTCTTACTGTGTGCAACCCGACGGAAAATACTTTTCAGGTTGCCATAATTCCCTATACTTACGAACATACCAATTTTCATCAAATTCAGGTGGGAACAGTGGTCAACATTGAGTTTGATATAATTGGAAAATATATCAGCCGGTTGATAAAGATTTAAAAGATTCTCTGATTTTTTGTTTTATCAAACTAAAATCGATAGCAATTGTTATATAACATTGCAAAGTCGAATTAGAATTTGATAATGGAAAACTTCAGTAAACAGATAAAAATTTCATTTTTCAATCCCATTATACATTTTCTTCCGCTTCTTCTGTTTTTGGTAACAGGAGTTTATGCTGGAAGAACGGTGGCGAATTATGTTTCCATTTTCGTCCTTCTTGCATTAGCTTTATATGTTTTTATAGCTTATAATCATATTTTTATCTGGTTTTTCCTTTCGTGTGTCATTTTCTTGGCTGTCAACATTGTTGGTAGTTTAATTCGTGTGCCAATAATTTTTCTGAATTTTCGTCCTTTGCTTGATGAAGTGTTGACTTTGGTATTTTTAGGAGGAATGATGTTGTTGCAAAAACCCATAAAAAAAGGGGTGATAGCGCTCATTCCAAAAACGTTGCCAATGAATAACAATCTTGACGAATATTTCGGTTTTATACGTACGATTTTTTTGATTATTTCGGGGTACGCTTTAGCAACCGGTTTTATTTATGCTTTCCCCACGCAGCGAGGAACGGCTTATTTGGAGCTGGTGCAGGCAATTTATGTCGGTGTACTCTTCTTCACTTTGGTTTTCGAATCGCTTCGGGTTCAAATTATTCGTTCCCGGTTGATGAAAGAAGAGTGGTTGCCGATAGTCAATTCACAAGGAAAAATTATTGGGAGTGAGCAACACCAAGCCAGTTTGGGTGAAGAACGAAAATTCATGCATCCGATCATTCGGGTACATATTATTCAGAATGGCATGATTTTACTCAGAAAACGTCCTGCTGACGATTTGTCTTATCCTTGCCATTGGGATACGGCTATCTCAAATCATATCCGCTTGGGAGAAACTGTTGAAAACTGTATCAAAAGAACGGCTCAAGATTTATATGGTTTAACGGAGTTCAAATCTTTCTTCCTTTCCAATTATACTACCCGTACACAATTTGAGCAACATTATGCTTTTCTTTTTATTGCCTGCAAAATGAATAAATTAGACCTCCAGTCGGAAAAAGTAAAACAGGCAAAGTGGTGGACACTGCAGCAAATTGAGGAAAATCTACAGGAAGGTATTTTTACAGACAACTTTTTGATAGAATATGATTTGTTGAAAAAGAGTGGCGTGTTGGATAATAATATTTGCGATTGTGCATGCAAATTGAAAGAAACCATTTACAAAGCACCTAACTTGTTTCGGTAGACAAAACGAATGAATTTTATTGAACTTTTTGCAATCTTTCGTTGGCTATTTCACAATAATGTGGATTGATTTCAAAACCGATAAAGTTTCTTTTCAGCATTTTGCAAGCCACAGCCGTTGTCCCGGAGCCCATAAACGGGTCGAGTACCAAATCGCCTTCATTGCTACTGATTTCGATGTACGGGATACACACTTTCAATGGTTTCTGTGTCCGGTGAATAGTTCTTTCTTTTCCCATGCAAATAGGCGCTTCAATAAAATTGTGCATTTCGTTGGTGGACTTGTAATTCCATGTTTTAGGAGTTCCCTTTGAAAAATGAACAATCAGTTCCATGCTGTTGGCAAACATTTTTCGGGGATGTACAGCCGGAAAAGGATTGGTTTTGTGCCAGTGAATTACTTTCCTGAATTGAAATCCTGCCTGTTCAACCAAACGGTTGAGAAAAGATACAAAATCGTCGCCACACCATAAATATCCGCTGGCGCCGGGTTTGCTCACGCGAAAACATTCTTTTAATACTTCTTCCAAAAATTGCAGATAATCATCTTCAGATTTAAAATCATCAAATTCAAATTCAGTTACCACATCCTTGTGATTTCTAAGTCCTTTTATGTTTTGAGCACGGTATTGATAATACGGAGGATCGGTAAATATTAGATCAATGCTATTGTCGGGTAATTTTTTTAAACCTTCCAGACACGACAGGGCATAAATTTGATTGATTTCCATCAGAGGAATAAGTTTTTTAAATATTCGTCAATTGTTTTTGTTAATTTTTTCAAAATACTTTTCGAGCATTTTTTTTGCTGCGACGAATGAAGTCAGTTCGTTGGAAAGAATTTTGTTTTCGATTTCCGGAAGCAATTTCTGAATTTCTTCATCTTGATAGAAATGGGCTTTCAACTGTTCGTTGATGGTTTCGTACATCCAGTATTTTGCCTGGTCGTTTCGTTTGTATTCGAAAAATCCGTTTGCTTTGGTATATTCCACATATTTTTCCACCATATTCCAGACTTCTTCAATTCCGGTTTTTTCGATAGCCGAACAGGTAAGTACTTCGGGTTTCCATCCTGATTCTGCCGGAGGAAACAATTGAAGAGCATTTTGATGCTGTATTCTTGCCAACTGTGCTTTTTCGACGTTGTTCCCGTCGCATTTGTTGATAACAATACCATCGGCCATTTCCATGATGCCGCGTTTGATACCTTGCAATTCGTCTCCGGCACCGGCAATTTGAAGTAGCAGAAAGAAGTCGACCATCGAATGAACAGCAGTTTCAGATTGTCCCACGCCGACTGTTTCCACAAAAACCCTATCGAAACCGGCAGCTTCGCAGAGAATGATGCTTTCGCGCGTTTTGCGGGCAACGCCGCCCAAAGTTCCTGCTGAAGGAGAAGGACGGATAAAAGCGTTTTTTGAGACGGAAAGTTCTTCCATTCGTGTTTTGTCTCCCAAAATGCTACCTTTGGTTCTTTCGCTGCTGGGGTCGATGGCCAGAACAGCCAATTTGTGTCCTTTTTGAACCAAATACTTGCCTAATGCTTCGATAAAAGTACTTTTTCCGGCTCCCGGAACTCCCGTTATTCCCAATCGGACCGACTTTCCGGAGTATGGCAGACATTTTTCAATCACTTCCTGAGCAATTTTTTGATGTTCGGGCAACGAACTTTCTACCAGCGTTACGGCCTGGCTCAACAAGGAAATATCACCCGATAAAATGCCTTTTACATATTCTGAAGCCGAATAAATTTTTCTTTTTTGTTTGACCTTCTGATACGGATTGACAATAGGTGGCTCATTTACGCCATCATTGACACTTAAATTTTTGAATGAAGGGTCATTCTAAGGCTGTTTTCGATGAAAATGCATAGTTGAATCTTTAGAATAAAATAGCCAGAATGTAGTCCGTTTTTACATCCTGGCTCGTATTTTTTAAAAAAAGTTTTTATTTGTCAGCTGACTGTCCAATTTACGACCAGGATAACAAAACTGTTGTTCGGATCGTTAGTTTGCAAGGTAATGGTTTTTTTGTAGTTGCCGGCAGCCAAGTTAGCCGTGTTGACAGTAATTTTCAGTTCTCCTTTGCTTCCGCCTTTTATGGTTTGAACTGAAGAAACGGTCAATTCTTTATTGTTGTTTACAATGCGGTGAATTTTTAATTCGTTTTTCCCGATATTTTTAATTAAGACTTTACCAGTGACTTTTGATCCTGCTTTAAATGTGCCTAACGTTAGAGTGGTGGACGGGATATCCAAAATTGGAGCATTTTGTCTTTCGCTGACTGTAAGTTTACTGAAGTCTTCTACTATATTGGCATAAAGAGTCAGTTTATTGTCTTCTGAAAATTTCTTTTGACCGTTAACAATCAGATAAAAATCGTCGGAAATGGGGCCCCATTGCTGACAGTTTTTTGAATTAAGATAAAAAGTAATTTTCCCTTCTTCATTCGGCTTTGTAATATCCGGAATAACTTCTGAAGTAACATACGAAGGCAAGTTTTCAAAAGTAATTCTCACATTTTGGGAAGTGGTATTTTTAAAAGCAATGCTTCTGCTTTGAATAGTTCCCTTATTGACATTGTTCATTTGAACAATTTTTGTTTTTAACCGAATTCCACTCATGGATATTGGGTAATCAGCATTTTCTTCGGTTTTCGGGATGACTTCTCCCTTAATTTGAAGTTGCACCTGTTCTTCTGATGCATTGCTGAAAACCGTGATGGTTTTATTAAACATTCCGGGTCGTCCCAGCGGATTGTAGGTAACCAATATAGAACCGGATTTACCTGGTTCAATAGGTTCTTTTGTCCAATTTGGCGTGGTGCATCCGCAAGATGCCTGTACTCTGCTGATTACCAAAGGACCTGTTCCTGTGTTGGTGAATTTGAACTGATAGCTCACCTTCCCGTCTTCTTCCTTAATCTGACCAAAATCATGGGTTTTTTCTTGAAATTGAATCACTGCTTTTTGAGCATTGGAAGCAGAAACAAAAAGAAGCACCATAAAAATAATGGAAACAGTTTTTTTCATATATCTATTCATAATGTGAAAATTTTAATCTGAAAATTGTTCGATAATTTCTGTATTCAGACTACAAAAATAAGTAAAATGCGCTTTGTGTGCACTTGAATTTTGTCAATATCTGATTAATAATAGCTAAAAATACAATTTTTTCAACAGAAACTCTTTAACCTAATGAAGTCAACTACAATTATTGTCTTGCAGATATTGGGGAAAATAAATCAAAATAGCTCAATCTTGTTGATTAAAATGATACACTTCCAAATATATTGTTTGCTTGACAGTTTCGAAATTGTTTTTCACAAACTCGTAATCGTTGGTCATCAACTGCATGGGAATAGGGAATTCGCCACTTTCGTAAGGTGGCTGAACGTAATAATTCTGCAATTCGATAAAACCAAGACGGTGATAAAATTCGATTCTTCTTTTTGCAGCTTCAGTATTGGGCATTTCAACTTCCAGTATTACAGGCAAATTTACTTTTTCAAGAAAAGATTTCAACACTTCTGAGCCCAAATGCTGGCTTCTTAATTTTTCTTCAATGGCAAAATGCTCGATATAAATAAATTTTTCAAAATTCCAATAATTGAAAATTCCCACGAACTTGTTCCTGTCCATCAACACAAAAGCATGATATGCCGGATTGAACAGTTCATTTTCCAGATTTTGCAAGCTTCTGCGTTCATTCTCGGGAAAAGCAGTGGAATAAAGCTGGTAAAAATTCTGGAAAAAAGCATCAGAAGAGAATTGTATCCTTTTAAAATCAATCATAATTTCAATGGTATCAAATTAACATGTCAGTATGGCTTGTAGGTAAATTTCAAATCCAGTTTGTTGCTCCAATTTCTCAAGGTAAAATATTGAAACTTTCAGGGTTCAAATAGTCTTTTTCAATATCCAGAAAATATTTGTAAGTGCCCACTTTCAGCTCAATACAGGCATCGTAATCGCATACGATAATACTTTTGGGATGCAGTTGCAGTGCGCTCACCGTCCACATCTGACTGATGGGTTCTTCTACTGCATGGCGCAGAGCGCGAGCCTTGTTGTGTCCATTAACGAGAATCAAAACTTCCCGAGCATCCATTATAGTTCCCACACCAACGGTAAGGGCAGTTTTGGGAACCTGATTAATATCGTTATTGAAGAAACGCGAATTGGCAAGTATGGTGTCGGTAGTCAATGTTTTTTGTCGGGTACGCGATGAAAGAGATGAACCAGGCTCATTGAATGCAATGTGTCCGTCCGGTCCGATTCCTCCTACAAAAAGGTCAATTCCTCCTACCGATTTCATTTTTTCTTCATAAGCTGCGCACTCTGCAAGCAAATCTTCAGCATTGCCATTCAGAATATTTACATTTTCGGGTTTGATATCAATATGGCTGAAAAAGTTTTTCCACATGAAACTGTAATAGCTTTCTTCATGTTCGCGAGGCAACCCAACATATTCGTCCATGTTGAAGGTAATCACGTTTTCAAAAGAAATGATTCCCTTTTTGTTCAATTCAATTAAATAGTGATACATGCCCAGAGGAGAAGAGCCGGTTGGCAGACCCAAAACAAACGGTTTTTTTGTTGTTGGTTGTGCATGAAGAATTTTTGCTGCCACGTAATTGGCTGCCCATTGTGATAAAGTAGGGTAATCAGGTTGAATAATGAGTCTCATGATGAAAAAGGGTTTAAAAGGTTTTTTAAGTTTTATAGTTTTTACAAAAGTACGATTATTTCTTTCGTTTTAAAAAGAATATTTTAAAAATATTAGCTCCTGAAAATTTCTTCTTGTGATAAACAAATATCATCTCTTACATTTTTGTTGGAATGATTTGCTATTTTTGTGTATAAAATTTAATTTTCAGATTTTTATGAAAAATCAGTTATTGCCTTTTTTATTGTTGGTTGCCAGTTTTCAAAGTATTTATGCTTCTTCTCCGTCTTTTATTAAACATTCTGAAGCACTTATTCAACGCGTGTTGTCCGGGAAGGCAAATTCTTTTGTTATTGAACAAATTCCTTCTGAAAATGGGAAAGATGTTTTTGAAATTGGCACTACAGAAAATGGAAAAATTCTGTTGTGCGGGAACAGCGAACTGTCCGTTGCGATGGCTTTTAATCTTTATTTGCGGGATATTGCAAAGGTATCTTACGACTGGTATTCTGAATCGCCCTTGCCAATAAAAGGAGAACTGCCTTTACCGATTTCAACAATAAGAATGGAATGCAGTGCGCAGGAACGATTTTTTAACAATACCTGTACTTTTGGCTATACTTTTCCTTTCTGGAACTGGGAGCGATGGGAAAAATATATCGACTGGTTGGCTATGAATGGGATCAATCGGCCGCTAATGCTGGCAGGTCAGGAAAAAATCTGGTTAAATGTGTGGCAATCTTTTGGATTGAAAAAAGAAGATATTCAGGCTTATTTTTCCGGCCCAGCACATTTGCCGTGGCATCGAATGGCAAATTTGGATAAATGGGGCGGTCCGTTGCCGATTTCATATATCGAAGGTCAGTATCGGCTTCAGAAAAATATTCTGGACAGGTGTAGAGAATTGGCTATGGAACCGGTTTTGCCGGCTTTTGCCGGACATGTCCCCGAACAACTAAAACAAGTTTATCCGGAGGCTAACATTCATCAAATTTCACCCGGATGGGGTGGTATGGACGCTGATTATACAACCTATTTTCTCGACCCTTCGGAAGAATTATTCTCCGAAATTCAGTTTCGTTTTCTTAAAGAGCAGGATAAACTTTATGGTTCTTCACACCGATATTCGGCCGATCCTTTCAACGAAATTGACCCGCCGAGTTGGGAACCTGAATATATTGCAGCTGTGGCCAAAACGATTTATCAATCGATGAAGAATGCAGATTCAAAAGCCCGATGGTACCAAATGTCGTGGACTTTTTACTACGACAGCGAACACTGGACGCAGGAAAGGCTGAAAGCTATGGTGGAAAGTGTTCCAAAGGGGAAACTGATTTTTTTGGACTATGCAGCAGAGGAAGAAGAATTTTACAAACGGACAGAAAGTTTTTACGGAGCTCCTTTTATTTGGTGTTATTTAGGAAATTTTGGTGGAAATACTCATTTGGTTGCACCATTGAATAAGGTTTCCAAAAGAATCGCAGACGTACTGAAAGTGGAAAATTGTCTTGGCGTTGGTGCTACGCTGGAAGGGCTGAATGTGAATCCCGAGATTTATGAAATGACATTCGAAATCCCATGGAATCACCCTGTCTCTGCTTTCGATTTGAACAAATGGATAAAAAAATATGCCGTAAGAAGGGTAGGGCAGGATGATGCGGCTGCTATAGAGGCATGGAAAATACTAAAAGAAAAGGTGTTGCTTGACGAAGCACAAGGCATTGGAAATCACAGTGTTGTTTTTCAAGTTTTGCCGGTGATGAATTTAAAGGAAAGCTCGTGGACCACCAATACTTTTGTTCCTTATAACAATTCCGATTTGGCGAAGGCGTTACAAATCTTGCTTGAAGCAAACGAAGATTCTCGAAAAAATGATGCCTATTGTTTTGATGTTGTCAATCTGGCGAGACAAACACTCGGAAATTACGGCAGCACTCTTCACGAAAAAATGATAAAAGCTTTTCAGGAGAAAAATATTTCTGATTTTGAGAAATATTCTCATCAGTTTGTTACGCTGGGATTGGAAATTGACACTTTGCTGGGAACGAGAAAGGAATTTTTGCTGGGCAGTTGGCTTTCGGATGCGCGTCGGTGGGGAAAAACGGAAACTGAAAAAGCTTATTACGAGAAAAATGCACGAGAAATTATTACCACATGGCACAAACCCGGAGGTGAATTGGTCGATTATGCCAATCGTCAGTGGAATGGCCTGATGCGAAGTTATTATTTGCCTCGTTGGGAAAAATTTATTGAACTCATGCAAAAGTATCTGATAAGCGGCACTTCTTTTGAACAGGAGGCTTTTTCTGCATGGTGTGTCGATTTTGAAAGAAAATGGGTAAATGGACAAATTCAGGAAAATTTTTCAGAAAAGCCAAAAGGAAACGCCGTTGAAACGGCTCGACGTTTGTTTGACAAGTATAAGCACGAGTTGCTGAAATAAAACAAAAAAGCGCTTTTGGAAGATAAATTCTTAAAGCGCTTTTTTGTTTTCTTTTTTCTTTGAAAACCTTCAAATCAGTATGCCGATTCGAATTGTCGAAGAAAGCGGATGTCATTTTCAGAGAACATACGCAAATCCTTGACCTGATATTTTAAATTGGCAATTCGTTCAACTCCCATCCCAAAAGCATAGCCGGAATAAATTTTTGAATCGATGCCACAATTTTCGAGTACGTTGGGATCCACCATTCCGCAACCCAAAATTTCTACCCAACCTGTATATTTGCAAAACGGACAACCTTTTCCGCCACAAAGATTGCAGGAAATGTCCATTTCGGCGCTTGGCTCGGTAAAAGGAAAATAGGAAGGGCGCAGCCTGATTTGTGTATCCATGCCGAACATTTCTTTAGCAAAATAAATGAGTGCCTGCTTCAAATCGGCAAACGAAACATTTTTGTCGATATACAGACCTTCAACCTGATGAAAAAAACAGTGTGCGCGATAGGAGATGGCTTCATTTCTGTAAACACGACCCGGAAAAATCATTCTGATCGGCGGCTTTTGTTGTGTCATTACTCGGGTTTGAACCGATGAAGTATGCGTGCGCAAGAGAATATCAGGATTTTTTTCGATAAAAAATGTGTCCTGCATATCTCTGGCAGGATGATCGGGTGGGAAATTCAATGCTTCAAAAACATGCCAGTCGTCTTCAATTTCCGGTCCTTCGGCAATTGTAAAACCTATACCTGAAAAAATATTTGCAATTTCGTTTTTGATAATAGAAAGAGGATGACGCGTTCCAATCTGAATGGGTTCAGCACTGCGGGTAAGATCAATTTTTTCAGCATTTCCCCGATTGGCTTCCAATTTTTCCTTCAGATCATTAATTTTATTCTGTGCATTGTTTTTCAGTTCGTTGAGCAGTTGGCCAATTTCACGTTTTTCTTCATTGCTCACATTCCTGAAATCGTTGAAAAGCTGGGAAATTTCTCCTTTTTTACTTAGATATTTTATTCTTAATGCTTCAACTTCTTCGAGCGTTTGGGCTGAAAGTTGGCTGATTTCTTCCTGCAACTGTTGAATACGGTCTTTCATTTTATATTGAAATTTGCACAAAAATTGAAAAAGTCGAGAGAACAGATTAACATGACTCCGTTTTAAATTAATTGCAAAAGTAATTATTTTTTCCAGAATAGGAGGATATTCTATTGGAAAAAAGGAGTTGAATCAAAAAAATGGCGACAAATCGCAAAGATTGAATAAATTTTACACTATATTTGTCGTGCTTAAAATTTAAATTTATGACTATTCAAAATATATTGGATTTTCTGATAGCTTTGAGCGAAAACAATAACCGTGAATGGTTTACTCAAAATAGAAGCTGGTATGATGAAGTACGCACTGCTTACTTGAATATGAGTAATTCGTTGATACTGAAAATATCGGAATTTGATCCCGAAATCAAGCACGTTGACCTGAAAGATTGTATTTTTCGAATTTACAGGGATATTCGTTTTTCTCCTGATAAATCACCATACAAAACTCATTTTGGAGCTTACATTGCTTCTGGCGGTGGTCGAAAAAGTCAGCGGGGTGGTTATTATTTCCATCTACAACCGGGAGGATCTTTTGTCTCAGTGGGAATTTGGAGCCCTGAGTCTAACGTGCTGAAAGCATTACGGAAAAGTGTTTATGAAAATATCGACGAGTTTAACGAAATTATTTCTCATCACAAATTCAAACGGTATTTTGACGGATTTTTTGAAGACGGAAAATTAAAAAAAGTTCCGGCAGGTTTTCCTAATGATTTTCCTCATGCCGATTTGCTCAAATTAAAGCATTATGCAACTTCTTCACCATTGCACGAATCTATTTTGACGGATGAAAATCCAGTTCCTCGCATTGCAGAAATTTTGGAAGCCGGATATCCGCTCAACAGATTTTTAAACTATACTTTAGACGAATTAATGTAATAAACATAAAGTCATGATTCTCGATACCTTAAAAAATGCCGAGTTGTACCAATCGGTACATCCGCTTTTCAAAAAAGCTTTCGATTTTCTGAAAACCACCGATTTGAAAAGTTTACCTCTCGGAAAAATTGAATTGGAAGGCAGTGATTTGGTTGTCAGTGTGGTAGAAATTTCCGGTAAAACGGCTCAAAATGCCCGAATGGAAACACATCGGAAGTTTATCGACATTCAACTTCCGCTTGACGACGAGGAAACGATGGGATGGATTGCTGCCGAAAAGTTGACAAAAGTTACGCAACCTTACGATGCAGAAAAAGACATTGCATTTTTTGCTGATGAAGCAGAAAATTTGCTCAGAGTGGGAGCAATGGAATTTGCCGTTTTTTTCCCTTCTGATGGACATCAACCGGGTATTGGCTCCGGAAATCATAGAAAAATTATAGTTAAAGTTCGTGTTTAATTTGACAAGATTTCTATAAAAAAACAGAAAATTGAATTTGTTTTGGATAAAAACATATTAAGCTTATAAATTATGGAAATTCTTCCAATTGTTAAGATTGATCCGTGGCTTGAACCTTATGCAGGTTCTATTTATGGAAGATACGAATACTTTCTTCAGACAGAAAAAAAACTGACAGGTGGTAAACAGAGTTTATCTGATTTTGCAACCGGATATTTATATTTTGGTCTTCACAGAGTGGCGGATGGTTGGGTCTTTCGAGAATGGGCACCCAATGCTACGGCTATTTTTTTAATCGGAGATTTCAACAATTGGCAACGTCATCCCGATTATCAGTTAAAAAAGCTGCAAAACGGAATTTGGGAAATACATTTGCCTGAATACGCTATGGCTCACACGCAACTTTACAAACTTTTGGTAGAGTGGGAGGGCGGAAGCGGCGAAAGAATTCCGGCTTGGGCTCAGCGTGTGGTGCAGGATTCGCAAACCAAAATTTTCAGTGCACAAGTGTGGAATCCTTTTCAACCATATGTGTTTAAAAATCTACATTTCAAACCGCAAAGAGATCCGCTGTTGATTTACGAATGCCATATCGGAATGTCAAGTCCGGAAGAAAAAATTGCTTCTTACGACGAATTTCGTCGAAATGTTCTTCCTCGTATTGCTGCTCTCGGTTACAATGCCATTCAGATTATGGCTATTCAGGAGCATCCTTATTACGGTTCGTTTGGTTATCATGTTTCCAGTTTTTTTGCGCCATCTTCGCGTTTTGGGACCCCGGAAGAACTTAAACAACTGATTGATGAAGCTCATGGAATGGGAATTGCTGTTATCATGGATATTGTTCATTCTCATGCAGTAAGAAATGAAGTAGAAGGTTTGGGAAGATTTGATGGAACACCTTATCAGTATTTTCACGGCGGCCCGCGGCGCGAGCATCCGGCTTGGGATTCTTTGTGTTTCGACTATGGCAAACCGGAAGTTTTACATTTTCTTTTATCCAATTGCAAATACTGGCTGGATGTTTTTCATTTCGATGGTTTCCGTTTCGATGGTGTAACGTCGATGATTTATCTCAGTCATGGGCTTGGAGAAGATTTTACAAGTTACGATTGCTATTACAATCTGAATCAGGATGGAGATGCCATTTGTTATCTTACGCTTGCCAACAAGTTGGTTCATCAAGTAAATCCCAATGCCATCTCCATTGCAGAAGAAGTAAGCGGAATGCCTGGATTGGCTGCAAAAATAGATGATGGCGGAATTGGTTTCGATTACCGAATGGCCATGAATATTCCCGATTTCTGGATTAAAATCATTAAGGAAGAAAAGGATGAAGACTGGAAGGTGGGCCGGATTTTTTGGGAAATGACCAATCATCGTGCCGAAGAAATGACCATCAGTTATGCCGAATCGCACGATCAGGCTTTGGTTGGCGATAAAACGATTATTTTCAGGTTGATAGATGCTGATATGTATTGGCATATGCGACGTGGCGACAACACTTTGACAGTTGATCGCGGAGTGGCGCTTCACAAGATGATTCGCCTTGTTACAGCTTCAACCATGAATGGCGGTTATCTGAATTTTATGGGAAACGAGTTCGGACATCCCGAATGGATCGATTTTCCGCGCGAAGGCAACGGTTGGTCGTATAAATATGCCCGACGTCAGTGGGATTTGGTTGACAACAAAAATTATCTCTATTATTGTTTGAACGAATTTGACAGAGCCATGATTTTGTTGATTCGTTCCGTTGCAAGATTCAATAAACTTACCATCAATCAGTTGTGGATAAAAGAAGACGATCAAGTGCTGGTTTTTCAAAGGGGAAAACTGATTTTTGTATTTAATTTCAATCCTTTTAAATCGTTTACCGATTATGGAATTTTGGCAGAAAAAGGCGCTTACAGAATTGTTCTAAATACCGATAATTCTGTTTTTGGTGGTTATGATCTGATAGATGAAAGTGTGGTGCATATAACCTTACCCGAGCCAAAAGACCCGAGCGGTAAAGAATGGCTGAAACTGTACATTCCTGCGCGAACAGCTTTTGTATTGAGGAAAGATTGAAAAATTTAGATAGGGGAAATCCTTTTACACACTACACCCCAAAAGTCGGAAACAACTTTTGGGGTGTAGTGTGTAAGGTTGAAAAGCAGAAATTCACGCCAGATGTTTTCTGATGGAAGCTGCAATTTCGTTCATTTCTTCGGGAGACAATTCCAGTTTCGGATTTCTGAAATTCATGTCGTTTTCCTGTTGAATGGGAATAAGATGAACGTGAGCATGAGGTACTTCCAGCCCAATGACCGCCATCCCCACCCGTTTGCAGGGGACTGCTTTTTCGATGGCAAAGGCAATTTTTTTTGCAAAAAGCATCAATCCCTGATAAGTTTCATCGTCCAACCGGAAAATATAATCTTCTTCTTTTTTTGGAATCACCAAAGTATGTCCTTTGGACAAGGGATGAATGTCGAGAAAAGCAAAAAAATGCTCGTCTTCTGCAATTTTATAACTCGGAATTTCTCCGGCTGCTATTTTACTGAAAATGGTTGCCATGATTGTAAAAATTTTAGTGCCGTTTTTTATAATGAAATATCGAGAATTTCAAATTCCTGCACACCATTTGGTACTGAAATTGATGTTTTTTCGCCTACTTTTTTCCCCAGCAAACCTTTGGCTATGGGAGTAGTTACCGATAATTTACCTTCTCTGATATTGGCCTCACTCTCTGAAACAATGGTGTAGGACATTACCTGATTGGTTCTGGTATTTTTTATGGTAACTTTAGTTAAAATTTGAACTTCACTTGTATCGATTTTCGATTCGTCAATCAAGCGTGCTGATGCAATGGTGTCCTTGAGAATGGCAATTTTCATTTCGAGCATTCCCTGAGCTTCTTTTGCTGCATCGTATTCTGCATTTTCCGACAAATCTCCTTTGTCGCGAGCTTCGGCAATCTGCCTCGAGATGGCCGGGCGCTGGACGTTTTCCAATTGATTCAATTCATCCACCAGTTTTTTGTAACCTTCAGCAGTCATGTATGTTACTGTTGCCATAGTTTTATTTTTTAGGTATAAATAAAAAATATAAAAACAAAAAGAATTCCAATCATCTAAAAGATCGGAACTCTCCTTGTTGTGTTTTTCAATGTTTATTTGACTACAAATATAGTGTTTTTTTATGATAACAAAAAAAATTGACTCTAATATTTCCTTTCAAAAATTACCGAATAGATGAAAGCTTTTTTTGCAGCTTCCGGCGAATCCAGTTCCAGTTGAATTGTACCAGATTCTTCCGGTCTTTCTTCCTCTATCAGATGATGACTGTTTTCTATGGTAACTTTAACAGGATTCTTAATCCTGAGTTCTGAAGTATCGTTTCCGGCTGCATCGAAAGTAGGATAGGTATTTTCCTTTTTCTCGAAAGTCGGTTTTTGTGTGAATTTTTTTTCAACTTGGTCAAATCTTTTTTTTTCAACGACGGGCGAAAACTCTTTCTCTGTGGTTTGATCAAAAGGTTTTTTTTCTTCCGTTTTCTTTGCCTCGATTTTTTTCTTTTTTCTCATATTACTGAGCATCGCCACCGCGATGAGAATAAGAAATATGTAATTACCAAAGTCTTCCATAACCATAGTGTTTGAACGTTGGCAAAGTTATATTTTTTCTTGACAAAGAACAAATTTTTACAATAAAACAACAATGGGTAACTTCCCAGCCACCCATTGTACCTTTTAACCTAAACCTTAACTATGAAAAATTTATCTGTTTGTTTACAGTTGCAAAGATGAAACTTAATTTTGAATATTGCAAACGTTTGCAAGAAATTTTTTATTTCTTTTTTCTTGTCTCTATTTCTTAAAAGTTTGTAAGTAAAAAGAAATCAATGAAATAATGTGATTTTTAACATATAGTTAAATAAAGCTAAAAGGTTTTTAACCATAAATTCACCTATTATGTCGTACCTTTGTGCACATTTTTTAAAGCATGAATCATGGAATTGAAAGAAAAAATAAATTCTTCCGTCACGGAAAATCAACCTAAGAAACTTTATATAGAAACATACGGCTGCCAAATGAATGTGGCCGACAGTGAAGTGGTGGCTTCTATTATGCAAATGGATGGTTTTGTGCTTACCGAAAAAGTCTCGGAAGCCGATGCCGTGTTAATTAATACTTGCTCCATACGTGACAATGCCGAGCAACGGGTTTTCGAGCGGCTAAAATACTTACATTCTTTGAAACGAAAAAACAAACAGTTGATTTTAGGAGTTATTGGCTGCATGGCCGAACGAATGAAAGATGAATTAATTGAAAAACAGGGTGTGGATCTGGTTGTAGGGCCGGATGCATATCTCGATTTACCCAATTTAATGGGTGCAGTTGAAAAAGGTGAAAAAGCCATCAATATTCAGCTTTCGCGTACGGAAACTTATCAGGAGGTGATTCCTGCACGGCTGGGCGGACAAATTTCCGGATTTATTTCCATTACGCGTGGCTGTAACAATTTTTGTTCCTATTGCATTGTGCCCTATACGCGGGGTAGAGAAAGAAGTCGCGATGTGGAAAGTATACTGAACGAATTGAAAGATTTGCAGCAGAAAAATTTTAAGGAAGTGACACTTTTGGGTCAAAACGTTAATTCTTATCGTGTGGAACAAGACGGAAAAATAATTGGATTTCCCGAATTGCTGGAAATTGTGGCTCAGGCTGCCCCCGAAATGCGTTTTCGTTTTACCACTTCTCATCCGAAGGACATGAGTGACCGTACGCTCGAAACTATTGCACGCTATCCCAATTTATGCAGGTTTATTCATCTTCCTGTACAATCGGGAAGCAATAAAATTTTGCAGTTGATGAACCGCAAATATACGAGAGAATGGTATTTGGAACGCATTGCCGCCATCAGAAGAATTTTACCCGATGCTGCCATTGGAACAGATGTTTTTTGCGGGTTTCATAACGAAACGGAAGAAGATCATCAACAAACACTATCATTGATGCGCGAAGTTGGTTTCGATATGGCTTTTACGTTTAAATATTCTGAACGTCCAGGAACTTATGCTGCGCGTCATTTGCCTGATAACGTGAGTGAAGAAGTGAAATTGCGACGGTTAAATGAGATTATCGCTTTACAGAATGAACTTTCGCTTGAAAGCAACTTGCGGGATGTCGGAAAAACTTTTGAAGTATTGGTTGAAGGCTATTCCAAACGTTCCAAAGAACAATTTTTCGGACGTACTTCACAAAACAAGGTGGTGATTTTTCCTCGTCAGGGAAGGCGAATAGGAGAAACGGTGAAGGTGAGAATAAACTCGGCTTCGTCCGCAACTTTATTCGGAGAAGTTGAAAATTGATTGACAAATCGAAAGATTTTTACACCTTTAGTTAATTTTTTTGGGAATTGATCGGTTATTTTTTATACGATACCATCAAACAGGAATGAAAGGAAGCAAAACTTTTCAACAAAAACCATTAGACTTTGTATGCGATGGTTCAGCTTTTTTTGACAAATGCATTGTGTGAAAGAATATTAAACTTTAACATATTTTCACAAGATAGCTGCAGTTATGACTTTTTCGAAGGAGATGCGGTTCATTGAAAAAAATTTGGTATACTCCATTTAACCATCCAATTTTGTTGTCCTACAAAAGCAGCTCCTAACTCGGAACTTTCAACTGAATGAGATCCTTGTTTTTCTATCGCTGGACACAGGAGTATTCTGTAAAGTTAACGTGAGTTCGATATAAGAATATTATATAAGTAATTAAAAACAAGCTAATAAGGTTGATGAAAAGGAAGTATTCATGTGTTACTAAGGTTAGTGGTGTCAAATAAGGGCTTTATATTCACAAAACGAACCTTGTTTTTTTAATAAAACCTTAGTAACATTAATCAACAAAAAGAATAAACCTTATTATTTTATTAATTATCAATTTTTTATATGATTAAAACATGTAAACGTTATATCGAATTCAGGTTATTTCCTTGTCTTAAAAAAACAAAAATTGATTTATCTTGTTTTAAATAAAAAAGGGTGATTTATTCGATACAATTTTAGTTGTTTATATATATATTTGCAGCATTATATACAAGGTTGTTTGATGGTTAAGAAAATAAATAAACAACGCAAATTCAAGTAATTGAACAACTTTTTGTGAGAGAACAAGAAGAATTTTTTTTAAAACAGAAAAGAAATTCCGGCGATAGTTAAATCATGATTAGATTGAATCTTAAACATATTATTCATTTAAAAAAAATTGAACTGTCATGAAAAATTTATTTTACACTCTTCGTCTGCTGTTACCGTCCACTTTTTTGTTTCTTTTTTTGTTTAACTTTTCTTTTTTTTCTGAAATATCGGCGCAAGGTTCCGGTAAAGCATTGAATTTTAATGGGACGTATCAGTATGTTTCTGTCCCTGATGCACTTAGTTTAAATGTAACCAATGCCATGACATTGGAAGCATGGATGAAGCCTACAGGAGAAAATTGGAACTATCAGGTTCCTGTTACTTTGAGTCCTGCTACTCCGGTAGCTGATTATCAAGTGAAAGTCGAATTAACCACTTCCAATTTTAATTATGCTCATACCAAAAGTGATGGGAGCGATATCCGTTTTTACGACGGAAGCGGAACAGAATTGAATTACTGGATAGAAAACTGGAATATTTCCGGAACCTCAATAATCTGGGTAAAAGTGCCCACTGCAAGCACAACTGACATTTTTATGTATTATGGAAATTCTTCTGCGAGTTCTGTAAGCAATGGAGATAATACCTTTGAGTTTTTTGATGATTTTGAAGAGACAAGTTTGAAGTCAGGATGGACTTTCTGGAACCCTGGAGGAGACGATGGCTATTCACTAACTGAAAGGCCGGGCTGGTTGAGAATAAAAGTAAATGAAAATTCGGATTCTTGGTCAGGGGTAGCGAATGCTCCTTTTGTATATTGGACTCATCCAAACCCAAATACCAATTTTGTTACTCAAACAAAAGAAGATGCAACCGGTATAGATAATAGGTATCGCCACTCCTTGCTTGCTTATATAAGAAGTTTTGACGCAGGATCCTATAACAAAGGCTATTTTGGCTCTTGTGAGTCGGCAACTACAGTAAAATTTGAAGCTGACGGCTATCGAGGTACGCAATGTACTACAGGGCAGGCGATTCATTGTACAAGATTCAGGAAAGATGCATCTACACTATATTACGACTGGAGTAATGACGGAATATCATGGAATAACTGTGGCTCGTACACGCTCCCCACAATTCCATCCTATTGGGGATTGGGCGGAAAATCATGGAACGGAGGGGGAAGCTTTAATGCCGATTTCGATTATTTCTTCGTCCGTAAATACGCTTCGTCTGAGCCTGTCGCAACAGTTGGAAATGAAACCGCACCAGGAATTTCAAAGGCAGGAGCTTATGGAATTGGTGCAAACACAACAACTGCCTTTGTCTCCATAAACAATCAGACCATTTCAGGGGAAATTTCTTCAGGATGGAATCATATTGCTCAAACGTATGATGGTTCAACACAGAAATTATACCTAAATGGAAATTTAACAGCAAGCTCAGACTTAACAGAAAACATCAATTCAAATTCCAACAACTTAATGATTGGGAACTTATTCAATGGCACAATCGATGAGATTAGGATTTGGAATGTAGCCCGCACGGAAGAAGAAATTCGGGCAAATATGTGTAAGAAACTTACTGGCAGCGAAAGCGGATTAATTGGTTATTGGCGTTTGGACGAAGGAAATGGAACAACCGCCAATGATGCAACATCGAATGACAACCATGGAACGCTTACCAATTCACCATCGTGGGTATGGTCAGGTGCTGCTATTGGGGATGAAAGCGCTTTTGATTACGAAGGAACCAATCCGACAGATTTTTCGGTAAATCTTGCTCATAGCGATGGAGACAATCTCACCGTAACCGGAGATGGCGGAACAATTAGCGGTATACAGGTTTATCGCGTTGATGCCAATTCCATGCGGGAAGGTTCTATTAAACCTGAATCATCGTGGACTATGACCCCACAACACTATTGGGGTGTTTTGTCAATCGGAACCGGTTCTTCCTACTCCCTCACTTACAACTATACGGGACATCCCGGCATTGGTGATGAAAGTGATTTGGGATTGGCAAAAAGAGATGATTTTTCCGACAATTCGTGGGAAGATGCCAACGCAACTTTGGATACCGAAAGTAACACGCTTGCTTTAACTAACCAAAGTGGGACAGAGTACGCCCTTGGTTCGAAAACAGGGAAAAACACGTTTATCGTTACCCAATTAAGTGAATTGAAACCGGCTGATTTTTCTTTGTTTCAAAATCAACCCAATCCATTTGCTATCAGCACACTGATTAGCTACGAGCTGGCTGAAAAATGCAGGGTTACTTTTAAATTATATGATATATGTGGTCGGGAAATTTTAAACCTTTATCAAGGTGAACAAAATGTCGGGAAATATAAAATAATGTTGAACGGAACGAATTTAGCGGGCGGTATTTATTTCTATCAGTTGCAAGCCGGAAACTTCAAGCAAGTGAAAAAGTTGTTGTTGATTAAGTAAATATTGAACGACACTATTTCACAGAGAGTGTAAATTCAATAGTTCATTAAATTTTTATTAATATCTTTTTATCAGATAATTATATTCTTCATTTTGAAAAGCAATTTATAGTACTGATTATCAATTAGTAAAAAAGAACTTTTCGAAATAACATTAAATTATATCTTTATATCTGCCGATAATTAATATCAAAGAATGATAAGTCTTATAATTAAATAGAAGTTTAACCTTAAAAAATACTATTTCGAAAACAAAAATTACTTTTTTAATCATGATACTGGCAATTTTCTCGACTTGTCTATCTGCTCAGCCAAATGCATTGAACAAGCGTGAAAAGTTACATTCGCAATTTCTGATAGAACAAATCCTTATTGACTGTTGAGCGGTATTATGCTAAAACAAGTGTAACCCAATGGACATCATCATTAGTGAACTTATTCGTCGGGCTTGCCCTCAGTTGACTTTAAGCATAATCACCTGCGAGGTAGAAAATTCAGAAACACCCCGCGATTTGTGGCAAGAAATAGAAGAGGAAATGGAGAAAATTTCTTTAATTTTCACGT
>JAAYUQ010000144.1 GCA_012517575.1 Bacteroidales bacterium | reverse complement strand
CTTCGACTTTCTTTTGCGCTCTTTCAATGGAACGGGAAATCATAGAATGCTGAATCATTTCTCCTTCCTGAAAACCAAGCCGGTCCATAACGCTGGAAATACGTTCAGAACCAAAAAGACGCATTAAATCATCTTCCAACGAAACGTAAAAAACAGAAGAACCCGGATCCCCCTGACGACCGGCACGTCCTCTCAACTGACGGTCTACACGACGGCTTTCATGTCGTTCAGTACCCACGATGGCCAAACCTCCGGCTTCTCTGACTTCGGGAGTCAACTTAATATCCGTACCACGACCAGCCATATTGGTAGCAATGGTAATTGTTCCCTTGCGTCCGGCTTCTGCAACAATTTCTGCTTCTCTTTGATGTTGTTTGGCATTCAATACGTTGTGTTTTATTTTTCTGCCGGTAAGCATTCGGCTTAATAATTCGGATACTTCTACAGATGTTGTTCCCACCAAAACTGGTCTTCCTTCTTCCATTAACCGAACAATTTCATCTATCACAGCAGCATATTTTTCACGTTTTGTCTTGTAAACGCGGTCTTCCATGTCTTTACGAATAACAGGTCGATTGGTCGGAATGACCACCACATCAAGTTTATAAATATCCCAAAATTCACCGGCTTCTGTTTCAGCAGTTCCCGTCATACCGGCAAGTTTGTGATACATTCTGAAATAATTTTGAAGCGTTATGGTGGCAAAAGTTTGAGTGGCTGCTTCAACGGTTACCCGTTCCTTCGCTTCGAGGGCCTGATGCAATCCATCCGAATATCGGCGGCCTTCCATGATACGTCCGGTTTGTTCATCAACTATTTTAACTTCATTGTTGATAACCACATATTCAACATCTTTTTCAAACAAAGTATAAGCTTTCAGCAATTGGTTGACGGTGTGAATACGTTCGGATTTGATAGAATAATTTTGCAAAATTTCATCCTTTTGCGCCTGTTTTTCTTCGGGTGTCAGTGTATGATTTTTTTCAAGTTCGGCAATTTCACTTCCCACATCGGGTAAAACGAAGAATGTTGGGTCTTCTGAAGTTTCTGAAAGTAAATCAAATCCTTTATCGGTAAGTTCGATGCTATTATTTTTCTCATCAATAACAAAATACAGCGGATCGGTAGCTATGTGCATGTTCCGATTGTTTTCCTGCATGTAGTATTCTTCCGTTTTCAGTAGAATGGTTTTGTTTCCCGGTTCACTCAAGAATTTTATCAAAGCCTTATTTTTTGGTAAACCCTTGTAGGAGCGGAAAAGAGCCAAAGCTCCTTCTTCACGGTCTTTTTCATTTTCCGATTTCAACAAATTTCGGGCATCGGTAAGATATTTAGTAGCAAGCGCTTTTTGAGCATTTACCAAACGTTCCACTGTAGGACGGAATGTTTCAAAAAGCTGATCTTCTCCTTTTGGTACGGGGCCGGAAATAATCAATGGTGTTCTTGCATCATCAATCAGTACGGAATCCACTTCGTCCACAATAGCATAATGGTGTTTTCGCTGAACCAAATCCATAGGACTTGTTGCCATGTTGTCGCGCAGGTAATCGAAACCAAACTCATTGTTGGTTCCATAGGTAATGTCGGCGAGGTATGCTTGCCGGCGTTCTTCGGAATTGGGACGGTGTTTGTCAATACAGTCAACGGATAGACCGTGGAACATGAACAGCGGCCCCATCCACTCGGAGTCACGTTTGGATAGATAATCGTTAACGGTAACAAGATGAACTCCGTTACCGGTAAGAGCATTTAAAAACACAGGTAAAGTAGCAACCAACGTTTTTCCTTCACCGGTAGCCATTTCGGCAATTTTACCCTGATGGAGAACAACACCTCCGATAAGCTGAACGTCGTAGTGAACCATGTCCCATTTAATCATGCTGCCACCCGCCATCCATTCATTTTTGTAATGGGCTTCGTCTCCTTCAATGGAAACAAAATCATGTTTGGCTGCCAAATTGCGATCAAAATCATTGGCTTTCACAACAATTTCATCGTTTTCCGCAAAACGACGAGCCGTTTCTTTCATGATACTAAAAGCTTCGGGAAGAATGTCGTTGAGGATTTTTTCCTGTTTGTCGGTTATTTCCTTTTCTAGTTTGTCGATTTCGTTATAAATTTTTTCGCGAAGATCGATTTCTGTTTCTTCAATGCTGTTTTTTAATTCCTGAATGCGATTTTTCTCGGGGGCAACGAATTCCTGAATACGTTCTTTCAAGGCAACCGTTCTGGCTCTGAGATCGTCATTTGAAAGTGATTTGATTTCAGGATAAACTGCTTGAATTTTTTCAATGATAGGTTCAATTTCTTTTAAATCGCGTTGTGCTTTGTTTCCCAGTATCTTTTTTAAAAAATTATTTAATGCCATTATTGTAAATTTTTTATACGCTTTCCGATAAATAAATAAAATTGCACGTGCTTAAACATTTGAATAAGCTAAAAGTTTTGCAAAGATACTTTTTTTTAACGTTAAAACCAGACAGGTAATGTATAAAAATTCTTCTTATAGTTGATAAAAACAAAAAACGCTTCCATTTTCAGAAGCGTCTTTTAAACAATGAAAAAAATTTCGTTTTCAAGTATTCATTCCACCACAAACATGGATAACCTGACCACTTACATAACTCGACAAGTCAGAAGCAAGGAAAAGCGTAACTTTGGCAACTTCTTCAGGAGTTCCACCACGACGCAAGGGAATATTTTCTACCCACTTGGCACGCTGTTCTTCAGTCAAAGCATGAGTCATTTCAGTTTCTATAAATCCCGGAGCAATGGCATTGGCGCGGATACCGCGTGAACCAAATTCTTTTGCAACAGATTTTGTCAATCCAATTAATCCCGCTTTTGAAGCAGAGTAGTTTGCCTGACCTGCATTTCCTGAGACGCCCACTACTGAACTCATGTTGATAATACTTCCAAATCTTTGTT
>JAAYUQ010000143.1 GCA_012517575.1 Bacteroidales bacterium | reverse complement strand
ACATCGCAATCCAATTCTTTCGGACGAATTAAATGCTCATCCGACTGAGGAAAGCAAATTTTTCTCTCGCCTGATTTCTCGGGTTTCTTTTCTTCCATCGACAGTAAAACACCGGCTCGTGAACCTTCTCGGTAAACAGTTACACCCTTACACCCGCAACGCCATGCTTCTTCATAAAGCTGACCAACCAGTTCTTCGGTCGTATCGGCAGGTAAATTGATGGTTACACTTATAGAATGATCGACCCATTTTTGAATTCGTCCCTGCATTTGAACTTTTTTCAGCCAGTCGATATCGTTGGCAGTTGCCTTGTAATAGGGTGATTTTTCTACTAATTCATCAAGTTCGCTTTTGGTGTACTTTTGGGTAGTGGAATAATGATTAGCTTCCATCCACGTAACAAACTTATGATGAAAAACCACATATTCTTCCCATGAATCGCCATTTTCATCTACGAAATCTATACGAACATTCTTGTCGTTGGGATTCACTTTTCGACGACGTGTATAGACCGGCATAAATACCGGTTCGATACCTGAAGTTGTCTGCGTCATGATACTGGTTGTTCCGGTTGGAGCAATTGTGAGGCAGGCAATATTTCTTCTTCCATATTTCACCATGTCGTTATAAAGTTCAGGATCGGCTTCGCGTAAACGAAGAATGTAGGGATTATTTTCTTCACGTTTTGCATCATAGATACTGAAAGCGCCGCGTTCTTTGGCAAGTGTTACGGAAGAACGATAAGCGGAAAGAGCAAGTATTTTATGAATTTGCTCGGAAAAATCGATGGCAGAATTGGTTCCATAACGCAAACCCAAAGCAGCCAGCATATCTCCTTCTGCAGTTGTACCCACACCGGTGCGTCGTCCCAACAAAGTTTTATTTTTAATTTTCTCCCATAATTTCAGTTCCGTACGTTTTATTTCTTCATCTTCGGGATCGGCATTGATTTTGGCAATGATTTTATCGATTTTTTCCATTTCCAAATCAATAATATCATCCATAATTCGCTGAGCTATAGCTACATGATTTTTAAACAAATCGTAATCGAACGAAGCTTCCGGCGTAAATGGATGATTAACATACGAATACAGATTTATGGCCAGCAGTCGGCAGCTATCGTATCCACAGAGCGGAATTTCACCACAAGGATTGGTAGAAATAGTTTTAAAACCCAAATCGGTATAACAATCGGGAACAGATTCACGTATAATCGTGTCCCAGAAAAGCACTCCCGGTTCAGCCGATTGCCAGGCATTGTGGATAATTTTTTTCCACAACGAATGAGCATCAATTTCTTTTTTGAACCAAGGATTATTATCATCGATAGGAAATTGCTGAGTATAAGTTTCTTGTGCCAAAGCAGCCTGCATAAAATCATCATGAATTTTCACCGAAATATTGGCACCAGTAATTTTTCCTGCTTCCAGTTTTGCATCAATAAACGATTCAGAATCGGGATGTTTAATGGAAACCGTGAGCATCAAAGCACCACGGCGACCATCCTGCGCTACTTCGCGTGTAGAATTGGAATAACGCTCCATGAAAGGCACAATTCCTGTGGAAGTAAGCGCCGAATTTTTCACCGGCGAACCTTTGGGTCGAATATGTGAAAGATCGTGCCCTACTCCACCACGACGCTTCATCAATTGAACCTGCTCTTCATCAATTTTAATAATACCTCCATAAGAATCGGCATCATGGTCAAAACCAATGACAAAACAATTGGAAAGTGAAGCTATCTGAAAGTCGTTTCCAATTCCGGTCATGGGACTTCCTTGCGGAACAATGTACTTGAAATGCTGGAAAAGTTCAAAAAGTTCATCTTCTGTCAGCGGATTAGGATATTGTTTCTCAATTCTTGCAATTTCACGAGCCAGTCTTTTGTGCATATCATCCGGCGTCAACTCATAAAAATTCCCGTAAGAATCTTTTAATGCATATTTTGTTGACCAAACAGTAGCAGCCAATTCATCTCCTTGAAAATATTCAAAACTTGCTTTCTTAACTTCTTCGGCAGTATAAGTTTTTGGTTTCACAACAAAAATTTTTAATTGGGTTAATAAATAAAGATTTAGGAAAAATTAGCGACACGTTTTTTACAACTGCAAGTTTATAAATAAAAATAGGATTATCCAATAAATTCAACAAATATTTTCTCTGCTCAGTGAAAATATTCTACTTTAAAATATATATATTTGATTATTAATAATTTAATTAATTTCATTGAATAAAAAATTTTCTATATTGAAAACGAAATGTAAATATGATTTTCCATAATGGAAAACTTAACTATTCTAATTGAAGTGGAGTAAAGAGAGGTGGAATAAAAAAATTATCAAAAAATTATTCCATTTTCAACTTTAAAAATTTCAGCTTCTTGGTTGAGTTGAAGAAGAATTTGATCCAGATGTTCACGATTGGTATCGGTAATAAATATCTGGCCAAAAGTTTCCTGCGAGACAAGTTCAACAATTTTTCTTACGCGATCAGCATCGAGTTTGTCAAAAATATCATCCAGTAAAAGTATTGGTGGTTGATGATGGGTTTGTTTAAGAAATTTGAATTGAGCCAATTTCAACGCAATCAAAAAAGTTTTATTTTGTCCTTGTGATCCAACACGCTTTATCGGATAACCATTCAACATCATTTCCAACTCATCCTTATGAATACCTCGGGTAGAAAAACCAAGCATTTTATCGCGTTCGCGTGTTGCCCTCAATTGAACTTTTATATCGTCTTGTTGATGATGCGATTGATAAGACATATCGATTTTTTCATTTTCATTGGAGGAAATGAAATGATAGAACTGTTGAAATACCGGAATCAACTGATCGATAAAACGGGTTCGCTGCTCGAAGATATAAGAACCATAGTCGGCCATTTGCTCTTCGAGTATTTCAAACAACGATTCGTCAGCTGATGTTTCGAGCTTCAGCAAGGCATTTCGCTGTTTCAGCGCATTGTTGTAAAGCAGCAAATCATGGAGATATTTTTTGTCGTATTGAGAAATGACTCCATCAACAAACTTCCTTCTCTCGTCGCTACCTTCGGAAATCAAAACCGAATCTTCCGGCGAAATCAGTACCAATGGTAACAACCCAATGTGGTCAGATAAACGTTCATATTCCTTTTTATTTCGCTTAAACTGCTTTTTCTGATTGCGTTTCATTCCACAGTAAATCTCTTCAACTGCCTCACCAATGCGATATTTTGCCTGCAATACGGCAAATTCGGCTTCATGAAAAATATTTTGTGAATCAATAAAATTGGAATGACTTTTACAAAAAGACAAAAAGTAAACGGCATCCAGCAAGTTGGTTTTTCCCATACCGTTGTTACCAATAAAACAATTGATTTTGGGAGAAAAATTCAACTCCGCCTGACGGATGTTTTTATAATTGACAATGTTGAGCGATTCGATGTACATGCAAACTTAATCAAAACTTTGTGTTTACAAATTTACGGGATAATTTTTGAATTTCACACAGCAGGGATAAAAACAAAAAACCTGATTAGCGCTAAAGTCGCTTTTGTTTAAGCAGTCTCTTCTGTTTCCGGCCATTAAGAAAACATATTTTTCCTTAAAATGTGGTGTTTCAGCATAAAAAATACGGAAAGGAGAAAGTTTTTAATTGCATATCGTCATAAAAAGATGTAATTTTACGACAATTTTTAAAACAAACCCATTAATATTTTTTAATTTTTAATTGATTCAAAAAACTATATGACCAAATTAACTAAAGAAGATGCCCTACTTTATCATTCACAAGGAAAACCGGGAAAAATTGAAGTGGTTCCGACCAAGCCTCACAGTTCTCAAAGAGATTTATCACTTGCCTATTCTCCTGGTGTAGCAGAGCCTTGTTTGGAAATAGAAAAAGATCCCAACACTGTTTACGATTACACTAACAAAGGCAATCTGGTAGCAGTAATTTCCAATGGCACAGCCGTACTGGGGTTAGGAAATATTGGAGCGATGGCAGGCAAACCTGTTATGGAAGGAAAGGCTTTGCTGTTTAAAATTTTTGCCGGGATCGACGTTTTTGACATCGAAGTGAATGAAAAAGATCCCGAGAAATTTATTCAGGCAGTAAAGGCAATTTCGCCAACTTTTGGCGGTATTAATCTGGAAGATATCAAAGCTCCCGAATGTTTCGTGATAGAAGAACGATTGAAAGCAGAACTGGATATTCCCATTATGCACGACGATCAGCATGGTACAGCCATTATTTCGGGTGCCGGACTGATTAATGCACTCGAGATTGCAGGAAAAAGGCTGGAAGATGTTAAAATCGTCGTTAATGGTGCTGGAGCAGCGGCTATTTCTTGCACAAAATTATATATCCGATTGGGCGCCAAACCTGAAAATATCGTAATGCTCGATTCAAAAGGAGTGATAAACAAACAACGCACCGATTTGAACGAAACAAAAAAAACCTTTGCTACCGACAGAGAAATCAATACACTGGAAGAAGCCATGAAGGGTGCAGACGTATTTTTAGGTTTATCGGTTGCAGGAGTTCTTTCCATTGAAATGGTGAAATCGATGAATGAAAATCCCATTGTTTTTGCATTAGCTAATCCCAATCCTGAAATTTCTTACGAGGACGCCATGTTGTCACGCGAAGATATTATTTTTGCTACCGGCCGTTCCGATCATCCCAACCAAATTAACAACGTATTAGGATTCCCTTATATTTTCCGCGGAGCGCTGGATGTAAGAGCTACCAGCATTAATGAAGAAATGAAACTGGCTGCCGTGTATGCCCTAGCTGAATTGGCAAAAAAACCTGTCCCTGATGTGGTAAATGCTGCCTACAACCTGAAAAGATTAAGTTTCGGACGCGACTATATTATCCCTAAACCTCTCGATCCGCGTTTACTTACCGTAGTGGCTCCGGCCGTAGCTCGTGCTGCCATGGAATCGGGTGTCGCTCGCAAACGTATAACTGACTGGGCAGCCTATAATGCCAAACTCCGAGAAACAATGGGTTATGATGATAAAATGCTGCGAAGCTTTTATGAAACAGCTCGTCAGAATCCGAAACGTGTCGTATTTTCGGAAGCAAACCATCTAAACATGCTCAAAGCTGCCGAAATGGCGTACAATGAAGGTATTTGTTTCCCTGTACTGCTGGGTAACGAAGAAAAAATAAACAGCATTGCTCGCGAATACAACATCGATTTGTCAGGAATTGAAATTATCAATCTCCGCCACGACAGAGAAGAAGCAAGACGTATCGCCTATGCCGAAAAACTTGCCAAAAAACTGGGACGCGAAGGAATGACTTACGATGAAGCCTACGAAAAAATGTACGAACGTAATTATTTTGGTATGATGATGGTGGAAACTGGCGAAGCTGATGCCCTGATCACGGGTGTTTACACAAAATATGCAGATGCCATTCAGGCAGCAAAAGACGTTATCGGTATCAGGCCGGGGTCTAAACATATTGCGGCCATGCACATCATGAACTCAAAGAAGGGAACTTTCTTTATGGCTGACACTTTGTTTAACCGTCATCCTTCTACTGAAACATTAATTGATATAGCCAAGTTAACTTATCGCACAGTAAAATTCTTTGCTCACGAACCTGTGATGGCCATGCTTTCCTACTCCAATTTTGGTTCCGACAAACAGGGAAGCCCTGCCAGCGTTCACGAAGTAGTAGAAACTTTACACCGCGAAGTGCCTGAAATGATAGTTGATGGCGAAATGCAGGTGAATTTTGCGCTAAACAAAGAATTGCGTGATCGGAAATATCCTTTCAGCAGATTGGCAGGCAAGGATGTCAATACCTTGATTTTCCCCAATTTAAGTTCTGCTAATTCTGCTTACAAATTGTTGCTGGAAATGGGAATTTCGGAAGCAGTTGGCCCTATTCAAATGGGACTGAACAAGCCTGTACATATTCTGGATGTGGAAAGTTCTGTGCGCGATATTGTCAATATGACTGCCATCGCTGTTCTTGATGCCATTGTAGAAGAGAAAATTACAACGGAAAATATCGAACGAATCTGAAATAAACTCTTTTCTAAAAAATTACCCAATCGTCTAAAAAATGGTTGGGTATTTTTTTTGACTCAATGTATTACAAGTTCTTGCTTCAATTATATTTGAAATTATAGATTAAAGAAAGCCTTTGTCCTTTCGTGTTCAACTAAAATTATTGAACAAATCGGAAACAATTTTTTGTTTGAATTTTTTTAATATCTGATTTTGTCCAAAAGACTGTTCAAAGTTTCGATTTCTTGAAGAGAAAGATTGGAAAGGAGTCTGTCGCTTGCTTTTTCACAATCGAACATGGTGTTCAGCAATTCCAGACCTTTATCGGTAATATCCACCAGTTTTTGACGTCTGTCCTGTGAATTTTCTTCTCTGCTCAAAAGTCCTTTTTCATACAATCGATCAATAATTCTACTAACATCGGAATTTT
>JAAYUQ010000142.1 GCA_012517575.1 Bacteroidales bacterium | reverse complement strand
TGCTATGAAATTTTACAAAGAGCAAGGCTTTTTTCTTAAATAATTTTACTGATCAAATCAGCATCAATTGTTTTCGGGGCGTAGTTTTCTGACCACAGCACCTGTTCTCCACATTTCGCTTTCGCGCAATGCTTTTAATTCCTCTTCGAGTCGTTCCCTGTAATCGGGACGCGAATTGGCGTCGATGGAACGTTGTGCTTCACGACCTGAAGCCACTTCGTTATAAAGTTTTTCAAATACCGGTTTGGTAGCATCGTGGAACGGTCCCATCCAGTCCAACGCACCACGCTGAGCGGTAGTGGAACAATTGGCATACATCCAGTCCATGCCGTTTTCAGCAAAAAGTGGCATCAGCGATTGCGTCAATTCTTCCACTGTTTCGTTGAAAGCTTCTGAAGGTGAATGTCCGTGTGCCCTAAGCACTTCATATTGAGCCGACAGAAGTCCCTGAATAGCTCCCATCAAAGTCCCGCGTTCACCGGTAAGATCGGAATACACTTCTCTTTCAAAAGTAGTTTCGAATAAATAACCCGAACCAACCCCAATGCCGAGTGCTACAACTCTGTCAAAGGCCTTTCCTGTAGCATCCTGAAAAATAGCGTAAGAAGAATTTAATCCACGTCCTTCGAGGAACAAGCGACGCAAAGAAGTTCCCGAACCTTTTGGTGCTACCATTATTACGTCGATATCAGAAGGGGGAACGATGCCTGTACGATCTTTAAAAGTAATGCCAAATCCGTGAGAAAAATACAAGGCTTTGCCGGCGGTCAGATACGGTTTAATACGCGGCCAAACTTCTATTTGTGCTGCATCCGAAAGCAAATACTGAATAATGGTTCCTTTTTCTGCAGCTTCTTCAATATCGAAAAGTGTTTTGCCGGGGACCCAACCATCTGCAACAGCTTTTTCCCAAGTTTTGCCACCTTTGCGTTGTCCCACAATGACATTAAAACCATTGTCCCGTAAATTGAGCGATTGACCCGGCCCTTGAACACCGTAACCAATTACGGCAATTACTTCATCTTTCAGTACTTCACGAGCTTTGCTCAAAGGAAATTCTTCGCGGGTTACCACGTTTTCGTCGACACCGCCAAAATTAATTACTGCCATTTTTTTTTAGTTTTAAAAAATTATTTATTGATTAAATTATTTATTTTCAATTATTTACTGATTTTATATAAATTTTATTCTCGCTCTACAAGCTGTTTTTGTATTGTTAGCTATTTCAAAATAAAAATCGTTTTTTTCTTTTTCCTCTCGAAAAATCTTAATTTCTTCATTTTCGTATAATTCGGAAAGATAGTGAATTTCGAAGCGGACAATTTTCTTTTCACGATAAATGGATAAATCGAAACAATTGCACAACCATTGAATGTAACGAATGCTGTTCACATGACCATTGATGTCGATGTCGCTATATTTCACAGATAGCCTGTCAGCCAACTCACCCTTTACGGGATGAAGTTTTTCCAATCTTCCCGCAGTGCTTTCTTTCCCCGTTGCAAAATCTTTAAAACCCTGTAACGAAAACAAATTTTTGGGTTTGCGATATGCCAAATCCATCATAATCCATTCGGAAGTAGCTGAGGCAATAACTTCTCCTTGTGCATTTTCGATGCAAAAATTACGTATGGTTTTTATGGACTGAATTTTTTCAATCCATGTCGATATTTTAATTTCATCATATTGTGCTGGGTAAGAGTTTATTTCCAGCACCAGTCGTAACACTACCCACGAAGCATTAAATTCGTTGAGTTGTCGCATTCCGAAGCCATTTTCATCAGCATGTCTACCCGCCGCTTCCATTAACAACTCTACCAGCGATGCTACAGTGAGTTTTCCTTGAAAATCAACACTCGATGGATAAATCTTAAAAATATATGAAAACTCTTTTTCCACTACTATTTTTTAAGTTGTTGTTAAAGAGATATTTAAGGTTTAATTTTACTCTTGTGTTTCAGAAGTGGTATTGACTTTTTCTTCGAGTTTCATCATTTTTTCGAGCATATCGCTCAGCCGTTCCACTTTCGACTTGGTGATGGCAATTCGTCCCGAACGAATAAATTGCAGAACGCCAATCGATGAACTCAATTCTTCAAAAAGTTTTTGCGTTTCCTGATAATGACCCGTTTTTTCAAACACCACGCAGTTTTCAGTCAATTCCAGTACATGAATCTGATAATCTCGAATTAATTTTTCGATAGACCCCATAGCCAAAAGTTTGCTGGTGTCAACTTTATATAAGGCAATTTCCTGATGGACCAAATCTTCATCAATATTATAATAAGCTTTCAGAATATCGACACGTTTGTCAATTTGCTGTACCACCTTTTCAATAACATCCTGAGTAGTAAATACAGTAATCGTAAATTTATGAATACCTTCGATGGCTGATGGAGAAACCGAAAGAGTTTCTATATTCAATCCCCGTCGAGTAAAAATAACGGTGATCTGATTCAGTACGCCAACCGTATTTTCCGAAAAAATGATAACGGTATATAATGTTTTTTCCATAATGCAAAGTTTTAAAAAAGCTAATAAATCTCTGAAGTTAGATAATAGAAATTTCTTTAACGAATTACTCCAGAATAATGTTGGTTACACTTGTTCCGGCCGGTATCATGGGGTAAACCATTCCTTTTCTTTCAACATTTACTACCAGCAGGTAAGGATTGTCGTCTTTCAACATTTCGGCAATGGCATCATCCAGTTCTTCCCGTTCGTTTACCAATCTTCCATTGATATTGTAAGCCTTCCCGATAGCCACGAAATCGGGATTTTTCATTTTAGTGAAAGAGTAGCGCTCTTCGTAAAATAATTCTTGCCACTGACGCACCATGCCTAAAAACTGATTGTCGAGCACAATCATTTTTACGCCGATATTGTTTTCCATGATGGTTCCCAGTTCCTGGATGGTCATTTGGAAACCTCCATCGCCGGCAAATAGACAAACTGTTCGGTCGGGAGAAGCAATTTTTGCACCAATAGCTGCCGGAAGTCCAAAGCCCATTGTACCCAGCCCCCCGGAAGTTATTAAACTTCTGGTTTGTGAGAATTTAAAATATCGAGCTGCGGCCATTTGATTTTGTCCCACATCGGTAACGCAAATTGCATTGTGGTGCGTTGCTTCCGATACTTTGTTGATAACTTCTCCCATCGTAATTTTTCCACTTTTTGGAAATACTTCGCGTTCAATTACTTTTTCATATTCCGTGTTTTTATAAATTTCAAAGGAATCGATCCATTCGGTATGTCGGGCAGGTTTAACCAGTTTAGTCAAAGCCGGTAGCACATCCTTTGCCGAACCCAGTACCGGCACTTCAACCTTCAAATTTTTATTTAGTTCGGCTGCATCAATATCGATATGAATCACTTTGGCTTGACTGGCATAGGTTTTCAAATCGCCAGTTACGCGGTCATCAAAACGCATTCCAATGGCAATAAGCACATCACATTCATTGGTTTTCATATTGGGAGCAACATTCCCGTGCATTCCTACAAATCCTTTATTCAGTCGAAAGTCTGAAGGCATGGCCGATGCACCCAGCAAAGTCCATGCGGCGGGAATATCGGCTTTTTCCAATAATTCCATTAAATCTTTTTCTGCCTGACCGAGAATCACGCCATGACCTACCACCGCAAAAGGTTTTTTGGCAGCATTTATCAACTCGGCAGCTTTTTCTAATTGCGAAATATTAACTTCAGGGACAGGAATATAGCTGCGGATAAATTTACAGGGTTTGTATTGAAAATCTACTTCTTCCGACTGGGCATTTTTAGTAAAATCGAGTACCACAGGACCCGGACGCCCGGTAGAAGCTATATAAAAAGCGCGAGCTACTGCCCATGCTACGTCTTCGGCTCTGCGAATTTGATACGACCATTTTGTTATAGGTTGCGTAATTCCAATCACATCAATTTCCTGAAAAGCATCCGTGCCAAGCAAACCTGCCCCAACTTGTCCGGTTATGACTAACAGTGGTACACTGTCGAGCATGGCGTCGCTGATTCCAGTAATGGCATTGGTTGCTGCCGGGCCCGAAGTAATCAGGCAAACTCCCACTTTACCCGAAACACGTGCATACCCTTCGGCTGCATGGGCAGCACCCTGTTCGTGGCGTGTAAGGATATGATTTACTTTCTGGTCGTAATCGTATAAAGCATCAAAAACGGGCAAAATGGCTCCACCGGGATATCCGAATATCGTTTCTACTCCTTCTTGCAACAACGATTCTATCAATGCTTTTGAACCTGTCATTTTCATATTTTTATTCCTCCTATTTTTGTTTGGGAATCTTTGAATCAAATAATAAACTATTTTGAAATGAAAAAAATCATTTTTTATATTAACCGTACAGCACCTTTATCAGCCGAACTTACCATCGAAGCATAAGCTTTTAGTGCTTTAGAAACTGAACGCTGACGGTCTTTGGGCATGAAAGCTTCTTTTCCTCTCGACAACTCTTCCTGACGACGTTTTTCCAATTCTTCCTCACTAAGTTTCACTTGTATGGAACGGGTCGGAATATCTATTTCTATAATGTCGCCATCGCGTAATAATGCTATATTACCACCAGCTGCAGCTTCCGGTGAAACATGGCCGATAGAAAGTCCCGAAGTTCCACCGGAAAATCTTCCATCGGTAATCAACGCACATTCTTTTCCCAAGTGGCGCGATTTGATATAAGAAGTCGGATAAAGCATTTCCTGCATTCCCGGACCTCCTTTTGGTCCCTCAAAATTGATGACTACCACATCACCTGCAACAACTTTTCCACCCAAAATCCCATCGCAAGCTGCATCCTGCGACGAAAATACTTTTGCCGGACCGGTAAATTTCCAGATACTTTCATCTACACCGGCAGTTTTAATAACACATCCATCCTGAGCCAAATTTCCTCTCAAAACAGCAAGTCCGCCATCTTTGGTATAAGCATGATCCATATCGCGAATACAGCCGTTTGCCCTATCGGTATCCAATTCCTTATAATAAGAATTTTGTGAACCCATTACCAGATTAAACCGGTTGGCAGGTGCACTTTTGTAGAGCTGCACTATTTCTGTCGACACGTGAGGCGACGTAATATCATATTTCTGAATCGCTTCTTTCAAAGTCATTCCATCAATGCGTCGAACATTCGTATCGATTAATCCTCCACGACTAAGTTCTGCCAGTATTCCCAAAATTCCTCCTGCTCGATTGACATCCTGAATGTGATATTTCTGCGTGTTGGGTGCTACTTTACATAAACAAGGAGTATGGCGAGAAAGTTCATCAATATCGTCCATTGTAAAATTTACTTCACCTTCGTGGGCAATAGCCAGCAAGTGTAAAACCGTATTGGTAGAGCCTCCCATGGCAATATCCAGTTTCATGGCATTAAGAAAAGCTTCGCGCGTGGCTATGGAGCGGGGAAGAACAGAATCATCGCCATCCTGATAATATTTGTAGGCATTCTCAACAATCAGTTTGGCTGCATTTAAAAATAATTTTTCACGATTGACATGCGTTGCCACAACCGTTCCATTTCCCGGAAGTGCCAGTCCAATGGCTTCAGTCAAACAGTTCATCGAGTTGGCGGTAAACATTCCCGAACAAGACCCACAAGTAGGACAGGCCGCATTTTCAATTCTTTGAATTTGTTCGTCGGGAATCGAATCGTCGGCCGACTGCACCATTGCATCGATCAAATCGAGTTGTACGCCATCCAGTTCGCCGGCTTCCATTGGGCCTCCAGACACAAAAACGGTTGGAATATTCAATCGCATGGCAGCCATTAACATACCCGGAGTAATTTTGTCGCAATTGCTGATGCAAATCATGGCATCTGCCTTGTGAGCATTGACCATGTATTCTACACTGTCAGCAATCAAATCGCGTGAAGGTAGCGAGTAAAGCATTCCGTCATGCCCCATGGCTATTCCGTCATCAATGGCTAT
>JAAYUQ010000141.1 GCA_012517575.1 Bacteroidales bacterium | reverse complement strand
TGTCGTATTGTCAAAGATCGTTTTAGATGCCACAAGTTTGGTTTTGACGATTTAGTCATGGAACTTGCTTGTGGACTACACAATTTAAGAATTACACTGAATATCAGTGCTATATAATATTAATCGAAATAATGTCTATTGATTTACCAGACAAATTTATAGAATGATTTTAATAATTCAAAACAAATTATCAAAAATATTAATATGTATTTGTCTGCATAGGTTTTGTACCTTGACTAAAAGACAAAATTACTTGTTATTCCTCATATTTTCCCCGAAAACTTTGTGATTACAATGTGGTAAGTGGTTCAAAACCAAAAGGATTATGGAAATCTTGTTGGGTTTCATTTATATCTGATGGTGAATAAAAAAATTGTAAACTTCATCAGACTATATTTAGAATATCTTCTCACATTATTTATAATAGAAATAAAATTGACTCACCTTGTTTTATACTTCAAACAGCGCTCCGAAATGGCTGAATGAAACCAATAAAAATTTTTCGCACAAATCTTGGAAATTCAAAACTAATATCTTATGTTTGAAGTCGAATACCAACATTTTTCCACATAAAAACTTATCAAAGAAAAAATATCAATCAACATTTTAAAAACCGGAGGATATCACTATGGCAGACGTAATTAAAAAAGCTTTTTTGGCAGGACTGGGATTGGCATCACTCACACGAGAAAAAGCCGAAGAATTTGCAAAAGATCTCATTAAACGTGGAGAACTGACAGAAACGGAAAAACCGAAATTTATCAAAGATTTGCTGGAACAATCGGAAAAAACCAAAACCGAAATGGAGGAGAAAGTAGAAAAGGCAGTGGATGGAATTTTAAAAAAAATGAATATCCCTTCACGAAAAGAATTTGAAGAACTCAAAACCAAAGTGGAAGAATTGACCCAACTACTCAACAAAAAGCAAGAAGAATCGGGCAAATAGTCAAATGAACGATTCCAATCCATACAGAAATTTTGGTTTCAGAAACAACCTGGACAAAGTCAAACGAAGCCGTCAGATCATTTCCATTTTTGTGAAATTTGGTCTCGATTATCTTTTTGATGTATCGCATGTGAACTTTCTCTTAAAATTGAGAAAACGACGAAAAGGCTACCAGAAATTATCGACTGCCGAAAGGCTTCGTCTGGCTTTTGAAGAATTAGGCCCAACTTTTATTAAATTCGGTCAGATACTCAGCACCCGCCCCGATTTTTTCCCTCCGGAATATATCCGGGAATTGGAAAAACTTCAGGATCAAGTATTACCTATGGAACTTTCTCTGGTTCAGCAGAGTATTGAAAAAGAGTTAAAACATTCCATTGATGAACTTTTTTTAGAATTCGACAAAACGCCTGTCGCTTCGGCTTCCTTAAGTCAGGTGCATAAAGCAGTTTTACAAAATGGTGAAACGGTAGCCCTGAAAATTCAACGTCCGGGCATTCATAAAACCATTGAAACAGATCTTTCCATTCTCGAAAGTTTTGCCGAAATACTGGAAAAAAGACTTCACAACAGCTCGCTGTATCATCCCACTTCTATTGTTACCGAACTGAAAAAAACCATACGAAAAGAACTGGATTTCATGAATGAAGCACACAACTTTGAAAAATTCAGGAAAAATTTCAAAAAAGTGGATTACATAAAAGTTCCAACAGTGTATTGGCAATTTACGACCGAAAAATTGCTTACAATGGAATATATTGAAGGAGTAAAAATAACCGAAATTGTACAGGAAAAGTATGCGCACCTCTACGAACCCAAAAAAGTAGCCGACCAAGCAGCAAAAGCCTTACTGAAACAGATTCTGGTAGATGGTTTTTTCCATGCCGACCCCCATCCCGGAAATCTTTTTATTCAACCGCCTGCTACCATTGTAATGTTGGATGTGGGTATGACAGGCCATCTCGACGAAGAATCCATCATTACCATCGCACGAATTTTGCGCGCTCTCAACGAAAAGGACAGTGATCACATAATCAAGGGTTTGCAGGAACTTGGAATAGTGGTCAAGGAAACCGACAAGCGACAATTGAGGCACGACCTCACCGAATTAATAGAAATGTATGCCGACAGGCCGTTCAAAACCATTAGCCTGAACAGGATGAACCAACAACTGCTGGAAATTATGGCCAGGCATAACATGGCGCTTCCTTCCAATCTGGTGATGATCTTGCGTGCCATGTCCATTGCCGAATCTATTGGGAAACAACTGGAACCGGAATTCGATATGTTTGCCATTGTTGAACCTTTTGTTAAAAGAATTTTTCTAAAACTTTATTCTCCAAAAAGTTTCAGAAAACGCAGCATGAACGTAATGGATGAAAGCATTGAATTGATAGAACATTTTCCTCAAAATATTTCCGATTTGCTCAGAAAACTCAAAGAGGGACAGTTTGAAATTAAACTGGAACATCAAAATCTTGAAAATCTTCAAGATGAAATGAAAAGCTCGAGCAACCGAATATCGGCAAGTTTGATTATCGCAGCGCTGATTGTAGGTTCTTCGCTAATTTTGCAACAAAGAATAGGCCCGCTTATTTCCGATATTTCCATCCTAGGCGTTATTGGTTACCTGTTGGCCGGCATCATGGGTTTGGGTCTTTTATTGACCATTTTCAAAACCCGCAGAAAAAAGTAAGTCTTTCCAAATATTTTGAAATCCGATTTTTTCTCCTATTGCCAAAATGGCTTTTTACCATTTAGGCTTCATACCCAAATTATACATAACAAACGACCACATATCTGTTTGTGCATCTATCAGTTTACCCAATGGTTTCCCGGCTCCGTGCCCGGCATTGCTGTCCACACGAATCAGCACAGGTTTGTCACTGGCATTGGCTTCCTGCAAAGCTGCAGCAAATTTGAATGAATGCGCCGGCACTACCCGATCATCATGATCGCCGGTCATAATCAGAACTGCCGGATATTTTGTCCCTTTCACCACATTGTGGAGCGGAGAATAAGATTTCAGGTATGCAAACATTTCCTTGCTCTCTTCGCTGGTACCGTAATCGCTTGCCCATGACCAGCCAATGGTAAATAAATGATAACGAAGCATATCGAGCACGCCCACTTCAGGGACAGCCACCGCAAACAAATCGGGGCGCTGCGTCAAACAAGCTCCTACCAGCAAGCCGCCATTTGAACCACCATCAATGGCCAGTTTTTTTGATGAAGTATAGCCTTCAGCAATCAAAAATTCCGCTGCTGCAATAAAATCATCAAATACGTTCTTTTTTTGCATGTTAGTTCCCGCCATGTGCCATGATTCGCCATATTCTCCCCCACCACGAATATTTGCTACCGCGTAAATACCTCCGCTTTCGAGAAAAGGAATACGCGAGACACTGAAAGAAGGCGTCATGCTGATATTGAAACCTCCGTAACCATAGAGCATCAAAGGATTTTTCCCGTCCTTTTTCATTCCTTTCCGATAAGAAAGAAACATGGGAACTTTTGTGCCGTCCTTAGCCGTATAAAAAACCTGCTCGGTAACAAAATTTTCCAGTTGAAATTTTACCTGCGCTTTCTGAAAAATTTCTGAAACATTTTTGTCGGCATCCAAACGATATATAGTGGGAGGAAAAGTAAAAGAACTGAAAGTATAAAAAGCCTCGCTGTCATCTTTACTTCCTGTCAGGCTGATAACAGACCCCAACGTTGGTAGTTTTACTTCGTATAGAAGTTTTCCGGATAAGTCGTGAGCAAAGAGACGATGTGCAGCATCTTTCAGATAAAGACAGAAAAACTTTCCATCGATAATTTCGACCGATTCGAGCACTGTTTTTTGTTCCGGAATTACTTCTTTCCAGTTTTCACGCGAAGGATGTTCTGGGTCAATTTCCATTATACGTTTATTGGGAGCTTTCCAATTGGTAAGAATATAAATTTTTCCGTTTATGTGATCGATGACCGAATAGTCGTTTTCAAAGCCATCCACCAGTGTAACAAAATCGGCTTTCGGATCAGATAAATCCTTCATCAATAAGGCATTGCCGGTAGTTGTTTCAGTAATTATCAAAAAAAGATATTTTTCATCTTCCGTAACGAAAGGGCCAAATTCGCGCAAGGGATGATTTTTATCCTGATAAATCAACAAATCTTTATTTTGAAGTTGTCCGATCTGATGATAATACACTTTCGGAAATTCGTTCTTTGCCGATAATTCTTTACCTTTTTGCGGAGCATCATAGGCGATATAGTAGAAACCATTGCCTTTCCATGCAACATTCCAAAATTTTGTCCATTGAATGTGATCAGACAAAGTTTGCCGGTTATCCAGATTTAGGACAAAAATTTCGTTCCAGTCCGAACCACTTTTTGCTACCGAATAAGCCATATAATGGCCAACGTTTGAAAACGAAACGGATGACAAGGCAACCGTACCATCGGAGGATAGTGTATTGGGATCGAGTAATATTTCCGGTTCGGAATATAAAGTTGATTGCTGATAAAGAATACTTTGCGGCTGTAATCCATTATTTTTGAAAAAATAATATTTGCCGTGTTTTTTAAACGGCGCACCTAATTTCGGATAATCGTTCAGTTCAGTCAAACGGTTTTTCAATGAATTTCGAAAAGGAATTTTTTCCAGATAGTTAAAAGTAACTTCATTCTGGGCTTTTACCCAAGCTGCCGTAGCTGCCGATGTGTCATTTTCGAGCCAGCGATAAGGATCAGCAACTTCAGTACCAAAATAATGATCGGTTACATTTTCCTTTTGTGTATGCGGATAAGAAATTTTTGAAGATGAATGACATGCTGCCATAAAAATAACGGAAAAAGATAAAACATAAATTGGTTTCATTTTTTCAAAAAATTAAAAAATCAAACTTATTTTACTTCAAGGCCTGATAAACCAGGTTGTGAAACAAAACCTTGACATCGGTTACGCTGTTATCGGTCTGCCAATTAATATAAAAAAGCATAATTAAGTCTTCTTTCGGATCGATAAGATAATCAGTTCCAAACATGCCGCCCCAGCGCAAAGAACCTTCAGATGCCATAGTAAGATGCAGATATTGAGGACGAAAATCATCAAATGCCAATCCAAATCCAATTTCACCACGTAAATCATTAACCTGATTTCGACGCATTAATTCAACTGTTTTTCTTCCTAAAATGCGTTTCCCGTTAAATTCTCCGCCATTGAGAATCATTTGGCAAAATTTTGCATAATCTTCTACAGTACCCGATAAACCAGCCCCAGTCGAAAACAGGGTTTGAGCACCACTGTATGGAAATGTCTGATAAAGAACATTCGAACTGGGCTGCAAAGCTTTGTTCTGCTCTTTTTGATAAAGGGTAACAATACGGTTTTGCTTTTCCTTTGGAACATAAAAATAAGTATCGTTCATTCCAAGCGGCTCAAAAATTTTCTCCTTAAAATACTGGTCAACAGGCATTTTTGAAACAACTTCTATCAAATAACCCAACACATCTACGCTCATTCCGTAGGTAAATTTTTCTCCGGGATCGTGTTCCAAAGGACAGGAAGCAAGTTTTTCTACTACTTCCTTCAGTGTAATGGGGTTCAAACTGTTCAACGGAGGAATTCCCTTTTTAGCAAAAATTTTCATCATGGGGTTATTGGGATCTGTTCCATAAGAAATTCCTGAAGTATGTGTCAACAAATGACGAATAGTAATATCTTTGTTTGCCGGGCGTGTTGTATAACTGGAATCTTTTTCGTTAAACGATACAAGTACCTGGGGATGCGCAAATGCCGGAATATATTTTTTTACCGGATCATCCAATAGAATTTTTCCCTCTTCCATCAACATCAGCACACCTGTAGCCGTAATGGCTTTGGTTTGAGAAGCCATGCGAAAAATATCGTCTCTTTGGCAAGGAATTTCTTTTTCCTTGTCGCGCCAGCCAAAAGCCTTGAAATGAACAATATTGCCATGATGTGCTACAAAAGTAACCGCATGAGGAATTTCGCCTCTTCTGACCAAATCCTGAAAAACGCTGTCGATTCGAGTCAATCTTTCAGCATCGAAAGCAACGGATTTTCCTTCGGAATGCTTAAATTTTTGAGGATGGGCATCATTTTTTGCCATTATTGAGCATGTTAAGACCAAAAGAGGAATAAAAAAATAGATTCTTTTCATTTTTTATGATATTTTTAATTGGTTAATCCCATTTCTCGCGCAATCTGCATCATGTAGTTTCGTGCGGCTTCATGTTCATTGGGAATAATGCCATCCAAAATGGCATCCTTAATTTTCATTTTAATTTCTCCAACCGCAGCACAGGGAGGAAGATGAAAAGTTTGCATGATTTCTTTCCCATCTATAGGCGGCTGAAAATTTCTTATCCGGTCTTTCTCCTCTATTTCTTTCAACTTTTTACGAACCAGCTGAAAATTTTCCCTGTAACGTTTTACCTTTTCCGGATTTTTAGAAGTTATGTCGGCTTCGCACAGCAACATCAAATCATCAATATCGTCGCCTGCATCAAAAAGCAGTCTCCTGACAGCGGAATCGGTAACCTCTTCTTCGCTAAGCACAATGGGACGCATGTGCAATAAAACCATTTTCTGCACGTATTTCATTTTCTCGTTGGTGGGGAGTTTCATTCTTCTAAAAATATCGGCAGTCATTTTTTCACCAACAATGTTATGATTATAAAAAGTCCACCCCAGACGTTTGTCAAAGCGCTTGGTTCTCGGTTTCCCAATGTCGTGAAGCAAAGCAGCCCATCGCAGCCAAAGGGAATCCGATGTCTGACTGAGATTATCCAACACCATAAGCGTATGATAAAAAATATCTTTGTGTCCAATGCCATCTTTGGTTTCCACACCTTTGAGCGCCGAAAGCTCGGGAAAAATCAATTCCAGCAAACCTGACTTGTCGAGCAAAATAAACCCGATAGAAGGTTTTGGAGAAAGAATAATCTTGTTTAACTCGTCCGTAATTCTTTCTTTCGAAATAATTTCCATGCGATTCTTATTCCGACCAATGGCTTCAAAAGTATTGGTTTCGACAAAAAAATTGAGCTGTGCAGCAAAACGAATGCAGCGCATCATGCGCAAAGGATCGTCGGAAAAAGTAATATCGGGATTCAAAGGCGTCCGAATTACTTTGTTTTGCAAATCCCTAAGTCCGTTGAAAGGATCGATCAATTCTCCAAAACGGTTTTTATTCAGACATAAGGCAAGCGTATTGATGGTAAAATCGCGGCGATTCTGGTCATCCTGCAATGTTCCATCTTCCACAATCGGTTTTCTCGAATCGGAACGATACGATTCTTTCCGCGCACCCACAAACTCTACGTCCATGTCTTTGAGCTTGATCTGTGCTGTGCCAAAATTTTTGAAAATGGCAAATTTACAGGGTTTGTTCATTTGCTTGAGCTTGTTGACCACCTTACCTGCCAATTCAATGCCATTGCCAACCACAAGAATATCAATATCTTTTGATGGTCGGCGGAGCAGCAAATCGCGCACAAAACCGCCAATTACATAACATTCTTGATGCGTTTCATCGGCGATATCTGAAATAACACCAAAAATTTCATTATTTATAGCGTCTTTCAGATTTTCGGTTGTCAGTTGTGCTGAAAAATTTTGTGGGAAATCATTTATTTGGTTGGGCGCCGGAAAAGTGTCTTCCTGATTCATGTAGAAAGCTAATGTTAGACTTGAGTAAAAGTAATTAATTAATTTTCAAACAATTAAATTTAAAAATTTTTCCAGAAAAATTTTCTTTTTTCCACTGCAAAAGTAGGTCAATAAATTTAAAATTCAAAGAATCCTCTTTTTTCGTCGGAAAATAAGACGATATTTGAAATAAACAAGCTTTCAAAAAAATATGTTTTCAACCTGTTAATCAATCAATAACGCAATAACCGATCAATCTGTCATAACGTTCACCCCAAGCCCGATGGTAAAAATAAACGGTATATTCATTCTTCGTTTGCCAGAAACTGCCTTCAATTTTCCCTGCCGAAGCTGCAGTTTTACCTTTAGGCAAAAACCAATATTGATAACTGTACCCGCCCTGTTTTAACAACAAAGTTTTGGTGTAACGTTGGGTATCAAAATCAAATTGCATTTGAGCCGAATCATCGAGCAAATTATAATTGTAGTCGCCGCCAATAAATACCAGCCCGTCCAGAAAAGGTTGATCCGTAAGCAAGGAAAAATGCACCTGAACGTAATCGGCTTCTGTTTGCACGTCCTGAAAAGCTTCCTGAAAATTAATGATAAATCGGCCGTTGGCATCGGGTTGTGAAATATAGGTGCGTGACTTTTGAGGCAAATCTTCTTTCAGAAAAGCTTCATAATAGTCGCGATTAAAAATAATTCTGTCCACTCCCTCTCCTGCTGCATAATAAGACGAAATATCAAAATGGCGATATTCGTTTCCACCTT
>JAAYUQ010000140.1 GCA_012517575.1 Bacteroidales bacterium | reverse complement strand
TGGCTTATTTTCGAGTACTTCGGTATATTTGCAATATGCATATAAACTGAAAACGACATCGGGAATTTGGAGTTTTGGTACAGAGCTGGGGTTAATCAATGCCGGATTTGAAGGTGACAGCGTTCATACGGTCAACATTGGTGATTATCATGAGTCAACTGATCCTGTGATACCTTCGACCAATGTTCAGGGAATGGGTTTTGATATTGGATTGGGTGCGTGGTACTCAACGCCAAAATTTGAAGCGGGAATTTCTTACGCACATCTCAATCAGCCTGTCATTAGTTGGAGCGACCAACTCGATTACCGGGAAAAAGGTGTTCTTTTTGTTGCCGGTGGTTATAACTGGACTTTGACAGATCCAAAAATGGTGCTTAAACCGACGACACTCTTTAAAACCGATTTTGTTTCCTTTCAGTGGGATGCTTCAGCGCGTATGGAGTATGACAATAAATACTGGGGTGGACTTTCCTATCGATGGGGCGACGCTGTAGTATTTTTTGCAGGCATCAACGCCTTTGCAGGTTTAACAATTGGTTATGCTTATGATTTACCGGTTTCGCAAATTATTAAGGCAAGTTCCGGTTCACATGAATTTTTGATAAGTTACAGCTTTGATTATAAGTTAAATAAAGCAAAACACAAATACAAAAGTATTCGAATTTTGTAACAGAAATATATTTTAAGAGACTTTTTCTATAAAAAGATTTAAAAACAATCACTTTATCGTTATACAAGGATGAAAAGAAATGTGCTATTTAGTATTCTTATCGGAACATTGCTTTTAACCGGATGCAATAAACCGGCTGGAGAACTGGTTGGAGTAGGAAACAGAGGTAATTTTCGTGAAGCCAATCCTTATGGAATGGTTTTCATAAAAGGAGGTTCGTTCTTGATGGGAGCCAATGACCAATCGGCAATTGGAGCTATCAATGACAAGTCGATTCACGTAACTGTAGATGCATTTTGGATGGATCAGACCGAAATTACCAATGACGAATACAAACAATTTGTGAATTGGGTACGCGATTCCATTATTTTACGTTCACTAGTAATGGCCGGTCGAGACGAATTTCGCCTGAAATTGAAAAACCAGGAAGAACTTCCACCCGAAACAGCACCATTAAACTGGAAAGCTAAAATTCCATGGAAAACACAAGATGAAGAAATCAAAGATGTTCTCAATGCTTTCTACTACGAAGATATCAATTCTTTTTCGGGTACTAAACAGATTAATCCAACCAAATTTCGGTATCGTTACGAATGGATTAATTATGACCAGGCTGCTTTGGCTACCAATAAGTATGATGTCAACACGGGCGCTTATCCAAAAAACGCAAAAGTTAGAGTTGACACCTCTTTTGTTGACGAAAGTGGAGTCATTCATCATCAAACTATCGAACGTCCTTTGAGAACTCGTAAAGATTTGATTTCTACGAAAATAGTTAATATTTATCCTGACACCATTATGTGGATTAGAGATTTCCAGTATGCATACAATGAACCAAAAATGAAAATGTATTTTTCCCATCCGGGTTTTGCCAACTATCCTGTAGTTGGAGTTACATGGGAACAAGCTCAAGCATTTTGTCAGTGGAGAACACATATTTACAACGGAACCAATAAAATCAGCGCTCAGGACTACCGTTTGCCTACTGAAGCCGAATGGGAATATGCAGCGCGAGGCGGTCGTCAAATGGCTTTATATCCGTGGGGTGGCAACTACGTTAGAGACAAAAGAGGATGTTTTATGGCCAACTTCAAACCCATGCGTGGAAGTTACAACGACGATACTGGTACAACAACCATGAAAGTCGGCTCTTTTCTCCCTAACGACTTTGGCTTGTACGATATGGCCGGAAACGTAGCAGAATGGACTTCTTCCGCTTTCAATGTTTCCAGCAGCAACATTGTATACGATATCAACCCAAATTTTCAGTTTAATGCTAAAAACAGTGATCCTCAGGTGCTGAAACGTAAAGTAGTCAAAGGCGGATCATGGAAAGACATTGCCTATTACCTGCAATGCGGTGCACGTTCCTATGAATATCAGAATGAAAGCAGACCGTATATCGGATTCAGGTGTGTAAGATCCTACAATGGAGAATAAAACTCTAAACTTTAAAAATTACAAACATGTCACAAAACTCTTCAAATCCCAAAAAACAATCGGCATTCACAATTTGGTGGAATTCTCCCAAAGGGAAAAAAGTCATCAATGCCATATACAGTGTTGGTGCCGGGGTAGTAATTATCGGAGCCATGTTTAAAATATTGCATTTACCCGGAGCAAATGTTGTTCTTGGTACCGGTATGATTTGCGAAGCAATTATTTTTTCACTGGGCGCTTTGGATAAACCTTTCAAAGAATATCATTGGGACAAGATTTTCGATTTTGAAAATGGTACCACCAAATTTCAGACTGAACTAATAGGGAGTGGAACTGTATCCGCTGCTCCAAATCTACCACATATTAATTATTCTGAAACGCTTTCTGAAGAAGATGTAGAAAAATTGTCGGAAGGAATAAAAAATCTTTCTACAACAGCTCAGCAACTTGCTTCTGTTTCTGATTTGACGACACCTACTTCTGATTTTATCCGCAACATTGCTTCTGCCTCCGAATCTGTAAGCAATTTCTCTAAAAACCAAAATAATTTGAACGCTTCTCTTCACAATTTATCCGGCATTTATGAAGGAATTGGCACTGAGATGAGAAAAGCAGAAGAAAAATCAAAGGATTATACCGGCGAAATCGAGAAAATTAACAAAAACTTGAGCTCACTCAATGCCATTTACGAAATTCATTTGAAAAATGTGGAAGAACAGTCAACCAAGATAGGAATTTCCAACAAAGAATTGGAAATTATTCTCTCTAATTTGAAAAAAATCAATTCATATTCCACTGAAAGTGCTGAAGAATCAGAAAAATACAAAAACGAAACAATCAAACTGACACAACAGATTACAGAACTTAATCGGGTGTATGGCAACATGTTGAATGCATTGAGTTGATTTAATTTTTTACTACCAATTTACAAAACAAGTAAGATCAAATAAAGAAAAATGAGTGGAGCAAAAAATTGTCCGGAGACCACCCGACAAAAAATGATCGGATTGATGTATCTGGTACTGACGGCCATGCTGGCATTGAACGTATCGAGTGAAGTGCTGGAAGGTTTTACTATGGTAGATGACAGTTTGCATACTACCATTAATTCTACCGCCGTAAGAAATGAAGATTTGTTCAATGAATTCGAATACTTGTACAAACAAAATCCTGCCAAAGTGAAAGAATGGCTCGACAAAGCTTTGATGGTAAAACATAAATCCGACTCATTGTACAATTATATTCAAAATTTCAAATACGATATTATCAAAATGGTGGATAACGGAGATGCTGATCCCGAAGCCCGAAATGTGATCAACAAGGAAAATTATGATGCACCTGGTGAGTATGCACTGGTAAAAGGAAATGGTAAAATTTTGAAACGAAACATTGAATCTTACAGAGATTTTTTAATTTCATTATCTGAAAACAGTCCTACCAAACAAAAAATGTATGCAACCATTTTTTCAACAGCACCGACAAAAAAGGGAACGCCATGGGAATACGCCATTTTTGAGATGATGCCTGTTTCAGCAGTAGTAACCGTTCTTACCAAATATCAAAGTGATGTTCGCATGGCTGAGGCTGAAGTTATTCAGTATCTGAAATCACAGACTGATGTTTCCGACTACAGAGTAAACAAAATTGAAGCACTTGTAGTACCCAATTCACGTTATGTGATAAGGGGAAGCAAATATTCGGCTCAAATTGTTCTTTCAGCAGTGGACTCCACTAAAACACCACAATATTTTATTGGAAACTCAATGATTCCAAATGGAAAATATGAAGTGAATTGTACTCGCTCAGGCAGTTTTAATTATTCCGGCTTTATTCTGCTGGCGGGAAACGATGGTAACGTACGTAAATTTCCTTTCTCGAGCGACTACATTGTTGGAGAACCATCAGCCACCATTTCCAATGAAGATTTAAACGTGGTTTATCGCGGTATTGATCACAAATTCAGTATATCTGTTCCAGGTGTTGCTGCTGAAAATATTTCGGTCAGAGTTTCAGGAGCAACCGTACAAAAAACCAGTGGAGGTAAATTTATTATACGTCCAACGCAGGATGGAGAAATTAATATTGCTGTGTATGCAAAAGTTGAAGGAAAAGAAATTTTAATGGGAAATAATTCATACAGGGTAAGGTATTTACCTGATCCGAAAGCTTATTTACAATATTCCGATGCAGGAGGAATTACTCGCTTAATTCAGGACGGAAGCCTAAACAAACGAATGTTGAGAGGCGACAATGTGGCCATTGTGGCAAGTTACGGAGAAGATGAGCTGATTCAGGCCAAATTCAATGTTATTTCTTTCGCCATGCTTACCGTATTTGGCTCGGTAGAAACTTCCGGATCGAGATTAAGCAATAGACAATTATCTGATATTGAAAGATTGGAAGGAGGCGATTATATTACTTTTAAAAACATTAAGGCAGTAGGGCCTGATGGAAAAGTTAGAAATTTAGGATTGATACAGGTACAGATTTAAATAGATATTGAAATTACGATTTTAAAAATAAAAAACTAATAAACCAAAATATTTATTCACTTATGAAAAAAATTGGTGTTATTGCATTGCTCATGGGGTTGTTCATTCTTCCTCTTACGCTTTCAGCCCAAATGAATGAAATTCCATTTTTCGACAGCAAGGGAAACGTCAATATAGCCACCACCGAACTCGATACGCTGGCTGATACTATAGCTGTTACTCAACACAGAAGGGACGATATTGTGTGGTCAAGAGTAGTTTATAGAGTTATTGACATGCGGGACAAGCAAAATTATCAGCTCTACTTTCCAACCCGACCCAATAAGGAATATAGAAATCTGTTTACCGTCATGATTGATGCCATTTGCGATGGCGTAAATGTGTACAAAAAAAATCCTCGCGATATTAAACCCGAATTTGATGAATTACTGGAAGGAGAAGAATTATCAAGAGCTTTTGCTTTTGATGAAGACAAGACCAGCGACCTTATTCAGGTTGATCCGGTTACTAAGCAAAGGACATTCAATAATTACCGCTATATGCAGTATGTGCGCAACCAGTTAAAATTCCTCATTCAGGAAATTATTTTTTACGACAAGCATACTTCAAGAATGTATTCCAAAATTATTGGTATTGCTCCTCTTTATGCACTTCATCCCGATAATGTCGAATCAAAAGAAACAATGGGGTATTTCAGAGGCTCTGTGGTCTGCTGGTTTGCATTCGACGAACTGCGTCCCTATCTGGCTAAACAATATGCTATTCCGAATGGGAACGATACACAGCGCATGACTTTCGACGATTTTTTTTCTCAAAAACTTTATGCAAGCTATTTGCTGGGAGACAGCAACATGTTCAACAGAATGCTGCTCGATTATGTTATAGACCCTGCTAAAGTCAGAAAAGAACAGAACAGAATCGAAAATGAACTGCTAAATTTTGAACAGGATTTGTGGGAATATTGAAAAAATCAAAAAATAATTCAAATACAAAAAAAGACGGCTGTTGGGTCGTCTTTTTTTGCTTATGCTTGCAGTTTTGATCATTCCCCAAAAAAAATTTGAAACAAATTCCATTTTTTAAGCGGACAAGTGAACAAAAACTATTCTGTAGCGATTATAATTAAATGCACTGAATTTCAATTACAGATGCTTAAAAAACGAGTGACAGGCAAAAAACATGAAGAATATTATTCTTTCCGATAATAAATATATTTCCAAAGCCGGCTGGCTCTATCTGATTTCAAACAATCCGTTGGTGTCCTCCATTCAGGAAGCTGCTACAAAAAAGGAACTGGAAATGCTGCTTGCTGAGCATCAGGAATCTTTGGTTATACTGGATTATACACTCTTCGATTTTGAAAACGTCAACGAATTGATAATTTGCGGAATGCGTTTCGAAAAAACTGATTGGCTATTATTTTCCGAAGAATTGAGTGAAGAATTTCTTCAACAAATCATTTACAACACCCACTCTTTCAGTGTACTCACAAAAAACAGCAATGAAGACGAAATAAAATTGGCTTTAAAAGAAACATTGTCAGGTAACAGGTTTATTTGTAACTTTGTATCCAATTTGCTGATTGACTGCAACAAAAATTTGAGACAGAACGGTAAGTCGGTTTTAACACCTACAGAGCGTGAAATTCTGAAAGAAATTGCTTTGGGAAAAACCACAAAGGAAATAGCTGCCGAGCGCATTGTAAGTGTTCATACCATTATGACACACAGAAAAAATATTTTCCGCAAAATCAAAGTTAACAACGTGCACGAAGCCACAAAATATGCTATGCGGGCAGGGATAGTCAATCTGGCTGAATATTATATTTAAATCGGAGACAGAAAACAAAAATGAAAATAGCGGCTTTACTATCGGGTGGTGTTGACAGCTCAGTAGTCGTTCATCTACTAAAAGAACAAGGGTACACTCCTTCGTTGTTTTACATTAAAATTGGAAGAGACGAAGACGAATTATTGAATTGTTCGTCCGAAGAAGATATCGAAATGGCTACACTCGTAGCCCAAAAATATGGTTGCAACCTCGAAATCATCGACTTACACAAAGATTATTGGGAAACCGTTGTTGCCTACACAATAAGCAAGGTGAAAGAAGGATTAACCCCAAATCCCGACGTGATGTGTAATAAGTTGATAAAATTCGGCATTTTTGAACAAAAAGTTGGAAAAGATTTCGACAAAACTGCTACAGGACATTATGCTACCATCACCGAAAAAGACGGAAAAACTTATCTGTCCACCGCAAAAGATCCGATAAAAGATCAGACGGATTTTCTTGCGCAAATCGATTATCTGCAAGTCTCAAAACTGATGTTTCCCATCGGACACTTAATGAAAAGCGAAGTAAGGAGCATTGCACACAAAACCGGTCTGCCCAGCGCCAAAAGACAGGACAGTCAGGGAATCTGTTTCCTGGGAAAAATTAACTACAATGACTTCATTCGTCGATATTTGGGAGAAAAAGAAGGCCCAATTGTAGAATGGGAAACAGGGAAAATTTTGGGAAAACACAAAGGTTACTGGTTTCATACCATTGGACAACGCAAAGGTTTGGGACTTTCGGGCGGGCCCTGGTATGTGGTAAAAAAAGATATTGCTGCCAATATCATTTACGTTTCCTGCGGTTACGATGTGGAGACGCAATATGGAAATGTATTTTCGATGCGCAATTTTCATTTTATTACTGAAAATCCATGGCAAAACGAAACGAAAGAAACGGAAATAACCTTCAAAATCAGACATACACCGGAATTTACCAAAGGAAAAATACTGTATTCCGACAATGAATGGCAGGTTGTTTCCGAAAAGAAAATTCAAGGTATTGCTCCGGGGCAATTTGGCGTGATTTACGACAAAGACTCCCACATTTGTATCGGAAGTGGTGAAATTAACTGACAAAGTAAATAAGCAGTCTCCTTTTCGCAATTGAAACCAATCAAATCTCGACAAACAAGCTCTGCACATGAATTACCAAACCCATACGCTACCGAATGGATTGCGTATCATATATCTTCCCAAGAAAAGTGAAGTAACCTTTTGCGGTATTACGATAAATGCCGGTTCGCGTGACGAAAATCGAGATGAAGAAGGCTGTGCACATTTTGCCGAACATTTGCTCTTCAAAGGGACACGAAAAAAAAATGCAAGGCAAATTATCAACCGACTGGAAGATATCGGCGGCGAACTCAATGCCTATACATCCAAAGAAGAAACAGTGGTTTATGCAGCGGCCATGAAAAAATATACCCGCCGCATGATTGAACTAATAGCCGACATGACGCTTCACTCTATTTTCCCTCAAAAGGAACTCGAAAAAGAACGGGAAGTAATTTTAGATGAAATAGCTTCCTACCACGATAATCCATCAGAACTCATTTTTGACGATTTCGAAGAATTGATTTTTAAAGATCATCCGCTCGGACACAATATACTGGGAAACTCAAAATTATTGAAAAAAATGAATTCGGAAACCATTAATAATTTTGTAAAAAGATGCTATCAGCCTCACCAAATGGTCGTTTTTGTGGTTGGAAACACAAATTTTAATCATTTGACAAAATGGTGCGAAGAATATTTTGTTTCAGAAAGTTCAGAAAATGAGACCAATATATTGAAACGTAATTCGCCAGAAGTATATCGGGCGGAAAGGACGAAACTGAAGAAAAGAACCCATCAAATCCATAACATCATTGGAAACCGTTGTTTCGATTTATACCATCCCAACAGGTTGTCCATGTATTTGCTGAACAATATCTTGGGCGGACCTGGGATGAACAGTTTGCTCAATTTATCGCTGCGCGAAAAATACGGACTCGTTTATACCGCTGAATCCAATTATCAACCTTTTACCGACTGCGGATGGTGGTGTATATATTATGCATGCGACGAAAAAAACGACGAAAAATGTGAACATCTGGTTTTGGAGCAACTTCAAAAAATCATTGACCATCCCATACCGGAAAATAAACTTAATAAATACAAACAGCAACTGATCGGACAGATGACTGTTTCGAGAGAAAACACTGAAAATCTTGCACTCAGTTTGGGGAAAAGCTATTTGCGCTTCGGTAAAATGGAAGATATGGAAACCATGAAGAAACAACTGGAAATCATTCAACCTAAAGATTTACAGGAAACTGCTCGAGTTATTTTCAACGTTGAAAAATTATCCGTTTTAAAATATTACTGAAATTATCTTCACAACTAAAATGAATCGAAAATCCGAAAAGGAAAAACCAAATTTACTTTTTTGCCTGTGTATGGATGTACTGGGTTGCATTACCTACATTTTGCCTTTTGCTTCCGAATGGACAGATATTTTCTTCGCTCCCTTGTCGGCTTACATTTTTTATCGTGTCTTTGGCGGGAAAAAAGGTAAAATTGGCGCGCTGATTAACCTAATTGAGGAGTTAATGCCTTCCATCGATTTTATTCCAACCTTTACCATTGCCTACTTTTTCCGAAAACACTACGACCAATAAATCTCAAAATAAATCCTAATCCATCAAACAACCCATCGATAACTATTTTCGGGGCAAACTTGCTTTAGTCTTGTTCTTTAACTCATTTTCTTCCAAGAAGCGGAAATTTTGCAAAAATATTTCGGTCAATTTCAGGTAATTGGTTGATTAGAAATAAACCCAGATTACGCATTCAAAAATATTAAACATCATTTCTGCAACTCAATGAACTATGTAACTTAACGTGAATTCGGTATAACGATTTACCCGCTTTAATCATATAAAAAAGTTGATAATTAATTAGATAATAAGGTTTATTCTTGTTGTTGATTAACGTTACTAAGGTTTTATTAAAATATCGGGGTTCGTTTTCTGAATATAAAGACCTTATTTGACACAACTAACCTTCGTAACAGGTGAATACCTCCTTTTCATCAACCTTATTACCTTATTTATAATTGCTTGTACAACATTCATCTATCGAACTCACGTTAACTTATTCATTATAAACAATTAGGCTAAATTCTGAACTTTATAGACTGATTTACAATTAGTTTTAACCGTATTTTTTCTAAAGCTGAATCAGAAATAAAAAAGACCACCTGAAAAACAAGCGGTCTTTTACTGAAAACTATCGAGTAATAAACGAGAATGTCAATCTTTAAATTTAGCTGAAAGAAATTGCCGGTTGAGACGTGCAATATTGGAAATCGAAATATTTTTGGGGCATTCTGCTTCGCAGGCACCGGTATTCGTGCAATTGCCAAAGCCAAGTTCATCCATTTTTGCAACCATAGCTTTAACGCGTCTCGCAGCTTCCACTTTTCCCTGCGGCAATAAAGCCAAATGACTCACTTTGGCAGAAACAAACAACATGGCCGAACCATTTTTGCAGGCTGCCACGCATGCACCACAACCAATGCAGGTAGCCGCATCCATTGCTTCGTCGGCATGTTCTTTCGGAATCGGAATAGCATTGCCATCGGGCACGCCGCCGGTATTGACCGAAACATATCCTCCCGCCTGAATAATCTTGTCGAAAGCACCTCTGTCCACAACCAAATCTTTAATCACCGGAAAACCGGCCGAACGCCACGGTTCCACCACAATAGTTTCGCCATCCTTGAATTTCCGCATATGCAACTGACAAGTAGTTACTTCCGTATCGGGACCATGTGGATGTCCATTGATATACAGACTGCACATACCACAAATTCCTTCGCGGCAATCATGATCGAAAGCTATGGGATCAATGTGTTCACTGATAAGTTTTTCGTTCAGAATATCCAGCATTTCGAGAAAAGAACTGTCGGTGGAAACTTTTTCAAGCTGATAGGTTTCAAATTTCCCCTTTGCTTTTGGCCCGGCTTGTCGCCAGATTTTTAACGTGATATTTATGAATTTTTCCATATTGTTGAGATTGGAATAGACTATTGAATCATAAGTTTGATTGGGAAATTGTTCCCTTTATTCTTTGTAATTACGCTGCTGACGTTGAACAAATTCGTAATTCAACGGTTCTTTCAGCAGTGTAGGTTCTTCTCCTTCGCCGTTGAACTTCCAACAGGAAACAAAAGAAAATTCTTCATCGTTACGTTTTGCTTCACCATCGGGCGTCTGATATTCTTCCCTAAAATGCCCACCACACGATTCCTCACGCATAAGGGCATCACGTGTAATCAAATCGCCTATCTCAATGAAGTCGGCCAAACGTAAAGCTTTTGCCAGTTCAGTATTAAAATCGTATTCATCTCCCGGCACGTAAACATTAGTCCAAAATTCTTTCCTGACTTCCTTGATTTTGTCCAATGCAATCTGTAAACCTTCCCTGTTGCGCGACATTCCTACATATTCCCACATCAACAGTCCCAGTTCGCGATGGATGGAATCAACAGAACGTTTTCCCTTGATATTCATAATCTGCTTAATCCGGTCGTTAATAGACTTTTCGGAAGCTTCAAATTCAGGCATATCGATGCTGAATCGCGGAACCTGAATCTGGTCGGAAAGATAATTCTGAATGGTATAAGGCAGAACGAAATATCCATCTGCCAAACCCTGCATCAAAGCCGAAGCTCCCAAACGATTGGCACCGTGGTCGGAAAAGTTGGCTTCTCCGATACAGAAAAGACCTTTCACAGAAGTTTGCAATTCATAATCTACCCAAATTCCACCCATTGTATAGTGAATGGCCGGATAAATCATCATTGGCGTTTCATAAGGATTATCGTCCACAATTTTTTCGTACATCTGGAAAAGATTTCCATATCGTTCCTTGATGACATTGATACCCAAACGTGAAATGGCTTCAGAAAAGTCGAGATAAACGGCCAAACCAGTGTTACCCACGCCATAACCTGCATCGCAACGTTCTTTGGCAGCGCGTGAAGCTACATCACGCGGCACCAAATTACCAAATGCCGGATAACGACGTTCCAGATAATAATCGCGATCTTCTTCCTTTAAATCGGTTGGTTTTAACTTACCTGCACGTATGGCCTCTGCATCTTCTTTTCTCTTCGGTACCCAAATTCTTCCATCGTTACGCAGCGATTCCGACATAAGAGTCAGTTTCGACTGATAATCGCCATGAACAGGAATACAGGTAGGATGAATCTGAACAAAAGAAGGATTGGCAAAATAAGCTACTTTTTTGTATATTTGAATGGCCGCAGAACCGTTGGAAGCCATAGCATTGGTGGAAAGGAAATAGGTATTTCCATAACCGCCGGTAGCCACTACTACGGCATGAGCCGAATAACGTTCAATTTTTCCGGTAACAAGATTACGTACAATTATTCCACGTGCACGGCCATCGATAATGACTACATCCAACATTTCGCGGCGTGGAAAAAGTTTTACCGTTCCTTTGGCAATTTGCCTACTCATGGCCGAATAGGCTCCAAGCAGCAATTGCTGACCGGTCTGACCTTTGGCATAGAAAGTACGCGAAACCTGAGCGCCACCAAAAGAACGATTGTCGAGCAAACCACCATATTCGCGTGCAAAAGGAACGCCTTGTGCTACACATTGGTCGATAATATTTCCTGAAACTTCAGCCAAGCGGTAAACATTGGCTTCGCGAGCCCGGTAATCGCCGCCCTTAATGGTATCGTAAAAAAGTCGATAAACTGAATCACCGTCGTTCTGATAATTTTTAGCTGCATTGATACCGCCCTGAGCCGC
>JAAYUQ010000139.1 GCA_012517575.1 Bacteroidales bacterium | reverse complement strand
GATCCACGAACCGGCGAAATTTATAATGGTTTTCGCGAAGCTGGATATTTTCCCGAAGCAGTGGTGAACTTTTTGGCTCTGCTGGGCTGGAATCCCGGTACCGAACAGGAAATTTTTTCAATGGATGAGCTCATCGAACAATTTTCGCTGGAGCGTGTCAGTAAAAGTGGTGCAAAATTCGACTATGAGAAAGCCAAATGGTTCAATCATAAATATTTGCAAATGAAGCCGGATGAGGAGGTGGCAGATATTTTTCAGCGTATTCTTATCGAAAAAGGTTTTATTGAAGATACCGACAAAGTTATTAAAATTATTTCGCTGATAAAGGACAGGGCTGATTTTATTACCGATTTGTGGGATCAGTCTCATTATTTTTTCGAAGCGCCAGAACATTACGATGCCAAAGCCGTACAAAAGCGTTGGAAGCCTGAAATTCCGAAACAACTTAACGAACTGTGCGACATATTGTTGTCGTTGGAAGCTGTCTCATCCGAAGAAATGGAGAAAATTATCAAGGAATGGATTTCCAAAAAAAATTATCATCTTGGCAACTTAATGAATGCACTTCGTCTGGTATTGGTTGGTGAATTGAAAGGCCCGTCGATTTTTGAAATTATTGAAGTGTTGGGGACGGAAGAGACGGTAAGACGAATTAGAAAAGCTATCGAAGTGTTGGATAAAGAAGTTTTTTGACCAGCATGGATGGATTGCTGAGTACTTTTTAAAAGTTTTTGGAATAAAGAATGAAAAAGGTTCTGATCATTACTTATTATTGGGTGCCGAGTGGAGGCGCAGGCGTACAGCGATGGGTGAAGTTTACAAAGTACCTGCGAAGTTTTGGTTGGGAACCTGTCATTTATACGCCGCAAAATCCTGAATATCCGGCGCTTGACCTTTCTCTTGAAAAAGATGTACCTTCAGATGTTGAAGTGGTTAAAACGCCAATTTGGGAACCGTACAATATTTACCGAAACCTGATGGGCAAAAAAAATGAGCCGATCAATGCCGGTTTTATTTCGGAAAACAAAAAATCGGGATGGAAGGAAAGATTTTCCATCTGGATTCGTGGAAATTTTTTTATTCCTGATCCACGTCGTTTCTGGGTAAAACCCTCGGTGGAATTTCTGAAAAAATATATTTCCGAAAACCAAATTGACGCGATTGTTACTACCGGACCACCTCAATCCATGCATCTGATTGGAGCCGGATTGAAAAAGTTTTTTCCAACTTTACCATGGCTGGCCGATTTTCGCGATCCGTGGACGAATATTGATTTTTATGAAGATTTGCATTTAACAAAAATTGCCGACCGTATTCATCATCTGTTGGAAAAAAGGGTAGTTACTACTGCAGATGTTGTTGTTGTTGTTTCTAAAAGCATGAAAGAAGATTTTTTGCGGTTGCAGCCAAAAAGAATTGAAATTATTCCCAACGGATATGATGAGGACGATTTTTCTTTTATTAAACCAGAATTGGACGAAAAGTTTACCATTTCACATATTGGAACCTTGAAAGCTGTATGTAATCCCACAAAGCTTTGGAAAGTTATGGAAGAAATTGCTGCCGTGGATGCAAGTTTCAAAGCTGATTTACGAATACAGCTGATAGGTAAAGTCGATTTTACGGTTGTAGAAGATATCCAGCTTCATAATTTAAACGACAATCTTATAAAAATCAGTTATGTTCCTCACGATGAAGCAATAAAAAAAGAAATATCTTCTCAGGTGTTGTTGCTGCTTATTTCACAAACAGATAAATCAAAAGGCATAATTTCCGGAAAATTTTATGAATATCTAGCTGCTCATCGTCCCATTCTGGGTATTGGGCCGACGAATGGAGATGTTAGCGAGTTGCTGAAAAATACACAGACCGGCATTATGATAGATTTTGATGACGAAAAGCTAATGAAAAAAACACTTTTGCAGTTATATGAACAATATAAAAGAAAATCATTAACTATCAGTGCCGAATCGATGGAGAAATTTTCCCGAAAAAATCTAACACACGATTTAGCAAACTTATTGGATTCAATATGCAAAAAATAATTACGGTTGTTGGCGCTCGTCCGCAATTTATCAAAGCTGCCACCTTGAGTCGCCAGTTTCCAAAAGTTGGTGTGGAAGAAAAAATCGTTCATACGGGGCAGCATTTCGACAGCAACATGTCCGATGTGTTTTTTGAAGAAATGGAAATTCCTCGTCCGGCGTATCATCTCGAAATTCATAATTTGTCGCACGGCGCCATGACCGGCCGAATGCTGGAAGAAATAGAAAAAATCCTGTTGAATGAAAAACCGGATGGCTTGCTGGTTTACGGCGATACCAATTCGACACTTGCCGGTGCACTGGCTGCTGCGAAGCTGAAAATTCCCGTGATTCATGTGGAAGCCGGTTTGCGTTCGTTCAATATGGAAATGCCGGAAGAAATTAACCGTATTCTCACCGATCGCATTTCCAGCCTGCTTTTTTGCCCAACAGATGTAGCTGTGGAGAATTTAATAAAAGAAGGTTTTGAAAATTTTCCTGCCCAAATTATAAAAAATGGCGATGTTATGCAAGATGCGGCTTTGTATTATGCTTCAAAGGCAGAGAATAAATCACAAATTTTACAAAAAATCGGGAAAGAAAAATTTGTGTTGGCAACTGTTCATCGTCAGGAAAATACCGACAGTGACGAGAAATTGAAAAATATCGTGAACGGGTTGAACCAAATCAATCGTCAGATGCGTGTGATTGTTCCCTTACACCCGCGAACACGCAATTTAATGCTTCAGTTGAATATTATTCCGGAATTTACGGTTATAGATCCGGTTGGTTATTTTGATATGATGATGCTCGAAAAATCGTGTGAAATGGTTATTACTGACAGCGGCGGCGTACAAAAGGAAGCTTTCTTTTTTGGCAAACATTGTATCACACTTCGTGAGCAAACCGAATGGACAGAGCTGGTTGAAAATGGATTTAATATATTGGTTGGCTGCAATATAGAAAAACTTTTGCAAGCTTTTTCTGTTTCTCAAAACAAAAAATCGGATTTTTCTAAAGATTTATATGGCAATGGACATGCTGCTGAAAGAGCAGCAAAAGAAATTTCCATTTTCTGAATGCTTTTTAAACAATTAAAAGAATGAATACTGAATCGTCATCCGAATCATCTTTCCAACATAAAACCGAAATAGGTTATTTTCATAATCCGCGCCCTGAAATGCTGAAATATGTTCCGGAAAATGCGCAACGAATTTTGGAAGTGGGTTGCGGTGAAGGAGCTTTTTGTGCCGATTTAGTGAGAGCGGACAGAGAGGTATGGGGGGTAGAGATGAATCCTGATGCTGCAGAAAAAGCCAAACGATTTTGCCAACAAATGCTGGTAGGCGATTTTATGGAAGTTTATTCGCAATTACCGGATCATTATTTCGACTGTATTGTTTTCAATGATGTGTTGGAGCATCTTTACAATCCATGGAAAGTGGTAAATTTGGTCAAAAATCTTCTTACGGATCAGGGAGTGCTGGTAACTTCCATCCCAAATTTTCGGTATATTTCCAATTTGATTACCGAAATTCTTTTTCAGAAAGATTTTCAGTATAAACCGGAAGGTGGCATTCTCGATGATACACACATCCGGTTTTTCACTTCTAAGAGCATGCAGAGAATGTTCCGACAACAGGGTTATCAGATTTTGGTGCATGAAGGAATTCGTCCGTGCAAAAGCTGGAAAGAAAAGCTCTTTATTGCTTTAAGTTTCGGTTTGCTGAAAGATGCCCGCTACAAACAATTTGCAACTGTAGCCAAACCTCTGAAAAATGAATAAACCGCTTGTTTCGATCATAACTCCAACTTATAATCACGAAAAGTATATTTCTGACTGTATTTTGTCGGTCATCTCGCAGACCTACGAAAATTGGGAAATGATTATTGTGGACGATGGAAGTACAGACAAAACTTATGAAATAGCCAGAAGTTTTGCTGAAAACGATCAACGCATCAAGGTTTTCACGCAGCAAAACGTTGGTATTTTCAGGCTGGCTGAAACTTACAATTTTGCTTTGTCTGTAGCGCAAGGAAAATATATTGCCATACTCGAAGGCGACGATGTGTGGGTGTCCGAGAAGCTTTCATTTCAGGTGGAAGCGTTGGAAAAGAACGAAAATGCGGTTTTTTGTTATGGACAGGCTTATTCTGTTTCGCAGGATTTGTCGGAAATTCATTCCACGAATGAAATAACGTACCCGATTGAAAAGCTCAACAACCGACCGATTGGTTCCATTACCGGTCTGCTGATGTTTTCCAATTTTATTCCTGCACTTACGGTGATGATAAGAAAAGAAACACTATTGAAATTGGGTGGATTTATTCAGACTCATCATTTGCCACTTGTTGACTGGACTACTTGGATATATTTGTCTTTGCAGGGTGAATTTGTTTTCATTCCGCAACTTCTGGGTAAATGGAGAATGTATCCTTATCAGATTACCAAAACATATACGGCAGAACTTTATGAAAATATTTACCGGTTTCTGCTCACATTTTATCATGAACATCCTGATACTTTTGCAGGGACAGAAGTGAGTGAAGCGAAATTAAGGAATAATTTTTTTAGGCTTTTGGTGGTTGCTTATTCCAGGTCGGGCAGATATAAACTGATTCGGAAAGATTTTAAAAATGCCCGCAAAGATTACGTTAGTTCTATTTTCAGGTTTGGATTTCGTAAGCTCGATTGGAAATTGCGTTCACTGGTTGGATTAATTTTTAGCTTTTTTCATGCCGATATTGAAAAACTGGCTAAAATGCTGGGACGAATCAGTTATAAGTGAGTTCTTTATTTTCTGACCAGTGAATATTTTTAAAATTCACAAAATTGTTTCAACTTTTTAATGAAGAACTTTCTCATATACTTCATCGATGGCTTTGCCAATGGTGTGTGCTGAAAATTTTTCCTTCATTTTTTCAGCGATGGAGGCTCGGTCGTATTTGGTTTCAGTTAATTGTTTCAGCCCTTTTACCCAATCGTCAATATGGTTGTTGCAAAGAATGCCATTACTGTTATTCACCAATTCGGGCAATGCTCCAACATTTGAACAAATTACCGGAACTCCGCAAATCAATGCCTCGGCGGTCGAAACACCAAATGTTTCAATTCTGCTGGCATGAACAAAAAAATCGGTTTGCTGAAGATAACGGGCAATTTCTGTTTTATCCAAATATCCTGTAAAAGTGGCTTTTAAATTTCTTTCCTCGCATAGTTTTTTCAGATCGTTCAGTCTGTTTCCACTACCAATAATAGTTAAAACAATATCTTTTTCGCAATTTTTTTGAAATAAAGCCAATGCTTCAATAAATAATTCAGGATATTTATCAGGAGTTTTTTTTGTATTCCATGTCGCTACGGCGCAGAATTTCAATTGATTTGGGTCGATTTTTTTTTCTTTGTAATAAAACACTTCGGAGTCGATAACATTTCCAATTATTTTAAATTTATCTTCGGTTAAAT
>JAAYUQ010000138.1 GCA_012517575.1 Bacteroidales bacterium | reverse complement strand
GGCAATGCCCCATTAGCAATGATTTCTAAAATAAAAGTATTGATTGGGTGTGATTTTTTGTAAACAAAACGAATAAGTTCGAGAGGCAATCACACTCAATTTATTATAAAGAATTGTATTCTTAAAAAAACATCAATTCAAATAAAAACATCAATTCAAATAAAAACATTATTTTTGTAAGGACTCTTGGGAATAAAAAAAATACAACGGCAAAGAATTTGTTGAGATGCATGGTTACGACACGTACGATTACGGAGCACGAGGAATGTATCCCGCCATAATGCGGTTCACCACCCTTGATCCGCTGGCGGAGAAATACTATTCCATTAGCCCGTATGCATATTGTTCTAACAATCCCGTAAAGTATATTGATCCAGACGGTAGACTTGTAAAGTTTGCGCCAAAGGTATCTCAAGATTTTAAGGACAAATTTACAGCAACTGTAAAATATATGAATAGCAAAGGTACTAATGGATTTTTAAAATCTCTGAATGATTCAAAAGAAGTTTATTATATTAATGAGACTACTGGAAATCAGAATAAATTTCAATCAAAAGATAAAACAATACTTTGGAATCCAAACTTAGCTAAACTTACAGATGAAAATGCAATATTATCTCCAGCAACCCTTCTCAATCACGAACTTGATCATGCAAATCAGTTTGATTCAAAAAAAGATGAGTTTGTAAAAAATGCAACAATTGAAGATAAACAATATGATAATCTTGAAGAAAAGAGGGTAATTGAAGGATCAGAACAAGAAACTGCGAAAAAGCATGGAGAAATTTCAAATGGAGAAGTTACTCGTAAAAATCACAGAATGAAGGGTTATATCAAAGTTAGTGATCCCACGTCAACAGGAGAAGCTGTTGTTACTGCACCAAAGAAAAAAGAAGATCAACTCAACCCATAAATCAATCAATATGACAAAAATTATTTATACAATTATAATTACGTTATGCTATAATTGTTTAGCATTTGGTCAGAAAGAAGAAATTCAAAAGATTCAGATAAAATATATTGATTTTACTACATTAACTGATTCGAAAATATGTTGTGATAATTTTGAACTTGCAGGTGATTACAAAAAGATTACAATCACAAACAGAAAAAAAATAACCAATTTTGAAAAGAAACTTTACTGTGGAGTTAAAGACACACTTAGAAATTATATACTTGACTCGCGAGCAAAAATCATATTATATAGGAAATCAAATTACAATGATACTATTTGTGTCTCAAGATATGGATATTGTATCAACGATCTGGTAATAAGAGATGAGAAATTTATTAACTACATTGAAATGTTGATAAAAGGTATTGACAAAAATTTTTCGTATGAATATTAATAAAATATCAAAGTTAATCTTGTTTTTTTCTTGTTTGGTATAACTAACAAAATGCAAAGTTCCGAATTAGATTATCAAAATTCATATTTGAAAATTAGCAATATGCTTTTAAATGTAAAACCTTTAGATTTTAGACATACTGTATTTATAACTGAAAATGCTTACTTAAATAATCAATTAGAGGAACAAGCATTCAATGACGCAATTAGATTCAACACTTCCATTTGCAGAGGAATTATTGCTTCGGGCAAACATTGAATACCCCGAAAAAGACAAAGAAAAAGCAACGGCTCAATGCGCCGTATTCGTCTTTATGACAGATTCAATTCCAGTAGCTACAAATAATGGAACGGTTATTCACACACCTTTTACCTACAATTTCGATGACTTTGCCGATCAAAAAGAATTTAAAAGCACATTTTTCCTCTTTTTTGTTTCTTTACCCCTGTTCGGCGTAGCCTCCAGGCAACGTCGAGTTAAAAATAAAATCTCCAGATTTTCAATATTGCCTTTTAGTAAGCGAATAAGGTTATATTTTGGTGTTATATTCCTCATTATGAAGGTTGCAAATAAAATTAAAATAAGGTTGAAAAGTGACCTTGCCCGGTGAACCGAAAAATCAGTGAAGTTGGCGTTAAAAATCTTCTCTGTTTGAGCAACGAAGGAGCGAGTTTAGAAGGTTTTATCCAACGAACGCCCATTTTTCGAGCGAAACGGGCACAGTCTTGACGTTTTTTGCTTACTTTTTTATGTCAAGTTAAAAAAGTGAGTGAGGTTTGGGACAAGGCCCCATTGGCAATGATTTCTAAAATAAAAGTATTGATTGGGTGTGATTTTTTTGTAAACAAAACGAATAAGTTCGAGAGGCAATCACACTCAATTTATTATAAAGGATTGTATTCTTTAAAAAATATTAATTCAAATAAAAACATTATTTTTGTAAGGACTCTTAGGAACAAAAAAATACAACGGCAAAGAATTTATGGAAATGCACGGTTACGACACGTACGATTACGGAGCACGAGGAATGTATCCCGCCCTTATGCGGTTCACCACCCCTGATCCGCTGGCAGAAAAATACTATTCCGTCAGCCCGTATGGGTATTGTCACAACAACCCCGTAAACCGCATAGATCCAGACGGTAGGTGGAATATTGACGTACACGCATACAATAATAGAGGCCAAAGTGGGTATGCCGTTTTTATTGCAAGAGATAGAAATGGCAATGAAGTTTATCGCACTGTCGTTAAAACTATTGGTACAGGTGGCAGAACAAGAGATGTGAAAAATTCGGATACCCCACAAGGCAAATATCAAATAGTTGGATATAGAGAAACAGGAGAAGGAACAGGATATAATAGAGTTAGTTTTGGCCCCAATGATTTATTGGCTTTGGATTATCAGGGCGAAGAAGGCGGTAGCAGAAACGGTATGCACGTTCACGGGGGAAGGCAAGAGGGCAAATACGAAGGGCGTACAGATTTGGCAAGCACGTGGGGATGTATGAGAATAAATGATGCTGATATACTGGAACTTCAAAAAATAACTAATGCTTTAGAAAAAAATGACCCAATGGAGAAAAAAGGTTTTTTGAATTTAATGGATGATTTGAAATCACCAGTACAATACTCTACTTCTGCCAATAGATTTAACGCAGGTACAGACCAATTCCCAAAATCTTCTTCAGAATCGTCCTCTTTTACTTTTACGCCGTATGTCTTACCCGTTGATAATACTCGTGTTGTTATACCATATAGATTCCCCGATTATGAATAAGAAAGTATTTGTTTATGGAATATTTGCCCTGATAATTTTTGCTGTATCTTGTAACAGCAAAAATAGGAATAGTAAAGTTGTTTCAACAGATTTTGTGCAAAACAGTACAGAGAGAAAAAAAGACACAGTTAGTCAGCAATTACACCCTAATATATGGGAAGTCTCAGAAAAAATGGAAAAACAGGAAAAATTGACAACGTCAGATTACGATTGTATTTGCGATTTCTTGTTAAATAATAATGATGAGTCGAAATCAGAAGAACTGGGATATATATTATTTGAGTATTTGAAAAATAAGCCGTTAAATAATAGTGCTTTTCTATCCTATTTGAGCAAAAAAGAAACTTATCAGAAAGAAAAGTTTCTAACTGCGCTAATTCAAATAATGTGTATTGATATAGGCGAAGAAAATTATTCTTATGGTGCTTTCGTTAAAGATTTTGATATGTTCAGCAATAGTACTTCTGCTAAAAAAGCTTTTAATGAATGTATGAGCAATCAATAATTTGGTATAGAAGCAGCCCGCAAATGCGGGCTGTTTCTTTTTAAAAGCTGCGAAGCAGCAAGAAAGAGGGGGCAAAAATTTTGTGGCTTTGCCGCTCAAAAAGAATTTAAAAGCACATTTTTCCTCTTATTTGTTTCTTTACCCCCGTTCGGCGTAGCCTCCGGGCAATGTCCAGTTAAAAATAAAATCTCCAGATTTTCAACATTGATTTTAATAAGCGAATAAGGTTATATTTTGGTGTTAGATTCCTCACTATGAAGGTTGCAAATAAAATTAAAATAAGGTTGAAAAGTGACCTTGCCCGGTGAGCCGAAAAAGCACTGAAATTGGCGTTAAAAAATCTTCTCTGTTTGAGCGACGAAGGAGCGAGTTTAGAAGATTTTAGCCAACGAACGCCCATTTTTCGAGCGAAGCGGACACAGTCTTGACGTTTTTTGCTTACTTTTTTATGTCAAGATAAAAAAGTGAGTGGGGTTTGGGACAATGCCCCATTATTAAATATCTGGGAATAAAGAATATAAATGTTTTACATTTTTTATGTACTAAGCTCTAAAATTTAAAAGCGGATTTTGGTCTATAGCAATTTTATTTGTTAAGACCAGTTGAACAATATGATTTTTTTATTGTTTTTAGTTGAACCAATGGGTAAAAACTTAATAAAATTAAGGAATATGAAGTACAAATTATTGGGTAATACCGGTTTAAAAGTATCAGAATTGTGTTTGGGTACTATGACTTTTGGTGGACGAGGAACATGGACAGCTATCGGTTCCCTTCCACAGGATGCAGCAAATGAATTGATAAAAATAGCTGTTGACGCAGGAATTAATTTTATTGACACAGCCAATGTGTATAGTTTTGGATTAAGTGAGCAGTTGACCGGAAAAGCTATCCGCGATTTGGGCTTAAAACGCTATGAACTGGTCATAGCCACAAAAGTACGTGGAATGATGGGCGAAGGGCCAAATGATACCGGTTTGAGTAGAAAACACATCATGCAACAAGTTGATGAAAGTTTGCAACGACTTCAAACCGATTATATCGATCTTTATCAGATTCACGGTTTTGATCCTTTGACACCGATGGAAGAAACACTCGAAACTCTCGACATGCTGGTTAAAAGCGGAAAAGTTCGCTACATTGGGTGCAGCAATCTTGCCGCATGGCAGATCATGAAAGCATTGGGTATTTCTGCACAAAATCATCTTTCAAAATTTGTTTCTTTACAGGCTTATTATACCATTGCCGGTCGTGATTTGGAGCGTGAAATTGTCCCGATGCTGCTCGATCAAAAAATTGGATTGTTGGTCTGGAGTCCATTGGCAGGTGGTTTCCTGAGTGGAAAATACACTCGACAAAATGCTGACAAAGAAGGACGAAGAGCAAATTACGATTTTCCTCCCATCGACAAGGAAAAAGCTTATGACATCATAGATGTAATGCAGCCAATGGCCAGCAGCAAAGGAGTTTCCGTTGCTCAGGTAGCTTTGGCTTGGTTGTTACATCAGCCGGTAGTAACTTCCGTTATTCTCGGAGCAAAAAAGCCGGAGCAATTGAAAGATAACCTGAATTCGGTCAATATTGATTTTACGGAGGATGAAATTCAACAATTGGATGCCGTGAGCAGACTCAAACCTGAATATCCCGGTTGGATGATTGACAGGCAGATGACGGATCGTAAGATTTAATTTTCAGGTTGTTTTAAATTTATCGTATGGAGGTGGAGAATGTTTTCTCTGCCTCTTTCGTTATATAAAACGATTCTGATTCAGATGGGATGTATAGTCCTGAAATAGGTTTACAAAAAAGTAAACAGGATTCAGGATTATAAACAAAAACTGTAAACAAATTTCAGGACGATACACGCTACGCCGTTCTAAGGAAATGCAACGAAAACATCAATTTTAATAATTCAAAATAGAAAAATATTTATCCACCGGTAAAATAAGTTTTAATAATTTTCTTTGAGAAAGTTTTCTTGAAAATTATTCCGGAATTAAGCAATTGAAAGTTATTCGGTTCAAATTTTCAATGTGGCAAAGGAGAATATTTTTGATTTTGGCCAGTTCGTGAGAATTTCAATTTTTGCCTGTCATATTGACAGCATTTTTCTCATTTCGACAGATTTTCTTTGTTGTTTTCATGCCTTATATGATGTTTTAATTTTATTTACCTGTAAAGTTTCTCTTATTAGCACTTGATTGTCAATAATATATACATACTTGAGGTGAATTTTTTGGTAGCTGGTACGAGTTTTGATTGAAATAGTACGAAATCAATCAAAAAAGATTTCAAAAGCAATTGATGGTTTAACTTTTAAAATATAGGAGGTGTTAATTATGGCATTACCAAAAGTTTTCAGATCTGGAAGTAATCGGACTCCTTCGCTTCCATCGTTGATTGACAGATTTTTTGATACAGATTTGCTGGATTGGGATGCATTTAACTTTGCAGGTGATAACATGACTTTGCCTGCAGTAAATGTAAAAGAAACAAAAGATGAATATTGCATCGAAGTTGCTGCACCCGGTCTGAACAAAGAAGACTTCAAAGTAAGTTATGACGACGGAATGTTGACCATCTCTTCCGAAAAACAACAGGAGAAGGAAGAAAAAGAAGGTGAAAAGGTTACTCGTCGCGAATTTAGCTACGAATCGTTCCAGCGTAGTTTTACTGTTCCTGAAGATGTTGTGAACGCCGACAAGATTTCTGCAAAATATGAAAACGGAATTTTGTACGTAACCTTGCCAAAACATGAAGAAGCAAAGAAAGCTAAAAATGTAAAGGAAATCAAGATTTCATAACTTTCAACTTTCAATTTAGTAAAAAACAGGAGGATGCTCATGCGAGAAAATCTTCCTGTTTTTTTTTTGTTCTCAAATTTCTTTTCCTTCCCTTTATAAATTCCGAGATTGAATGTATTTTATTACTTTTGTACTTCAACAGGAAAGTAGTTTGATAATTCGTTGTGCAAAAAAAGTGGGTTCATTCTGATTTTTACAGAACCGCTCTTTTGAAAGTTTGAAAATCTAAAACAGGTTAACTTCCAAGTTAAGTCTGTTTCATTTTGATTTTGCTCTGTAAAAATGTCAACTTCGAATTGTCTCACTGAAGACTATTTCCCTTTTTATCAGTTGGATAACTAATTTTAAAAAATAAATGTTGAGAGGTATGAAAAGAATAATAGTTTTTTTGTCGATTTTTTTACTTTTTGTTAGCGCCAAGGCCGACGAAGGTATGTGGATGTTACCTTACATTCATCAGATTAATATTCAGAAAATGAATGGAATGGGGTGCTCCTTGAGCGCAGAAGATATTTACAGTGATAAAAATATAAGTTTGAAAGATGCCGTCATTGTTTTTGGCAATGGCTGTACCGGTGTGGTGGTTTCCCGTCAAGGTCTGATTTTTACCAATCATCATTGCGGGTTTGATGCCATTCAACAGCACAGTTCGGTGGAGCATAACTATTTGAAAGATGGTTTTAACGCTGTTCGATTAGAAGATGAAATACCCACGCCAGGCCTTTCTGTTAAATTTTTGGTTAAAATTGAAGATGTTACCAAGCAAGTTCTTTCCCGTCTGCCCGATACATTATCCGAAAAATCGAGAAACGGAAAAATTAACGAAATTTCCGACAGTATTTCTAAAGCTGCAGAAAAGGATACGCATTATCTGGCGGAAGTGAAACCTTTCTTTGCCGGAAACGAATTTTATCTACTTGTTTACGAGGAGTTCAAAGATGTTCGATTGGCTTTTGCTCCGCCCAGTTCCATTGGAAATTTTGGAGGCGATACCGATAATTGGATGTGGCCGCGTCATACGGGAGATTTTTCGGTTTTCCGTGTTTATGCATCTCCTGATGGCCAGCCTGCGGAATATTCAAAAGACAACGTTCCTTATGTTCCAAAACGTTTCGCTGCCATTTCAAACAAAGGTTATCAATCCGACGATTTTACCATGATTTTGGGGAATCCAGGCTCTACCAGTCGCTATTTAACTTCCTTTGGCGTAAAATTCAGAATGGAAACCGGCAATCAGGCCCGTATCGATGTCAGAGGCGTAAAACAAACGATTTGGCGGTCGTTTATGCGCAAGGACGAAGCAATCAATATAGCTTACGCCAATAAATATGCTTCGAGTTCCAACTATTGGAAAAACAGCATCGG